>NZ_MZMV01000023.1 GCF_002210435.1 Micromonospora wenchangensis
ATGATGATGGACATCCTCCCGGAGACCCCAGGTCCCCTGATCTCGGATGTCCGTCAAAACGGGGCAGGCCCACCAGTGCCTCGATATCCGGTACCGATCCCGCGTCACTGCGTACGGCCATTGCGTTCTCGCCGAGCTGATCACGGGCGGCGTCCAGGGTCGCGTGGTCGCGCCCGGTGATCAGGACGCGTGCTCCTGCGTCCACCAGCAGCCGCGCGGTGGCCAGGCCGATTCCGCTGCCGCCTCCCGTGATCACCACGGTCTTGCCCTCGTACGTGCTCATCGTTGACACCTTCTCCTTCGGGAATGGGCGGCGGTCACGGTCCTGCTACCGGCTGAGCGACGGGAAGGATGACGCGGGACCGACCGTGGTGGACCGTGTGGGTGCACGGGGCCAGCCGGACGCCGGTGCCTGGCTGTGCGCCGGTGCCTTCGTTGCGCAGGTAGTGCGGGAACGAGCCGCCGGAGACCTGCAACCTCAGCCGGTGTCCGGGGGCGAGCCGGTGCGCGCAGGGGTCGAGTTCCAGCCGGACCGGCCCGTTCTCGGTCGGTTCCAGGCGGAGAAACGCCTCGGTGAAGTTGTGCGAGCGGCCCTTCGGATCGACGTCGCAGAGCCGGACGAACAGGTCGGCATGCGGGTTGTCCGTGACGTGGTCGAGTTCGACGACCGGCGTGCCGATGATCTCCAGTTCGTCGACGATCGGCGCAGTGGTGAAGGTCAGTACGTCTGCGCGTTGTTCCAGGCTGCGGTTGTCGTGTACACCGGCGCTGCGGTCGAGCAGTGGCCCGCCGACGGTCGGCGTCGGGTCGCCGGGGTCATAGACGAAGGAGGAGTCGCCCTGCGGGACCTGGCGTTCGGTGAGCAGGCCACCAGGGTGCAGGAAGTGCACCTGCTCGGTGCCCGGAGGTGGCCAGGCCGCGTGTTCACGCCATTCGCCAGTGCCGGTGACCTGGATACGGACCGCCTGACGTCGGCGTGTCACCGGCGCACCGGCGAGATGCTCGGCGAGCCAGTCAAGATTCTCCCCGGCCAGTTCGCCGTTGCCGCCGACGACGGTCACCTGGTGGATCCAGGGACCGACGGTGAGCGACACGTCGAGCCCGCGTTCACGCAGCACCGCGTACTGGCGCATGGTCTGCGGAAGCATCACGTCCTGCCAGCCGGCAACCAGCCGAACCGGCACCTGCACCTTCTCCAGCGCTGCGCAGGCGTTGTAGGGCTCCCAGAACGGGTCAGACAGGTCCGGGTGGGACAGCATCTCCCCGAACCACGGCGCCCGGTTCCTGAGCGAGCGCTCGGCTGCCGCGGCGAACGGCAGCCCCGCCAGGGTCGGCGCGTTGAGCCTGGCGGCGAGGGAGAAGACCGTCAGGACCCCCAGCACCCCGAATCGCTCCTGGACGCCGATCGCCCTGGCCCAGGTCAGGAGGTCGTAGACCCGCATCGCACCCGCCGGCCAGGCGAATCGGCCCACGTCGTGCATCCCGGCGATGATGATCGACGTACGCAACTCCGGCGGCGGATCCATCAGCAGGGCCCACTGCGTCCAGCCGACGGCGGAAGCGCCGTAGGTGGCCAGTCGCCCGTCGAACCAGCGCTGCCGGCGCAACCACGCCACGGCGTCCTGCCCGTCATCCATCTCGTTGGCCAACCCCATGAACCGGCCGCCGGAGCCGAACGTGCCCCGGCAGCTCTGCACGACCACGTGGTAGCCCTGCCCCGCGAACAGCCGCGCATCGGCGTTGATCGGCAGGCCACGTCCGTACGGCGTGCGAATCAGCACCGTTCCCCGGCCCTGTTGCCCGACCGGGAGGTAGTGGTCCGTCACCAACGTGACCCCGTCCCGCGCCGGGACCGCGAGGCCGTGTTCCACGCGGATGTCGCAGCGTGCCTTGGGCAGGCGCTGCTGCCGGGCCGTCGCCCGGTCGTACAGCCGGGCGGCCAGGCCGGGTCGCTTCGCCACTGTCATTTACTCAACCTTCCGTCACCAACGAACACGTCACGAGTGTTCGGGCCGGATCGGTTTGGCGTCCAATGAGAAGCTTGCAAGGCGTAATACGGTTAACGTATTCATGCAGGTCAAGGCACTGTTCGCCGGTAATGCCGTGGCTGGGTGGGGTTACGTTTGGCGTATGGCTGAGCCGTCACAGCATTCCGTCGACCTCGACCTGAGGCTGGTGTGGGCCTTCACGGTCGTCGCCGAGCATCGGCACTTCGGCCGCGCAGCTGAAGTGCTGCGCACCACCCAACCGTCGCTGAGTCGGCAGATCCGCAGCCTTGAACGTCAGCTCGGCGCACGCCTGCTCGACCGTGGCCCGCAAGGCAGCCGGCTCACTGAGGCAGGCGAGGTCTTCCTACCGCTGGGGAAGAAGGTGCTGCGCTCCGCGAGCCAGGCGATCACCACGACACAGGCCGCGGCCCAGCCAACCCGTATCACCATCGGCTACCTGTCCGGCCTGATCGTCACCTCCGCCGTCCGCGAGTTACGCCGGCACCACCCGGACGCCGACGTCCGCGTCCAGCACGTCGGCTGGGACGACCCGCGGACCATTCTGTTCGAACACCGGGCGGACGCGGTGGTCACCAGGCTGCCGTTCCCGACCGACGGCCTGCGGGTGACCATCCTCTACGACGAACCTCGCGCGCTGCTCCTGCCGCGAGGGCACCGGCTGTCCGGCAGACCGTCTGTCACCCTGGCCGACCTCGACGGCGAACCCATGCTGCGCGTCAAGGACTTCGCGGCCGAGTGGCACGCCTTCTGGCGCGTCGAGCCCCGCCCCGACGGACATCCCGTCCCCGACGGTGCCCACGTCGAGAACATCGAGGACAAGTTCGAGGCTGTCGCGTCCGGGCAGGCAGTCGCCATCGTCCCCGCGGGCATCGGTGGTTTCCGGCCCGATCTCATCCTCATGCCGATCGTCGGCATCGAGCCGAGCAGAGTCGTGCTCGCCACCCGCGCGAACGACACCAACCGGCTGCTCGTGGCCTTCACCAAACTCGCGCAGACACACGTCACGGAACCAGCACCGCGCCCTCGCGCAGCCCTGACCGGACCCATGGCGCCGGCGCGCACCGGTGGAGGCGCCACCTGAGGGTGAGAGGACGGGGCAGGAGTGCCGGCTGGTCTCGTAGCGGTGTGCATCCCCTGGTGAGCGGCGTGGTCTGCCGGCCCGGCGGGTAGGCTGACCGTTCGTCATCGGACGGGGGAGGCCGGCGTGGGCTATGGCGACAAGCTGTTCTGGCTCTCGGTGGTGATCCAACGCAAGTACGCGCAGATCTGCGCCGAGTTCGACCTGACCCCCGCCCAGGCCACCCTGCTCTGCGCAGTCCGGAACGAGCCGCGGCAGATGGCTGACCTCGCCGCGTCGTTGGGGATGACCAAGAACGCGTTGAGCCAGTTGGTCGACCGCACCGCGCGGCGCGAGTTGGTCGGCCGGGCGAGTTCGGCGCAGGACCGACGGGTCGTCATGCTCGGCGCGACGCCCACGGGGAAGGTGCTCGCCGAGGCCTTCTACACCCAGGTGGTCGAGCGTCTGCCCGAGATCGCGAGGAACCTCGACGCCGACGACCAGCGCGACTTCGAGCGCGTGGCCACCGCCGTCGTGGACACTGCGGACCTCTCTGCGCCCGTCGCGGACCCACCAGCCACACCGTGAGGTCCTGTCACACCGACACCTTGACGTTGTTCATGCCGTGAACTAGTTTCGTTCATGGCATGAACTAGTGAGGGGTGGCAGAGCGATGAGCGCACAGGCGACCGGCACGATCGCAGTCTTCGGCGCGACGGGGCAACAGGGCGGGGCGGTGGTCGACGCGCTGCTGGACCACAGGGCGCAGGTGCGGGCCCTGGTCCGCAACCCGCAGTCCGACCGGGCTCAGGCGCTGGCCGCCCGCGGCGTCGAACTGGCTGCCACCCGGGCCGACGACCCGGCGTCGCTGGCCGCCGCGCTGGCGACGGTCGAGGGGTTCTACTTCATGACCCCGGAGGCGAACAGCCTCGAAGAGGTCGAGGCGGAGGTCCGCATCGGCAAGGCGCTCGTCGACGCGGCGGTCGAGGCGGGCGTCCCGCACGTCGTGTTCAACTCGGTCTTCGGAGCGGACCGGGAGTCGGGCGTGCCGCACCACGACTCGAAGCACCGGATCGAGGAGCACCTGAGAACCTCCGGCCTGCGGGCCTCGATGGTTCGCCCGACCGCCTTCATGGAGAACTTCGCGAGCGTGATGGCACCGAGCCTGGAGCACGGGGAGATCGTGCTGAGGATGCCGCTGTCCGAGGACGTCGCCCTGAAGATGATCTCGATCAGGGACATCGGCCGGGTCGCCGCCGCGCTCCTGCTCGACACCGCGCAGGCACCCGGCGGAGCCGTCGAACTCGTCGGCGACGAGCTGACGGGCCCCCGGATCGCCGCGGCGTTCGGCGCGCACGCCGGGCTCCCGGCACGGTACGAGGCCCTCCCGTTGAGCGTGCTCCCCAACGAACTCGACCAGGCGATGTTCCGCCAGTTCGCGGAGGCGGCGGCACACCCTTCGGACCTCGCGGTGGTGCGCTCGATCGAGCCGACCGCCCTGGACCTGGTCGAGTGGATCCGAGCCACCGGCTGGACCGCGCCTGCGAACGCGGCGGGTTCCTGAGCCCCCCGGCCCCACAGCCGAGAACCTGCCGCCCCAGCCCAAGCAGACCTGCGCGCGGCTGGACCAGGCAACCAGTGGGCCGCCGACCGGGACACGATGACGCATGGCGGCGCTGCCGACGTACCCGCCACGGCTGGTCGACCGGGTCAGGCGTCTGCCGCTGTCTCTGGTGGCCCCGGGGTGTCTTCGGTAGCGTCAGGTGCACGGTTCGCCGTCATCGATTGGGGACGTCACCCACGTGTCACACATTGAGAAGATCACCGGTGAGCTCAAGGCCCTGATGGCGGGCGTCGAGCGGGCGCAGGGGCTGACCACCGCCGCCGACCGGCAGGCGCAGGAGGTGGCGTTGCGTGCCGCGAGCGCCGGCTTCCTCGCTGTCGCGGCGGGCGTGGCCCGGCTGCGGAGCGCCCTCACCGACGTGCAGGGCGGCCTGGGGCGGCTCGGTGGGTCGATCGGTGAGGCGACGAAGGCCGTCGCCGCCGTACCCCAGCAGGCCACCCCGCAGGAGACGATCGCCGCGCTGACGCCCGTGCAGAGCGCCGTCGGCGGCGCCCGCGACGCGGCCGGCGGTGCCATCACCCGGATCGGTGAGACCCAGCAGCTCGTCACCACGATCCTCCAGGGCGGACAACCCGGACCACTGCTACAGGCCCTGGACGGCATCAAACAGGTGCTGATGCAGGTCGTCGCCCGCACGGGCGGCGCACGGCAGGCCGTCGAGGCGGCGATCGCCGAAGCACAGCGGGTGGGATCAGCGGGAAACTGACCGGGGCCGGAGGTCGGGGTAGGTGGATGCGGGCGCGGTCGGGTCGGCTCCCTGGCCGGAGGGTAGCTCGGGGCAGAGACGCCGGTAGGGCTCCGACCCGACGTGGTACGCCCATTCGTCGTCGGTCAGGTTCCGTCCCGCCCGGCGGCAGAGCTCGGCGGGCCAGGTGTCCGGGGTGGGGGTGAGGCGGGCGGTGTGGTCCCAGGAGGTGGTGGCGAGCGTCCTGCCGTCCGGGCTGAAGGCCACCGCCGTGACCCAGCCGACGTGACCGGTGAGACCGACGATCGTCCGGCCACGGTCGCGGTCCCACAGGCGGGTGGTGCCGTCCCGACTGCTGGTGGCGACGGTCCTTCCGTCCGGGCTGAACGCGACCGCGTTCACCTCCGCGGTGTGCCCGGTCAGGACGGAGGCCACCCGACGGGCGGCGATGTCCCACAGCAGGGCGGTGCCGTCGGCGGGGGCGATGGCGAGGGTCCGGCCGTCCGGGCTGAACGCCACCGCGTTCAGGTGGCCGGTCCCGGGCGCCAGGGTGACGATGCTGCTGCCGGCGTCGGAGTCCCAGAGCCGGACCGTGCCGTCGGTCGAGGCGGTCGAGGCGGTGCTGCCGTCGGGGCTGAAGTCCACGGCGTCCACCCAGCCGGTGTGGCCGGTCAGCACGGCGGACGCACGTCGGGTGGCCAGGTCCCACAACCGGGCCGTTCCGTCGGTGGACGCGCTGGCCAGGAGCTGACCGTCGGGGCTGAAGGCGACCGAGGCGACGCCGTCGGTGTGCCCGGTGAGGGTGGCCTTGCGTCGGCGGGTGCCGGTGTCCCAGAGTCGGATCCGGCCGTCCTTGTGCCCGGTGGCAAGGGTCGTACCGTCCGGGCTGAACGCCACGGTGAAGACGAAGCCGGCCCGGGCGTCGAGGACGGCGAGCTGACCCTGCTGGGCGGTGTCCCACAGGCGGACGGTGCCGTCCCTGCTTCCCGTGGCGACGGTTCGGCCGTCCGGGCTGAACGCCACCGCGTCGACGTAGCCGGTGTGGCCCCCGAGCGTGGCGACGGAACTGCTCGTCCTCGTGTCCCACGTGCGGGCGGTGCCGTCCCGGCTGCCGGTCACGACGGTCGTACCGTCGGGACTCGTCCCCACGGCGAGCACCTCGTCGGTGTGGCCGGTGAGGGTGGCCAGGGGCTGGTGCGTGATGGTGTCCCAGATCCGCGCGGTGCCGTCCCAGCTTCCGGTCACCACGGTGCGGCCGTCGGCTCCGAACGCCACGGCCCGCACGACGCGGGTGTGCCCGACGAGACTGGCCCGGGACTCGTGGGTCGTGACGTCCCAGATCCGCGCGGTGCCGTCGGCGGAACCCGTGACGAGGGTCGTGCCGTCCGGGCTCAACGCGACCGCGAAGACCTCGCCCGTGTGCCCGGAGAGGACCGTCGTGTGACGGGTCGCCGTGTTCCACAGCCGGGCGGTGTTGTCGTCCCCGCCGGTGGCCAGGATCAGCCCGGTGCGGTCGAAGGTCACCGCGTTCACCGGGCCGTCGTGGCCGACCGGCACGGGCCGGGAAAGGCCGGTGCGGGTGTCCCAGAGCCGGACGGCACCGTCGGCGTGCCCGGTCGCGATGGTCGTACCGTCCGGATGGAAGGCCACCGTGTCGACTGCGGCGCGAGCCGTCAACGTGCCGAGGGGTCGGTGGGTGGTCGCGTCCCACAGTCGCACGGTGCCGTCGACTCCCCCGGTCGCCAGCAGACGTCCGTCCCGGGTGAAGGCGATCGCCGTCACGGCACTGCCCTGGGTGAGCGCGGCGGTCGGGCCGGCGGTCCACAGCCGGATGGTGCCGTCGTCGCCGCCGGTGGCGACGGTGCCGCCGTCGGGGCTGTACGCGGCGGCGGTCACCGCGCCGGAGTGACCGATCAGTGGCCGCGCGACGTGCATCGGGACCGAGAGTGCCGCCTGCGCGCTGGCCACGGTCTGCGCCGTCACGGAGTGGCCGAGCCCGGCCAGCGCCAGCAGGTTCGCCAGGTCGGGCTGGGTCGCCAGCGCCGCACGCGACCGGGCGGCCAGGCTGTCGGCGACGGCGAGGTCACGTTGGGCGTTCGCCGCGACGGTCTGCACCACGGCGAGGACGGCCAGCAGGCTGACCGTGACCAGGCCCGCGACCAGGCTGCCGATGGTGACCCGCATCCGCCGCCGGCGGCGGGCGTGCTCGCGGGTCTGCCGGGCCAGGCTGGCGGCGAGGAAATCGCGTTCGGTCCCGTTGAGGGCTTCGGTGTCCCGGTCGGCCCAGCCCGCGAGCAGGCTGCCCCGGTACAGGAACGCGTCGTCCCCGCCGTGCGTCGCCCAGTCGGTGGCGGCACCGGTGAGGCGGCGGTGGGCGCGTAACGACTCGCGGTCGGCGGCGAGCCAGTCCCGAAGCGTCGGCCAGCCCCGGATGAGCGCCTCGTGGGCGATCTCCACGGTCTCCTCGCCGATCGTCACCAACCGGGCCGCCGCGAGTCGTTCCAGGACGTACGCGGTGACGGCGTCGTCGCCGAGCTCCGCGCGGGCGACCCGCCGGCGGGTGTCCTCGGTGCCGTCGCCCAGCGCGGTCAGCCGCAACAGGATCCGTCGGACCGCCAGGCGGTGCTCCTCGTCCAGCTCCCCGAACACCCGATCGGCCGACTGCGCGAGCGCGCCGTCCAGGCCGCCGGCCGCCTCGTAGCCGGCCAGGAACAGCCCGGCGCCGCGCCGCCGCCGCCAGGTCTCCCACAGGGCGTGGGAGACGAACGGCAACACCGCCGGCCGGGACGCCGCCTCGGCGATGATCGTGGCGACGAGGGTCTTCTCCACCATCAGCCCGGTCCGGGCCGCCGGTTCGGTGACGGCGACCGACAGCTCCTCGGGCGTCATCGGGCCGACCAGTAGCTGCGCGTCCTGCAGCGCCGCCACCAGCTCGGGCACCCGGGTGCAGTGCGCGTAGAAATCGGCCCGCAACCCGATCACCACCCGGGTGCGGCCGCCCGCCTCGCCCGCCACCGCGAGCAACGCGCGGATGAAGGTCTCCCGCTCGGACTCGTCCGCGCAGAGGGAGAACACCTCCTCGAACTGGTCGACGATCAGCAGACCGTCGGTTCCCGCCACCGGGTTGTCCGCCAGCTCCCGCACCGGGTGGGCACCGGGGGTGATCACCACGGTCCGCAGCTCCTCGTTCGCGCGCCAGGCCGGCAGCAGACCGGCCCGCAGCAGGGACGACTTGCCCGAGCCCGACGGCCCGACCACCGCGACGAACCGGTGCCGGGCCAGCCGGTCCGTGAGGTCGGCGACGAGGCGGTCCCGACCGCAGAACAGGTCCGCGTCGTCGGGTCCGTAGGCGGCCAGGCCCAGGTAGGGCGGCCGGTCCCCGACCGGATCGGAGGCACCGGTCGTCGGTGGCGTCGCGGCGTCCAGTTCCGCGACCGCACTCCGCCAGCGGGCCGTCCACTCGTCGGGGTCGCCGTCGCAGGCGCGGGCGTACGCCACCGCCACCGCCAGGGTCGGCAGCCGGTCACCCGCAGCGGCCTGCGCCAGCGCGGTTGCCGAGTAGTGCGCCCGCTTGGCCAACACGCGGTACGTCGGATTGCCCGCCGACTGCCGCAGCTCCCGTAGGGCGACGGCGAACCGCTGCGCCGGCCCCTCGCCCGGATCCACCGGACGCTCCGGACGCGGCATTTCCCACCCCCAATGACAGATGCGAATGCTATCAGCGGCCGTCGTCGAATCGCCTGGTCGGCGGTTGTTCAGTTCCCACCCCCGGAAACCGGACAACGTCGAACCACGGAAACGGTCGAGTCGGTTGTCCACTGTTGTTTGTCCATACCGCACTGCCGAAGCCGGACAACCCACCGCCCGCTAGACACAGATCCGTAAGCCGCGTCACCGCGTCCAAAGGGGATCTGATGTCGTTGCCCGTCACGAGCGCCACGCCACCACCGGGCGAGCCGCCCGAGCCGTCGTCCTCGACCGGGCCTTCGTCGCCCGGGTCCGGGCCGCCCGGAGCCACGCCCGCGCCACGGCCCCGGGCGGCGATCACCGCCACCGCGGGCGCCGCGATCGTGGCGGCCGTCGCGCTGTCGTGGGACCGGCCGGGCATCGGGTGGCTGTTGACCGCGCTCGCCGTCGCCACCGCGACAGTGGTCTCGGCCGGCCGCGGTTCTGCGTGGTCCGGTCGTACTGCGGTCCGGGCCGGTGAGGCGGTAGCCGTGGTGGTGCTGATCGCCGTGGGCGCGGTGCGCGCGGCGGAGTGGCTGTTCGTGCTGTGCGTGCTTGCCGCCGGGGTGGTCGGCTGCGTGGCCCTGACCGATCGCTGGTCGGCCGGCAGCCTGGTGGCCGCCCCGCTGCGGGTGGCCGGTTCGGTGCCGGCAGCGCTGCGGTGGCTGCTCAGGGGCGCGATCAGGATCCACGTTCAGGATCGGGGCGCGGCCCGGCGGACCACCGTCGCCGGGCTGGTGGCGGTGGCGTTGCTGGCCGTGTTCGGGTTCCTGCTGGCCGAGGCGGACGCGGCGTTCGCCGAGATGCTGTCCGTGCTGATCCCGTCGGTCGACGGCGGCACCCTGGTGCGGTGGCTGGGGTCGGCGGTCGCCGCCGTCGTGGTGACGGCGGTCGCGGCTCACGGTCTGCTGACCGGCACGCCCGTGCCCGAACCGGGGTCGCGGCCGGGGCTGGTCCGGCGGGTCGAGTGGGCCCTTCCGGTCGGCGGACTGGTCGCACTGTTCGCGGGCTTCGTCGCGGTCCAGGCGACGGTCCTGTTCGGCGGCGGTGAGCACGTGGCGAAGACCGCCGGGCTGACGTACGCCGAGTACGCCAGGGCCGGCTTCTGGCAGCTACTGGTGGTCACCGGGCTCACCGTGATCGTGGTGGGCGTGGCGGCCCAGATCGCGCCCCGGGCCACGGTGTCCGACCGGGTGCTGTTGCGCACGCTGCTGGGACTGCTGTCGGTCCTGACCCTGGTCATCGTCGCCTCGGCCCTGTCCCGGATGGCGGCCTACGAGCAGGCGTACGGGTTCACCAGGCAACGGTTGCTGGTGACCGTCGGCGAACTGTGGCTGGGGGTGCTCTTCCTGCTCACCCTGGTGGCCGGGATCAAGCTGCGGGGACGATGGGTGCCCCGGGCCGCCCTCGCCGCGGCCGTCGGCGCGCTGATCGGCCTGGCCGTGCTCAATCCCGACGCGTTCATCGCCCGACAGAACGTGAACCGGGCCGAGAAGCACGGGATCGACTTGTACTACCTCAGCACCCTGTCCGCAGATGCCGTTCCGGCGCTGCGGAAGCTGCCGGAGCCGTACCGCTCCTGTGCGTTGGCCGTAATCGCCGACGAACTGAACGGCGGCTCGGCACCCTCGTCGGGGTCCGACCGGCGCGACGCGTGGCAGGAGTGGAACCTGGGCCGCGCCACCGCCCGGGCCCACCTCGACGATGACGCCCTGCGTCCGTGTTCGGCGGCGTACGGGCAGTACTTGCCTGACGCTGACTGAGCTCCCGGCCTGACGACGGTCGGCGGGCAGGTCGCGGGCCTCGTCGTGGGGTTCCCGGATGATGGCGGGCTGGACGGGGCCGGCCCCGGTTGCACGCCGACGGCGGTCATTCCGCGTGTCGGTCGCCGCGTAGGTACCGGGTCACCATGTTCGCCAGTTCGCGCTCGAATCGTTCGACCGGGATCGGTCGGGGGTCGGCCATCAGCTTGTGCGTGTTGATCTCCACCGTGAACACGATGAGTTCGGCTGCCGTGTCGAGGTCGGTCACGCGGACGTCCGGGTGCAGGGCGAGCAGGTCACGGATCTGGGCGACGCGTTGCCTGCCGTGCCGGTCGATGGTGTCGAGCAGCTCCTGCGACAGCGGCGCTTCCTCGATCATGATGCGCAGCAGTTGCGGGTCCTCGCTGTGGTTGTCGATCGCGTCGCGGACCAGGGCCCGGACCGTCGCCGCCAGGGTGCCCGGTGACAGGTCGAGTTCGTCGGCCCGGGTCCAGGTGCCGCGATCGATGTGCCGCACCAGCAGCGCGGCGAGGATCGCGTCCTTGTTCGGAAAGTACTGGTACAGCGATCCGATGGAGACCCGGGCCCGTTCGGCGATGCGGTTCGTGGTGCCGGCGGCGTAGCCGTACTCGCTGAAAACGTGAGCAGCGGCGGCCAGGATGCGCTCCCGGGTGAGTTCGGCCCGCACCTGGCGGGGCTCGCGACGAGGCTGGAGACGACGGTCGGCTGACGGCATCCGAGGGTCCTTCCGGGGCACGGAAAGCGAGTAGGCAAAGAGCTGAGCTATTGCTCATAATAGAGCTCTGAGCTGCCGAAACAAGGTGTCACCGATTCGGTGCATCGACAGCCGACGGCACCTTCGCCGGCTACCCGGCCCACCCCGCCCCCGGCCGAGAGGAACCGTGGTGTTGCATCGACTCACGACCGTGGACGAGGTCGAGGCGCTCGTCGGCCGCCCACCGGCCGCGGTCATGCTCAAACAGGTCGGTGCCCTCGACGCGGGCTGCCGCACCGTCCTGGCCCACAGCCCGGTCGCGGCGTTCGGCTACCGCGACACCGGCGGCACGAGCCGGACGACGTTCGTCGGCGGCGTCACCGGGTTCGCCCGCGTCCACTCCCCCACGCGGCTCTCGTTCGCCCTCCCCGCTGCCGACGCCGCCCCCGGGCCGGCGTCGATGTTCTTCCTGCTGCCAGGCGTCGGTGAGGTCCTGCGCGTCAACGGCACGGTCACCTCCCGGCAGGGAGCACGGACCACGGTGGCGATCAGGCAGGCGTACGTGCACTGCGCGCAGGCCCCGCAGCAGCGGGCCGCCGGCTACACCCTGACGTGTGTCGGCCAACCCCTGTCCGAGGTGACCATCGACCTCGCCGAGCCCCCTCCACCGCGAATTCCCTGAGCCCCTCGGTAAGGAGACACCCTCATGCCCACAGCACCGGCCCTCGTCGGCAGACTCGCCGAAACCTTCCTCGGACGTCGAGCGCGCGTGCTGCGTGCTGCGCAGATCGCGCCTCACTTCCTGGAAGTCGAGTTCCACGCCCAACCGCCGGCGGGCGGGTGGCGGCCCGGCCACGAGGTGCAGGTTCGCGCCACTGCGACAGAGGGACGCCGCTACACCGTCCGCACTGTCGAAGCAGCCGACCGCATCACCGTTCTCGCCGTCCTGCACGGCGACGGACCGGGTGCGCGATGGCTGCAGAACCTGCGCCCAGGGACGGAAACCACGCTGTTGGCCGGTCGCCACGTCCCGTTGAGGGTGACTGGCACTCGGCGGCTGCTCATCGGCGACGGCTCCGCGCTCGGCACCCTCGATGCCGTCGCCAGCGCCGACCCCCACGCGCCGACCGTTCTGGTCGAGGCTCCGTCCGACGCGGTCGACCAGCTCCGCGAGCGATGGCCGCGTTACCGGTTCCTCGCCGCGCTCGCCGACGATCCGGGGGCCACGATCCGCTCGTGGCTCGACGAGTCGATTCGCCGCGAGGAGCTCACCGGTATCGACGGCGTGCTCCTGCTCGGGCATGCCCAGTCCATCCAATGCCAACGAGAGGCACTCGTCGGCGCGGGCCTCCTCGACCGACGCGCGATCACCACGCGGCCCTACTGGGCCACGGGCAAGGTCGGACTGTAGCCGGAAACGAGCAAGCGTGTCGCTTGTGGCGGTTGATGCGCTAGCCAGTGGTACTCGTGCTTTCCGTCGCGTCGCCGGAATTCCCGGTGCGGGTGACGGTGGCGAGAGAGACGCCCCACGCGGCGACCAGCGCCGGTACCAGTGAGTTCCACCAGTTCGGTGTCAACCAGGGGAAGGAGCCCGCGACGAATGCGGCTGCGGCAACGATGCCGACAGCTCGCCCGATCAGTCCGGCGCGGGTCGACCAGCTGAGCGTGACCGCGGCAACGGCGAGACCCAGGAACGCCACGTGCAGGGCGCCGAACGTCGAGCTGACGAGCAGGGCTACGACCTCGGTTGACAGGTCGATCTCAAACACCGGGTAGACCAGACGCCCCACCGCGAGCAGCACGACGACGAGCGCGACGAGGGCGACAGTGAGAGCGGTCCCTCCCGCGTCGATCCGCGCCGACGGGCCGGCCCGGCCCGTGCTGAGGAGGCCGCGCGCACCGGCTCCCCAGCAGATGACCGCGAAGAACAGCAGTTCGTTGCTCCACAGTAGTAACGAGTGGCCGCGTTCGACCCACGCCGTGATCGCGGTCGCCTCGGCAGGCGGGTCAGGAAGAAGCGACAACAGCAGGAGGGCCACGGCGGTGAGGAGTGCCCCCACGATCATCAGCCAGCGGTGCACCCGTACGTCGGCCGACTGGCGCGGCGTCATGTCTCGTACCATCGGACCGCCCGCGGTGGCAGTCATCTCTCCACCGTGCCCTGCATACTGCGCCTCCCGTGAATGATGAGCCATGATGCCGGACGGTCGCCGCCGGATCAGGAGTCGCGCCTGCCCCAGTTGCCGAGTGCGACGATCGCCTCGCGCAGGGCGAACCCGCGATCGGTCAGCGCGTAGGCCCGGGTGTTGTGTCGAAGGGGCAGGCGGATCAGCACTCCAGCCGCTTCGAGTTCGCGTAGGCGTGTCGCGAGCATGTTGGTCGGCACGCCGAGGTCGCGCTGCAGATCGCCGTAGCGTTGTGGCCCGTCGAGCAGCCGTTCCACGATGAGTAGGGCCCACCGCGCTCCGACGATGTCGAGGGCCGCGGCGAGGTCGCTCACGCGGTCGGGTCGGCGTCCGCTTTCATCCAGAACGGCGAGTAGTGGTAGCCGTCAGGGTCGTCGAACTGACGCTGGTACATGAAGGGGTAGTCGTCGGTGTCACCGATCCGCCCGCCAGCGGCGCCGGCGCGGTCGACGAGCTCGTCGACCGCCTCCCGGCTGCCCAGGTCGAACGAGACCGTGACCTTCGAGGGCGTCTGCGGTCCGCCGATCAGCTCTTCGACTCCGCCGACGCTCGCGTACATCTCGCGGCTGCCGAGCATGACGTACTGCTCGGGGGCGATCGCGAAGCACGACACGTTGTGGTCGGACATCTCGGCGTTGAGGGTCCAGCCGAGGGCGGTGTAGAAGGCGGTGGCGCGCTCGACGCTCTCGACCGGGCAGGTGATGAAGATGCTCATGCGGGCCATGCTTGCAAAATGCAAGTGAACCGTCAAGCGGTGCCCGCCCCGCACGAGGATCGGCTGCTGCCTGCGTCGACCTGCCACGAGCCGGGTTCGTCCGGAAGGTCCCCCGTCTGGCCAACCGGCGACCGCGCCGGGAAACCCGGCGGAGCGCTGCGCTGACCGGGCGACGAACGGATCACGGCACGAACGGCAGGGGTGGCGCTGTCGGGAGTACCTGCGTTGTGCAGCCGCGGATTCGGGGCTGGCATCATCTCCTGTCGGCGGTCCCGGGTCGCCGGTCGCGCTTGGCGACACCTGCTGGAAGGAGACGGCGTGTCCCACTGGGACGACCTGCTCGGTCACGCGTTCGGCCTGCTGCTCGGCCGGCCGCTGGCGGAGTTCGACACGGCGGGCACGTACGCGGTGTTCCACTACGACGACGAGACCGCTGGCGAGGCGATCGAGGACCTCGATCCCGGAGAACTCGTGGCCGACGTCAACGGCAGGTCAGGCGACCTCGGCGGTGACTGGCTCCATCCGGACCGCTGGGTGCCGGACCTGGCCAGGTCGGCGTTCGTCGCCACGCAGGTGCGGCCCGCCGCGCTCCAGCCGCTGATCACCGCCACGACCGACGACGACCGGGCCGTGGTGTGGGGCAGGGACATCGGCCGGGCGCTGAAGGCCGGCTCGCTGAGTCTCGACGAGCTCACCCCCGACGGCTACCGGCGGTACCCCCATCTGCTCCTGCGGCCACGGACGGACGGCTCGCTGCTGGACGCGATGCGCGCGGCGACGTGGACGATGAGCGCTCCGGACGGCCTGAGCGACATCGGCGACAGTCTGGTGCGGCACGGGTACGTCGAGCCCGGGGTGAGTGTGGTCGACCCCCGTTGGGAATCGACCCTGGACCAGATCGGCGACGACGCACTCCGGCGGCACCTGCGCGGGCTGTGCCTCGACGCCCGGTGGGCACGGATGACCGGCGCGTACTACCTCGGCCCCGGTGACTGCCCAGGCGACCTGCAGCCGATCGCCGACCTGCCGGGCAGCAGCGTGATCGCCAGCTGGGAGTTCGGTGAGGGCCAGGGTGCCACGGCTGTCGTGCTCCTGAGCGAGCCTTCCGCCGGGTAGACCCGGCGTGAGGGTGAGGTCGCCCCGGTGATGGCGGACGTCGCCGGGCCGAGGTGCCCCCTGCACGGCGCGGGCCAGGCGCGGCGCGGCGGCGGGGTCGCCCCGGGTACGGCCGGGTGGGTGGTCATGACGTCGGAGGGGAAGGTCGTCACCGCCTGCCCCGGGGTGACCCCGGAAAACCATCTCTGACCCGACCGCACCGGCTTATTCTCGACCCGTAGGCACCGGGTCCGGAGGATCTCGCGGGGCCGGTCCGCTGACCCGTCACACCCGACGGCACGTCCTGACGACCACCGGGGGGCCTGCCGGTGGTGCGCGGACGCCGCGACGGCCACGTCGGTGGCGGTGGATGACCCCGCGGGAGCGGTCCCGGGAACTCACGACGACGGGAGCACCATGATCAGTTGCCCCATCGGATCACGCGGACGGCGTGGTCGGGTCCGGCGCGGACTTCCGGTCGTCGTGTTGCTGGTGGGGTTGTTGATCCCCGTCGCCCCGGCGTGGGGTGCCGATGGTGGCCCGACCGGTGCCGTCGAGATGGCCGCCGACGGGGACGTGGTCGGCACACCCACGCCGCTGCGTAACGTGCCGTCGGTGATCGCCGACGTGGCCGACGGCCAACTCGTCGTCTACCGCATGCCCGGCATCCGGGGCGGCCAGATCAACGCCACCGCCATGCTGTTCCTGCCCGCGCAGGCACCACCGGCCGGTGGTTGGCCGCTCGTGGTGTGGGGGCACGGCACCGTCGGGTGGGCCCCGGAATGCGCGCCGAGCGTGCAACTCCAGGAACACGGCCGGTGGGCCGACGGGCCGAACGCTCCCCTGCTGGCGTCCATCCTGAAGATGAACATCGCCGTGGTCGCCCCCGACTACGAGGGACTCGGCCCGGTGGCCGACGGCGTCCCGGAGGGGCACGGCTACTACGAGCTGTCCAGCGAGGGAAACTCGATGGTCTTCGCCGCGGTGGCCGCGCAGCGGCTCCTCGGTGACCAACTGTCGGGTCAGTGGGTGCCGGCCGGCTGGTCGGAAGGTGGCTTCGCCGCCCTGGCCGCCGCGTACTACTCCGACCGGGCCACCATCGCCGACCCCGACCTGGAGTACCGCGGCACCATCACCCTCGCCCCGGTCCCGGACGTGCCCGCCATGAACCGGGTCCTGTGGAACGACATCGCGGCGGCCTCGCGGTCCGGGCTCCCGCCGACGGAACACCAGATCGAGCAACTCGTCTTCGCCAACGCGGAGACCATCTACTTCACCAGGACCGAACGGTACGCGGGCTACGACATCGACCCCGCCACGATCTACGGCCCCACCATGCTGAGGTTCTACCGCGACAACTGGCGTACCTGCCTGGACGACCTCAACGCCCTGGTCAAACGGGACATCCAGCACTACCTGAACGCGTCGCCGGCGAACCGGCTGACCACCTACCCCGGCATTCGCGGCGACACCCCGAACGCCCTGCCCGAGAACAAGCGGTTCTACGCGGAGAACCAGGGCAGGCTGGAGAACTCGACGCTGCCGGGCTCGATTCTCTGGCTGTACGGCACCGACGACATCACCAGCCCGGCCACGGTCACCTACGACACCGTCAACAAGATGCTGATCAACGACAACGACATCAACCTCGCCGTCCTCGAAGGAGCCGGCCACTACGACGTGTCCGCCGCCGGCCAACCCCTGATCGAGGCCCGGCTGAGGCAACTGTTCGACATCACGTAGCGCCGCCTCGCCGGTGCGGCGTACCGGTTGCGGCTGTCCGTCACCGACGGCCCGCACCGCATCTACCAGTTGCCGAGGACGAGGCGGCCGGCGACGTTGTCGAGGTTGAACGACCCGCTGCTGTACCAGACACGGGCTGCGTAGTTGCCGTTGCGCCAGACGTAGTAGGAGAACGTGCCGTCGGACCTGCGCTGGCTACGGGTCGGCGAAAGCGCCCGCGCGGGCGGCGGTGGTCGCGCTGCGGGCGACACGGTCGGGAAGGTCCGCGTCCGTCGCCGCCCGCAGGAGTACGAGCTCGTGGTACAGCGGGGCGGTGGTGGCGATGAGCAGTCGGCGCGCATCGGTGCCCGCCGGGACCTCACCGCGGTCGACGGCGCGGCGGGTGATGTCCGCGCAGCGGTCGTACCGGCCGGCCCAGAAGGCGCTCAAGGCCCGGGCGGCCCGCTCCGACCGGAAGGACGCGGCGATCAGCGCGACGGTCACCGGGTCGGTGGTCAGGGCGGTGTAGACCTCGCGGTTGACCGCGACCAGGTCACCTTCGAGCGATCCCGTGTCGGGGGGACGCCAGGCGTCGGCACCCGCTTCGTTGAGGACGTCGGCGAGCAGGCCACCGACGTCCCGCCAACGCCGGTAGACCGTCGTGCGGTGGACACCCGAGCGCTCGGCGACCACCTCGATGCTCAGGGAGTCGTAGCCGTGCTGCACCAACTGGGCGAGCGCGGCGTCGAGGACGCGGCGGCGGACCGCCGCGCTGCGCCCGCCGGGTCGACGCGTGGGAGCGGTCACCAGCTCGTCGGGGTGATCGCTTGTCGGTCGTGGCGACGCCATGCCAGGATGCTATCGCTACAGCCGTAGCCTTAGCGAGCGAGGTTCCCCGTGACGCCCGACCCGACAGCCCTTCACCCGGTGGCGACGCATCCGCGTGTGGTGTTCCTCAAGCCGCTGGTCACCTCGCCCAGGATCGTCGTCGGGGACTACACGTACTACGACGATCCCGACGACGCGACCGGCTTCGAGCAGCGCAACGTGCTCTACCACTTCGGGCCGGAACGGCTGGTCATCGGCAGGTTCTGCGCGATCGCGGCAGGAACCCGGTTCCTGATGGCCGGCGGCGACCACCCGGTCGCCGGCCCGTCCACCTTCCCGTTCACCCTCTTCGGCGGCGACTGGGCCGAACGGACCCTCGACGTCGTGACCGCCATGCCCAGCCGCGGCGACACCGTCGTCGGCAACGACGTGTGGTTCGGCTACCGCGCCACGGTCATGCCGGGCGTACGCATCGGCGACGGGGCGATCATCGCGGCCGGTGCGGTGGTCACCACCGACGTCGCGGCCTACACGATCGTCGGCGGGAATCCGGCCCGACCGATCCGGCAACGCTTCGGCGACGACGACATCGACCGGCTGCGACGGGCCGCGTGGTGGGACTGGCCCGCCGACCTGGTCACCCGGCACTGCCGCACCCTGATGGCCGGCACACCCGCCGAGATCGAACGCATCGCCGTCGCCAACGGACTGGAGCGGACCCCGTGACCGTCGTCATCCAGGAACACCCGGTGACCGACGCCGGTAGCGGCCTGTACGGCGTCACCACCGGACCCGACGGCGCACTGTGGTTCACGCTCGCCCACAGCGGCCAGGTCGGACGTGTGGTCCCGGGCGAGGCACCCACCACCTACCCCGTCGACCCCGCCGGACAGCCCACGATCATCGTTCCCGGCCCCGACGGCGCGCTGTGGTTCACCGAGTCCCGGGCCCACCGCGTCGGGAGGATCACCACCGACGGCGAGACCACCCGGTTCCGCGTACCCGGCCGCGACGGCGGGCCGTACGGCATCGCGCCCGGGCCCGACGCCGCCCTGTGGTTCACCGAGATGAACGCCGACCGCGTCGGCCGGATCACCACCGACGGTGAGGTCACCGAGTTCCCGCTCCCGGTCACCGGCGCCTACCCGTCGGCCATCACGGCCGGCCCCGACGGCGCCATGTGGTTCACCATGAACCAGGCGAACGCGATCGGCCGGATCGACACCACCGACGGCACCGTCACCGTGCACCCGCTACCGACGGAAGCCGCCGCCCCGGTGGGGATCACCGCCGGCCCCGACGCGGCCGTCTGGTTCGTCGAGATCGCCGCCGGCCAGATCGGGCGGATCACCCCCGACGGCACGATCGACGAGTTTGCGCTACCCGACCGCGCCGGCCGCCCGCACGCCATCACTACCAGCGGCAGCGGCGACCTGTGGTTCACCGAGTGGGCGGGTAACCGGGTCGGCTCCATCACCACCGACGGGACGATCGCGGTCCACGACCTGCCCACCCCGCGCTCCGAGCCGCACGGCATCACCGTCGGACCCGACGACGCCCTGTGGACGGCCCTGGAGAACGGCACCCTGGCCCGCATCTGGTCGACCGACGGGCGGCCGCGTGCCGTAACCGGTGGTTGACGCAACAGGCGCGGTCGTGACGACACGGTCGTCCGATGTGTGCCAGGATTCTGCCGTGGTGACCATCGAGGTGGTGCTGGGCGACATCACGCGGGAGGACGTGGACGTCATCGTCACGGCCGCGAACGAGTCGCTGCTGGGTGGCGGTGGTGTCGACGGGGCGGTCCACCGCGCCGCCGGTCCCCGGCTGGCCCGGGCCGGGGGCGCGATCGGCCCCTGCCCGCCGGGTGACGCGATGCCGACGCCGGCGTTCGACCTCGACCCGCCGGTGCGGCACGTCATCCACACCGTCGGGCCGGTCTGGGAGGGCGGCGGACACGGCGAGGACAAGATCCTGGCCTCCTGCTACCGCAGGAGCCTGCAGGTCGCCGACGAGCTCGACGCCCGGACCGTGGCCTTCCCCGCGATCGCCACCGGTGTGTACGGCTTCCCCGCCGAGCGGGCCGCGCGGATCGCCGTGGCGACGCTCAGGTCCACCCCGACGAACGTGCACCGGGTACGACTCGTCGCCTTCGACGACGACACCCGGGACCACCTGCACGCCGCGCTGACCGCCTCGGCCGGCTGACCGGCCGGGACGAGGCGGTTCGCCATCCGGTGGTCGAGCGGTCCACCCGACTCCAGGACCGGCGTGTCGCTCCAGGCATCGACGGGGTCGTCGTACCGGTAGTCACGATGTCGCTGAGCACAGGCTCGCACCGGCACGGCCGAAGCGTCGTACCGGCTCACTCGTCTTCGATGTATCCGGTGCCGGGGTCGACGGTGTCCAGGAAGTCGCGGATGTTCCTGGTGTGCTCGTCAGGCGACAGGTTCGTCGTCGGGCTGACGCCGAAGCCGTAGCCGGGGTTCGGCCCGCTGACCCAGGCGTAGTCGGTGCCGCCGAAAGCGTTCGGCCTGAGCACGAAGGTCTCCCCATCGACCTCGATAGTGCGGGACGTGGCGTCGGCCGAACCCGCGGGTTCGGGGCGCAGACCGGGCACCGCCCCGGGGTTCGCCTTCCGGTCTCCACCGCCGTCGTCAGGGTAGATCGCCTTCACGCCACCATCATCGCGTGCCCATCCCCTCGGCGTACGCGTCCGGCCCCGGTCCGCTCGTGACGTCGACGGTGCCGGGGTGGGTGCCGAAGCGGATGCGGTCAAGCTGCCCGCAGGGGCAACCCGGACTGCCCGCAGGACCGGCCGGCGACCGGGGCACGGGCCGGCAGATCCGGCGCATGCTCGTGCCGACCAGCCCACCGACCGGGAGACAGGCGTGCATCCGCATCAGGACGTCCAGCCGGCGCCATGGCAACACACGTTCGCCACGACCTTCGCCTGGCTCGCCGAGCACGAGCCGGCGTACTTCCAGCGCCTCACCTGGGCCGAGACCCAGCAGAACGGCACCTGCCTGGCGATGTTCCATGCCTGGGCCGACGAGCAGGCCGCCCACACCGGCGTCGACCAGCTGCGCCGTAGCCTGGCCACGATCACGCTGCTCCAGCAGCACGCCAGCGGGCAACTGGACCGGGACCACCTCGTCGTCGCGCTGGTGGACACCGTCCGGCCGCCGTGGGTCGACCACCCCCTGGCGGTGGCGTTCCGGGAGGTCGATCCGACGCTCGTCGCGGAGTTCGCACAGATCGACGACATGTACGCGCTGGTCGCCCGGTTGGCGCAGGTGTTCGAGGTAGACACCGGGTTCACGTTCGCCCTCTGGTCGGTCGCCGCCGAGGCCCTCGCCGGCGAGGTCGCCGAGGCGTACCTGCCGTACTTCGCCGCGGCCTGCGACGAGCACCTGCAGCAGTGGTATCTGACCGCCACCGTCGCGCAGCCGGACCTGCCCGGTCAGCCCGGCGGCCCGGCACCTGACGGCGGCGACCAGCCGGCGCCCCGATGGCTGGACTACCTGGAACCGGCCCAGTTCCCGCAGGCGCTGGCGGACTGCCCGGACCTCGCCACCGACATCGCCGACTACAACACGCAGGCGTACGCGTTCAACCTCGCCGGGCCGTACCAGGAGGAGTACCGGTCGTCGGTGCACGATGCCATCGCCCGCGTCCTGGCCTGGTACGCCCACCGCCAACCGATGATCCTGGGTCGCCTCCAGGCGTTCGGCGGGCCGCAGGGGCAGCCCGACGATCCGGCGACCGCCCACCTGCTGGCCCTCGCCCCCGAGTGGGAGCAGCTCCGCCAGGCCTGCGGGCACCTCACCGCCGCCCTCGAACCCGGCTTCACCGGATATCCGCCGGCCCAACCGATACCGGTTCGGGAACAGATCGCGGCGGCGGCACGGGCCCGACTGTCGGCCAGGGAGAACCGGCAGGACGCGGCGGAACCGCCGAAACCTGTCGAAGCGCCGAGGGTCGTCGAGGCTCCGCGCCCACCATCACGCCGGCCCGAACGGGGCGAGCAGCACGGACGGTCACCTATGGGCGGCATCACCGACGAGCAGTGGCGGCAGGTCGCGGCGGTCCTGCCGGGCGGCAACTCGCAGCGGAGCCGGCTGTACGACCTCCGGCTGATCGTGGAAGCGATCTACCACCGCAAACGCACCGGCTGCACCTGGTCGAACATGCCGGCGCACTATCCACCCGGCCCGAGAGTCTCCAACTACCAGTCGACCTGGGAGCGTGACGGCACCATGCGCCTGATCGAGGCGATCCTGGGCTAGGCTGCCCCGGCCAGATTCTCCGGACCGGCTCGCCGGGCGACGATCGACAGGTCTGGCCGTCAGCGCCACGGTAGGTGTCGCTCAGCGTGGTTACCGGACGTCTCCGTCGACGGGCCTACCTGAGCAGGGCCGCTGCCGCGGCCAGGGTGGCCAGCGACAGTGTCGTGGTCAGCAGCACCGCGCGGCTGGTCACCGCCTCGCCTACGCCGTACTCCTGGCCGAAGATGAACGTGTTCTGCGCCGTCGGCAGGCCCGCGCACACCACCACGGCGAGCAACTGCGGCGCGGGCAGGTGCAGGGCCAGCCCTGCCGCGTACGCGACGGCCGGCTGCGCGACGAGCTTCAGCGCGGTGATCACGGCCAGCTCGGCCGGCGCGGCCCGACCAGCCGGCGCGGCCCGACCGTCGCGCGACGACGTCGGGTGGTGCAGCGACGCGCCGAGCGCGACCAGGGCGGCCGGAGCTGCGGCGCCCGACAGCAGGGTGAGTGTCGCGTCAACCGCCGACGGCAGCCGCAGGCCGGCAGCCGAGCAGGCGACACCGAGCAGGGACGCCAGGATCACCGGGTTGCGTACCGGCAGGGAGGCGATCCGGCGGACCCGTACCCGCCCGGCGGGGTCACCGTGCCGGTCCAGGGCGACCAGGATCACGGGTGCCACCACCAGTACCTGTAGCAGCACCACCTGCGCCAGGAACGCCACGTCGCCCAGTACCTGGGTGGCGATGGGGATGCCGAGGTTCGCCGAGTTGACGTACCCGGCGGCCATGCCCCAGATGGGCCGCTCGCCTGGTTCGCGGCCGAACAGCCGGCTCGCACCGAACCACCCGAACCCGACCACCGCGGCGGTGCTCGCCGCGAAGGCGAGCAGCGGGCGGCCGGCGAACCCGGACAGCGGCATCCCGGACAGCGCCAGGAACAGGGCGGCCGGCATCGCCAACTGGAACACGAACCGGCCGAGCACCGCGGCCCCCGCCTCGCCCAGCAGACCCCACCGGCACGCCGCGTAGCCGACGACGGTGAGAATCCAGATCGGCACGAACGCCGACACCAGACTCATCCGGGTGTCACCGGCGGGCGGACGTCGCGCCGGCCCAGGGACGGCAGGCATCGGGGGGCGATCCACCGCAGTTGCGCCGACGGGCAGGGTAGGGATCGTCGCACCCGATGGCGGCCGTCCCCGTGTGCCCCGCCATCAGCATCGCCTCGATCCGTGCCACTCCCCCGACACGATCGCCACGGAGGCACCGACTCGTGTCTGCTCCCTCGCTACCCTACGGACGTGGCGCGGGTACTGGTGACCGGCATGTCGGGCGCGGGCAAGACCACGGTCCTCGACGAGCTTCGCCGCCGGGGTTTCCGCACTGTCGACACGGACTACGGTGGCTGGGAACTGCCCGACGGGACCTGGGACGAGCCGCGGATGAGCCGATTGCTCGACCGGTACCACGATCTGGTCGTGTCCGGGACGGTGGAGAACCAGGTCCGCTTCTACCACCGCTTTCACCACATCGTTCTGCTCAGCGCACCGTTGGAGGTTCTGCTCCACCGGGTCACCCGCCGGACGAACCCCTATGGAAGAACCCCCGAACAGCAGGCGGAGATCGCCCATTACGTCCGGACCGTCGAACCACTGCTCAGACGTGGTGCCACCATCGAAATCGACGGGCGTCGGAGCGTTTCCGAACTGGCGGACACCATCGAGGTTCTGGTCCGGGAAGGGCGCTGACCGCGAATTGCCTGTCGCGCCCGGTCCGTGCGTCACCGGCGTTAGACTCGCCGGTCATGGGACTGCTCACCTTCGGCCTGAACATCACTCTGGACGGTTGCGTCGACCACCAGGAGGGGATCGCCGACGACGAGACGCACGCCTTCTTCACCCGGCTCATGGACGAGAGCGGGGCGATGCTGTGGGGTCGCGTCACCTACGAGATGATGGAGAGCGCCTGGCCGGCCGTCGCCCGCGGCGACCAGGAGGCACCGCCCGCCATGCAGGAGTGGGCGGCCAAGCTGGAGGCCAAACCCAAGTACGTGGTGTCGACGACGCGCACGGACTTCCCGTGGACCAACAGCCACCACGTCACCGGCGACCTGCGCGAGGGCGTGCAGAAGCTCAAGGACGCGACCCCGGCCGGGGTCCTCCTCGGCAGCGGCAACCTCGCGACCGAGCTGGACCGGCTGGACCTCATCGACGAGTACCGGATGCTCCTCCAACCCCGGATCGCCGGTCACGGCCCGACGCTGTTCCAGGGCGGGCTGCCCGGCGCACGCCGGCTCGAACTGCTCTCGGCGAAGCCGATGCGCAATGGTGTGGTGGCGGTGCATTACCGCCGCGCGGACTGACCACCGGAATCCCCGGGATCGTCCACCACCACCGGCGTGGCCGAGCGTGACGACCCGATAGAGTGGGGCCGGTTCGCTACCGAGCCTGGGGCCGCCGAATCCGCTACCGGGCGGTTCGGCACCGGGCGATTGGAAAGGACGGACGATGGCCGGAGCTGCTGCGGCGGTGAAGCCGCAGATCACTTTTGGCAAGTTCCAGAATGTCGATCTGCGGGTGGCACGGGTCCTGTCGGCACCCATTGCCGAGAACACGCGCTTCCCGTGCCGGGTGATCGAGTTGGATCTCGGACCGTTGGGCAAACGCGTCTCGGTCGGCCAGTACGCGCTGATCGGCGAGGACGAGCTGGTCGGCGCGAACGTGGTGGCGTGCGTCAATCTCGGTGAGCGCGAAATGGGCCCGTACGTGTCGCAGGCGCTGGTGCTGGGGGCTCCGCATCCGGCGAGCCCCGAGGGGCAGGCCCAGGCGATCCCGCTCGTGGTCGCCGGTGACGCCGTCCCCGGGGACGCCATCTACTGACGTGTCGCCGGCTCCCCGGCGTCCGTGCCGGCGCGGCCGACCACCGCCAGTCCGGCGACGATGGCCGCCATCCCGGTGAGGGTCCAGGGGGTGGCCTCCTCGCCGAGGACGAAGATGCCGAGTGCGCTCGCCATCAACGGTTCGGCGAGGCCGATGGCGGTGGCCGACGACACCGCCGTGGTCCGGAGGCCACGGATCCACAGCAGGTACGGCACCGCCGTCGCGCCGACGCCCAGCCACAGGGTGACACCGATCCCGTTCCACGCGGTCAGCCACGTGAAGTCGTCACCGGCGGAGAGCGCGACGATCGGCAGACAGGCGAAACCGAAGAAGGTGCCGACCACGACCCGCCCGTCGACCCCACGGGAGAGCAGCATCCGTCCGGCCACCGTGTACGTCGAGTACGCGGCGGCGGCGGCCAGCGCGTACAGCACCCCGGAGAGCCGGACCAGCACCGCGCCGCCTGGAACGGAGAGCAGCGCCAGTCCGGCGACGGTCATCGCGGTCCCGAGCGCCCAGACGCGGGTGAGCCTTTCCTTGATCGCCAGGCCGAGCAGGCCCGTGATCAACGGCGCGCAGCCGATCGCGATCAGGGTCCCGGTGGTGACGCCCGTACTGCGCACGGCGGAGAAGAACAGCGCCTGGTAGGCGGCGACCGAACCGACCCCGACCACGGTGAGCGCCCAGGTGGAGCGGGTCCAACAGGCGGCCATCCCGACGGTCCCACGGGAGGCCAGGGCCCACGCCAGCAGGATCAGTCCGCCCGTGCAGAGTCGGGCGGTGGCTATGCCGAGCGCGGACGCCTCGGACGGCGCGAGCACCTGGGCGGCGCCGGTGGTGCCCCACAACACGGCGGCGACCAGTACCAGGAGGGCCCCCTGCCGATTGGCGTCGGGAATCGGGGTGATCTGCCCGTCCGGACCGGCGTGGAGGGATGCGGTTTGATGATCCATAGTTGTGCCTGCTGTCTCTTGTACCGGAGCCATTGAACGGATCTTGAACCTGTAGTACCTTCAACACCGCCTCACTCTGAGTAGAGGCGAAAGACGCGGAAAGTAATCCCTCGGTGATGCACCTGGGCGCGACCGACAAGTCTGGAACCGATGTTCGATCTGCGGCGACTCCGCCTGCTTTCCCATTTCGCCTCCCTGGGCACGGTCAGTGCGGTCGCAAAATCGGCGCAGCTGACTCCCTCTGCGGTGTCCCAGCAGCTTGCGACCCTGGAAAAGGAAATTGGCATGCCCTTGCTGGAGCGCAAGGGCCGTCAACTGACCCTGACTGAGGCCGGGCGGGTGCTGGTCAGCAGCGCCGAGCGCATCTTCGCCGAGGTGGAGCGGGCCAAGACCGAGCTCGCGCATCTGCGGGACGGCGTCGAAGGCGTCGTGCAGTTGGCGTCCTTTCCGAGCGTCTCCCGACTGGTGGTCCCGCAGGCCCTCGCGTTCTGCGTGAACAAGAAACGCCCGGTCGAGATCGGCCTGCACGAGATGGAGGCCCACGAGAGCCTGCCGGCGTTGCGCCGTGGAGAGATCGACCTGGCGCTGATCGACGAGTACGACCCGTTGCCGGCGCTGGTCGAGCCCGGGACCGAGTTCACCCCCTTGTTCAGCGAACAGATGTGTCTCGTCCTCCCGACGAAACACCCGCTCGCCCGGCCGGCGCTCCCCATGACCGCGTACGCGGCCGAGCCGTGGCTGACCTGCCAGGTGGGCACCCTGTGCCACGCGGCCATGGTCAGCACCTGCGTCGACGCCGGGTTCACGCCCGAGATCGCGTACATGAGCAACGACTTCACCGTCATGCTGGCCATGATCGAGGCCGGTCTGGGCATCGGGTTCGTGCCGGCGATCACCATCGCCCAGAGCCGGTACGACGTGCGGTGCCTGGTGCTGGCCGAGCGCCCGTTACGCCGACGGATCTCGGTGGCGGTGCGCAGCGCCGCCCGCAGCCGGCCCACGCTGCGGCGGCTGATCAACGCGTTCACTGCGGTCACCGCCAATCTGGACGACACCATCAGGCTCGGCACTACCGTTGCGGGCCCGGCTGACGGTGGGCGGGGGACGGTGCTGCACCACTGACCGCCCCGGCGGCGCAGGCAAGCGCCAGCTCGTCCAGTACGGTCCGTAGGTGCGTCCGGAGGCGACGCGCCGACGACTCGTCCAGCCCGTCGGCGGGCGAGGGGGCCCAGCTCAGCCACACGGCCAACTGGTCGTCGAGGACCACGGCCGACACCTCCACCGGGTAGGGCCGCTCGGCACGTGGAGAGCGCGCCTCCCACGGCACGGGCGTGCCGTCGGTCCGGAACCGGTCGCCGGGCGGGCCGAGGTCACCCCGGCCCAGGTAGTTGAAGCAGACCAGAGCCGGCGGCGTCGCCCGAAGTGCCGCCGCCGTCCCCGCGTCGCCGGCGTGACGGCGCAGGACGCCGTAGCCGGTACCGCCGTGCGGCACCGCCGCCAACGCCGCCCGCGCGGGGGCCAACTCGGTGGCCAGGTCGGTCGACGGCGCGCTGGGCCAGGCAACCGGGAAGACGGCGGTGAACCACCCGACCACCCTGTCCAGTCGCGGCCACCGGTGCCGGCCGTGGGTTTCCAGGTCGAACGTCACGGCACCGTCCGGACGCCAGCGGGCGAGGGCGAGCCCGACGGCCGCCGCCATGACGTCGTGGACGCACATGCCGAGCCGGACCGGAGCCGGACCGAGCAACTGCCGGGTCGTCGCGGCCGGGACCCGGAACGTCAGGAGTTCTCCGGCCTGCTCGGGCCGGGCCGCGCCGCGCGCCGCCAGGCCCGGTGCCGCCTGCCGCAGGCGTAGAACGGAGAGCCAGTAGGCCGCCTCGTCGAGGTCCGTGCCGAGTGGCGGCAGGGCTTCGACCCAGCCCTGGAAGGTCTCTGCCTGCGCCGGAAGCGAGGGTTCCTCACCGCGTTCGAGGGCGTCCAGCGCGACCACCAGGTCGTCGAGGAGCACGTGCCAGGAGACGATGTCGACGACGAGGTGGTGGATCGCGACGACGAGGTACATGGCGTCGCCCGCCCGGTCGTGGATCAGCAACGCCCTCAGGTGGTCGCCGGTGGACGGGTCGAGGGACCGGTGCAGCCGGTCGACGGCGGCGTCGCGCTCGGCGGTGCCGGTCACGTCGAGGGTGCGTACCAGCCGGTCGGAGGTGATCCGGTCGTCGGGCACCATCCGCACCCCGGTCCCGTCGTCGACGAAGCGGGCGCGCAGGGCGGGGTGCGCTGCCAGGAGGTCCCGGAGCGCGGCCTCCAGGTGCGCCGGGGTGAGCGGCCGGAGCACGCGGAGCCGCACGAACATGTTCCAGTACGTCCGGTCCGTGCGGACCCGTTCGGTGAACCAGTCGTGGACCGGCGCCGTAGCCGTCGGGGCCGTGGCCGGGCGGGTGCCGCCGGACTCCGGCGGCACCGGTCGGGCCGGGGAGCTGCCCAGGTAGGCGACCAGGTCCGCCAGCACCGGGTGGGACAGGAACTCGGCCACGGAGATCGCCACGCCGGCCCGGCGTAGCCGGGCCACCACCCGCATGGCGAGGAGGGAGTCGCCCCCCTCGTGCAGGAAGTGGCTGTCGTCCGTCGGTGGCGGGCCGCCCAGCGCCTCGGTGAAGCAGCGGCGGACCAGCTCCGCCACCGGGGTGTCCTGTCGCAGCGGGGTGACCGGCCGGCCCCCGGGCGACCGGGGGGTGGGGGCCGACGGGTGCAGCCGGGCCAGGGCCAGCCGGTCGGTCTTCCCGTTGGACAGCAGGGGGATGCTCGCCACCGGCACGAGACGGGCGGGGAGCATGCGTCCGGGCAACCACGCCGCGAGCGCGGTACGCAGGCCCGTGGTGGTGAGGTGACCCGTCGGGTCGAACTCCACGAAGGCCGACAGTTCGGGGGCCCCGTCGGGGTCCCGTTCCCGTACGGTGACCGCCACCGCGCGGACGCCCGGCACATCGAGGATGGCGGACTCAACCTCGCCGAGCTCGATCCGCTGTCCTGCGATCTTGATCTGGTCGTCGACCCGGCCCAGGTAGAGCAGGTCCCCACCGGGCAGGCGGCGGACCAGGTCACCGGTGCGGTAGACCCGGTCGGTCCGCCCCTCACCGAGGTCGACGTGGTGGAACCGTTCCCGGGTGCGTTCGTCGTCGTCCAGGTAGCCGTCCGCCAGGCTCTCCCCGCCGATGTGCAGCTCGCCGGTCTGACCGTCGGGCACCGGCCGTCCGGCGTCGTCCAGGACGTAGCACCGGACGTTGTCCAGCGGCCGTCCGATCGGGACGGTGGCCTGCTCCGCCAGGGCGGCGGCGTTCTCGGGCACCGCCCGGTAGGCGGTCGCGTACGCGGTCTCGGTCGGGCCGTAGAAGTTGTAGAGCGGTTCCCGGCGGACGCTGTGGAAGGCCCGTTGCAGCGCGACCGGCAGCTTCTCGCCGGTGCTCATCACCGCCCGCAGGGACGTGTTCCGGACGAACGCCCCGGTCTCGGTCAACGCCCGGAGCTGCGCCGGGACGGTGTGCAGGACGGTGACCCGGTAGTCGTCGACGGTCGCTGCGAGCAGGTCGGGATCGCCCTCGGCACCGGGGGGCGCGACGACCAGACAGGCCCCGGCGGCCAGGGCGGAGAACATCTCGTACGCGCTCACGTCGAAGGTCAGCGGTGTCTTGAGCACGAGGGTGTCGTCGGGCCGTAGGCCGAAGGTGCGCACGCAGGCGCGGACGTTGTTCGCCACCGCACGCTGGCTGAGCCGCACGCCCTTCGGAGTTCCCGTGGAGCCCGAGGTGTAGAGGATGTGTGCGGTGCCGTCGGGGGTGGCGTCGCCCGACGACGGGGCGTCCGTCGTGGACGCCTCGGCCTCCACGAGCAGGTCGTCGAGGGCGACGTCCTGCCCGGGGCCGGGTGGTGCGGTGTGCCCACCTGCGGTGACCAGGAGGTGGACGCCGCTGTGCCGGCGGACGTATGCCAACCGCCTGACCGGGTGGCCGGGGTCCAGCGGGACGTAGGCCGCGCCCCGGCGCAGGACCGCGAGGACGAGCGCCACGCACTCGGCCGACCGGGGCAGCAGCAGCCCGACCCGGGTGCCGGGGCCCACCCCGCGTTCGCGCAGCACGCCGGCCAACCGACGGACCCGCCGGTCCAGCTCGGTGTAGGTCCAGCTCCGTCCCGGGCCGCGCAGGGCGCAGCGGTCGGGATGGGCCTGCACGCTTCTGCGCAGCAGCGTGTCGACCGTCCCACCGGTGGGCGTCTCGTTGCCAGGCACGGCCCAACCTCCTGCATATCTGCGTGATTCGGCGCGATCATCATCCGTCGTTCGGCAATTGTAGGGGGACCGCCCTATTGGTGGGCCTGTCATTTGGCGCAGAATCACTACAAGCTCGATATAGAAAATCTTAATTGATTTACGCCATCGATGCAGATAGAAATACGGGAGTCGCCTGACGGTCAGTGTGCCCAGAATGACGGGGAGTAGGGGCAACGGCGGTGGTTCGGTTCCGCCAAGCCGAGCAGCGGGCACCTCGCAGCGCAGCGATCCGGTTGCTGGTTCTGCTCAGTCGGTTTGGTTCTGCTCGAACATTCGTTTCGGTTAGGGGAGATCCATGTCATCTACCGACCAGTTCGCCGACACGATTACCTATCGCTCGGACTGGTACCGCGAGTACCGCCATCTCCGAGGGGTCGACGAGGTCAAGAAGCGTCTGGAGCGCGACGCACTGTTCCACACGCTCGCCGCGCGCGGACAGCTCACCGGCCGGATGCTCGACGTGGGCACCGCCACGGGCCGGTACCCGATGCTGTTCGCCCGCGCCGGATGGCGCAGCGTCGGCCTGGACGTCGCGGACGCGGCGGTCGCCATGGCCCGGGAGGAACTACGCCGGTCCGACGTCACCGACCGGGTGGAGCTGGTCTGCGGGGACATCCGTACCGTCACGTTCCCGGAGCAGAGCTTCGATCTCGTGACCTTCATGATGGGCACGTTCGCCCACATCCCGGACGCCGACCGGATCGAAACGCTGGCCACCGTCCACGGCCTCCTCGCCCCCGGCGGATCTGTGGTGATCTCGAACTGGAACACCTCGTGGCCGGACGGACGGATGCTGTCGCTCTACGGGTCCGCCGACCGCGAGTGGCTGGTGCGGGCCACGCCGGCGCCCGAGGAGACCGCGGCGATGCTGACCGCCGCCGGTTTCGGCACGGTCGACGTGCAGCACTTCTGCCCGTTCACCGACGCGCAGATCGACCACTGGATCGGGTCGCACGAGGACTCGCCCGACCGCATCCAGGCATACATGCTGAACAACAACATCTCGACCCCAGGCCAGATGTACCTCGTCGCGGGGGCCAGCAACGCCGCGGGGGCCGGGCAATGAGCGCCGGACCGACCCTGGCGTGGGACGACGGCGCCATCGTCACGGTGGACCAGACCGCACTGCCGCACCGTCACAACGTCCTGCGCATCACCACGGTGGACGAACTGGTCGACGCGATCGCACGACTCGCGATCCGGGGAGCCCCGGCGCTGGGGATCGCGGGCGCCCTGGGCGTCGCGTTGTCCGCCTACCGGCACGGGGCGGACGAGCCGGTACGGCGGGACGCCGCGCGCCTGGCCGCGGCCCGGCCGACGGCGGTCAACCTGGCCTGGGGGGTCGACCGTGCCCTGAGCCGGCTGGCCGAGGGCGCCGACGCGGTGCTCGCCGAGGCCACCGCACTCGCCGCGGAGGACGAGCGGGTCAACCGGGCCGCGTCGTCCCGGGCCGCGGATCTCCTGCGGGGACTCTGCCGCCGGCCACGGCTGCGGATCCTGACCCACTGCCACACCGGGCGGCTGGCCACCGGCGGGGTGGGTACCGCGCTGGGCGCCGTACACCACCTCGCGGGGCAGGGCCAGGTCGAGATGGTCTTCGCCACCGAGACCCGACCGCTGCTGCAGGGGGCCCGCCTGACCGTGTGGGAGTTGCGCGACGCCGCCATACCCCATCGACTCCTGGTGGACTCGGCGGCGGCGAGCGCGCTGGCCGCCGGCCTGGTGGACTGCGTCGTGGTCGGTGCCGACCGGATCGCCGCCAACGGCGACGTCGCCAACAAGATCGGAACGTACCCGTTGGCTGTCGCGGCGGCCCGCCACCGCGTGCCGTTCGTGGTCGTCGCGCCGGAGTCGACAATCGACGGGGCAACGCCCGACGGGGCCGCGATCTCGATCGAGCAACGGCCGAGCGACGAGGTGACCTCCGTCGCCGGCGTCGACACCACCTGCGCCGGCACCCAGGCGTTCAACCCGGCCTTCGACGTCACACCGGGGGATCTGGTCACCGCGATCGTGACCGAGGACCGCGTCTGGTACCCCGCCGACCCGGGCACCGGTGACCTGGCGGACCGGATCGACCGGCTCGCCACGATGGTCGAGGACTTCCCCCGGCCCGGGGTGCGGTTCCGTGACCTGGCCGGTGTCTACGCGCAGCCGGCGACGTTCGGGGCGGCGGCCCACGCCCTCGCCGCCGCGTACCGGGACGCGTTCAGCCACGTCGTCGCGGTCGAGGCACGCGGCTTCACGCTGGGCACCGCGGTCGCGCTGGCCGCGGGGAAGCCGCTGGTCCTGGTCCGCAAGGCCGGCAAGCTGCCCGGCCCGTTGCGGTCGGTGAAGTACGACCTGGAGTACGGCGAGGACGTGCTGGAGATGCAGGAGTCCGCGGTGCCACCGGACGGCCGGGTGCTGATCGTGGACGACGTGCTGGCCACCGGCGGCACCCTGGCCGCGGTGGCGAAGCTGGTCACCGAGGGCGGCGCCGGGGTGGCCGGGTTCGGCGTGCTGCTGGAGCTGGCCGGGCTGGGCGGAGTCCGTCGACTGCACCCCCACCGGTTGGTCGCGCTCCGGACCGACCGGTCATGACGGCGCACCCCGTGGACGTCGTCTCCACCGCCCCGTACGGCGCCGCCGCGGACCCGTACGACGCCGCCGGATGGCTGAGCGCGACGGCGCGGACCCTCTACGAGCGGGGCTGGATGCCGGGCACCTCGGGCAACGTCTCGGTCCGGTCCGGAGCCGACGCGGTCCTGATCACCGCCAGTGGGCTGGGCAAGGGGCGGCTCACCTCCGCCGACACGGTGCTCGTCCGGGCCGACACCGGTGCGCCGGTACGACCCGGCTCGCCCCGACCCTCCGCCGAGACCTGCATCCACCTGGCCGTCTACCGGGCCTTCCCGATGGTCGGGGCGGTGGTGCACGCCCATCCGCCGTACGCGACCGCGCTGGCGAGCCGCAGGTACCGGGCCGGAGGCGGGCCGGTGCGCTTCACCGACCTGGAGTTGATCAAGGGGATGGGCCGGGCGTACCTGGACAGCGTCGAGATCCCCCTGTTCGCCAACTGGCGCGAGGTGCCCCGGATCGCGGCGGAGGTCGGTGACCACTTCGCCCACCCGGCGACCGACCCCGCACCCGCGCTGCTCATCACCCACCACGGCGCGACCACCTGGGGAGCCGACCTGGCCGAGGCGAGCGACCGCCTCGAGTGCCTCGAAGCGCTCTGCCAGCTCGCCCTCCTCATCGGCGACTGACAGACACCCATCGGACGCCAGCGACCCAGTGAGGGAGGACACCATGACACTGCTGCAGATCATGCCCGACGACGACGCCCGGACGGTGCTGGAGCGCACCGACCGGCCCGACGAGATCCGTGAGGCCCTCAGCCCGCTCAACGTGGACTTCGAGCAGTGGGAACTCGATCGGAAGGTGGCCCCGGACGCCTCGCCCGACCACGTTCTCGCCGCCTACCGGGCGGAGGTGGACCGGATCTGCGACCAGGGCGGGTTCCGGCTCGTCGACGTCGTACGGATGAAGCCCGACGAGACCGACCCGCAGTGGCCGGACAAGGCCCGTGCGGCGCGGACGAAGTTCCTCTCGGAACACACCCACGACGAGGACGAGGTGCGGTTCTTCGTCGAAGGGTCCGGCTGCTTCTACCTGCACGTGGGCGCGAAGGTGTACGCGGTGGTGTGCGAGGCGGGCGACCTGCTCTGGGTGCCGCGGGGCACGTCACACTGGTTCGACATGGGTGACCGCCCGGAGTTCACCGCCATCCGGTTCTTCGAGGAGGAGGACGGCTGGATCGGCAACTTCTCGCCGGACAGCATCGCCAGCGGGTTCCCCAGCCTCGACGAGCTGCGCACGGCCCGGCTGCCATGAGCCGCGCCGTCGTCCTCGACGTGGAGGGCACCACCAGCTCGATCGGCTACGTGCACGACCAGTTGTTCCCGTACGCGTCACGGGTGTTGGGGTCCTGGGTGGCGACCCACGGCGGCGAGCCGGCGGTCGCCGACGCGCTGCGGTCCGCGGCCAGGATCGCCGACCGGCCGGATGCCGGCCGGGACGAGATCGTCGACATCCTGCGGGACTGGATCCGGCGGGACGCCAAGGTCGCGCCCCTGAAGACCATCCAGGGGCTGATCTGGCAGGACGCCCTCGCTGGCGGCGCGCTCGTGTCACACGTGTACGACGACGTGCCACGGGCGCTGCGGGCGTGGACGGCGCGGGGGTGGACCGTGCACATCTTCTCGTCCGGGTCGGTGGCCGCGCAGCGGGCGTGGTTCCGGCACAGCCCGCACGGTGACCTGCTGCCGTACCTCACCGGGTTCTTCGACCTGGACAACGGCGGCGCCAAGCGGGAACCGGACTCGTACCGTTCGATCGCCCGGTCGATCGGCACCGACCCGGCCTCGATCGTGTTCCTGTCCGACGTGGCCGCCGAGCTGGACGCGGCCCGGACGGCGGGCTGGCACACCGTCGCGGTCCAGCGGGACGACACGCCGCCGGTGGGCGGCGACCACGCGGTCGTCACCACCTTCGACCAGCTTGACCTGCGGGACGACCTGACCGGCGGGCCCGCCGCGCGGTCGGTTGCCGGGGGGCCGCGATGATCCGGCCACCCGCCTGCCCGACCGACACCGGCAGCGGCTCGGGCACGACGATCTTCACCGAGATGACCGCCCTGGCCCAGCGGACCGGGGCGGTCAACCTCGGGCAGGGCTTCCCGGACACCGACGGCCCGCCGGCCATGCTGGAGGCGGCCCGGACCGCCATCGCGGCGGGCGCGAACCAGTACCCGCCGCTGGCCGGGCTCCCCGAACTGCGGGAGGCGATCGTCGCCCAGCGGGCCCTGCGCTACGGCACCCACTACGACCCGGACACCGAGGTCCTGGTGACGACGGGAGCGACCGAGGCCCTGGCGGCGGCCCTGCTGGCACACTGCGCGCCGGACGACGAGGTAATCGTCTTCGAGCCGTACTACGACTCGTATGCCGCCAGCATCGCCCTGGCGCGGGGTCGGCGACGGGTCGTACCGATGCGTCCCGACGCCACCGGCCGGTTCGGGTTCGACCCCGACGACCTGTCGGCCGCGGTCTCGCGCCGCTCCCGGGTACTGCTGCTGAACAGTCCGCACAACCCCACCGGCACGATATTCAACGCCGAGGAGCTGGCCGCCATCGCCACCTGCTGCCGGCGCAACGACCTGGTCGCCGTCACCGACGAGGTCTACGAGTATCTGACCTACGACGGTGCCGTGCACACCCCGCTCGCCACCCTGCCGGGGATGCGGGAACGGACGCTGTCCGTCTCGTCGGCGGGCAAGACGTTCAGCGCCACCGGGTGGAAGGTCGGCTGGGTGTGCGGTCCAGCCCATCTGGTCGAGCCGGTCCGGCGGGTCAAGCAGTACCTGACCTTCGCCTCGGGCACCGCCTTCCAGGTCGCGGTGGCGCAGGCGCTCGCAACCCAGCAGCCCTGGGTGCGGGCCCAGGCGGCGCGGTTGCAGGCCAACCGGGACCGGTTGCGGACCGGTCTGGTGGCCACCGGTCTGACCCCGTACGTATGCCAGGGAACGTACTTCCTCCAGGCCGACATCCGACCCCTCGGTGTGGCGGACGGCATCCGCTTCTGCCGGGAGCTGCCGCACCGGGTCGGGGTCGCCGCGATCCCCAGCGCCGTGTTCTACGACGACCCCGCCGACGGGCTGCCGATCGTCCGCTTCGTGTTCTGCAAGGAGCCGCAGGTGTTGGACGAGGCGGCGCGCAGACTGGCCGACCTCACAACGCCGTACCACCAGGAGGCATTATGACCACGCAGGCACGGCCCGACGTCGGGATCGTCGGCGGCACCGGGTTCTACGCGCTGCTCGCGGAGAGCGAACAGATAACGGTCGACACCCCGTTCGGCCCACCGAGCGGTCCGGTGACGGTGGGCGACGTGGGCGGCAGGACGGTCGCCTTCCTCGCCCGGCACGGCGCCGACCACCGGTTCCCCCCACACAGGATCAACTATCGTGCCAACATCTGGGCGCTGCGCGCCGTCGGGGTACGTCAGGTCCTCGCGCCCTGTGCCGTCGGCTCGCTCCTGCCCGAACTCGGGCCGGGCAGCCTGGTGGTGCCGGACCAGATCGTGGACCGTACCTCCGGACGGCAGCGGACCTACTACGACTCGGGCGCGGTGCACGTCTCGTTCGCCGATCCGTACTGCCCCGTCGGTCGGGAGACCGTGCTGAAGACCGCCCACGAGCACGGCAGCCCGGTGACCGACGGAGGGACCACCGTGGTGATCGACGGGCCGCGCTTCTCCAGCCGGGCCGAATCGCGGTGGTACGCCGGGCAGGGATGGTCGCTGGTCAACATGACCGGCCAACCCGAGGCGGGCCTGGCCCGGGAACTCGCCCTGTGCTACACCTCCATCGCCCTGGTGACCGACCTGGACGCCGGCCTCACCCCCGGCGACGAGGTCCAGCAGCAGGACGTCTTCCAGGTCTTCGCCGAGAACGTCGAACGGTTGCGGGCCCTCCTGCTCCGGGTGGTCGCCGCGCTGCCCCGGAAGCCCGCCTGCCGGTGCGGTGCGACGCTGGAGGGCATCGATCTACCGTCCGAGCCGGCATGAGCGGACAACCGGGGTCCGACCTGCTGGCCCGTCTGGAACGGCTGCCGCTCTCCCGCCCACACCTGACCCTGCTCGCCATGGGTGGCCTCGGGCTCACCTTCGACGGCCTCGACGTCGCCACAGTCGCCTTCGTCCTGCCCTCGGTCACCGAGGAGTGGCAGCTCAGCAGCGGCCAGACCGGTCTGGTCGGAAGTTCCACGCTCATCGGTTTCTTCTTCGGTGCCCTCGGTGCCGGCATCATCGCCGACCGGATCGGCAGGCGTCGGGTGATGATGTGGGCGCTGGCCGTGTTCTGCCTGGCCACCCTGGTCGCGGCGGTCTCTCCCAGCTGGGAGTTCTTCTTCCTGGCCCGGTTGGTCGCCGGCATCGGCACCGGGGCCGAGTCGGCGATCATCCCGGCGTTCCTCTCCGAGTTCGTCCCCGGACGGCTCCGTGGCCGGTTCATCGGTGCGCTCGCCGGCTTCTTCTCCTTCGGGTACGTCGGTGCCGCTCTGCTGGCCCGGTGGATCGTCCCGATGGGGCCGGAGGGATGGCGGGTGCTCCACGTGGTCGCGACCGTGCCCATCGTCCTGTTGCTGTGGTGGCGTCGGTCCGTGCCGGAGTCACCCCGGTTCCTGCTCGCCCGGGGGCGGACCGACGAGGCCCGCGCCGTGGTCGAGACGATCGAACGGCAGGCAGCGCGGTCGGCCGCCACCCGGCCGCCCTCCCCCGCCGCCCCGTCACCCACCGTCACCCCGGCCGACCCCGCACCGGGTACCGCACCGCCCCCGCGGGTCGGCATCGGCGGACTGTGGCGACGGGACCTGGCCGGCCGGACCGCCGTCCTGTGGGTCCTCTGGGTGGTGATCACGTTCTCGTTCTACGGCTTCTTCACCTTCATACCGACCCTGCTGTACGCGGACGGGCTCACCATCGCGAAGAGCTTCACCTACTCGATCGTGATCTACCTGGCCCAGATCCCCGGCTACTACTCCGCCGCCGCGCTCAACGACCTGCTGGACCGCAAGTGGACGATCGCGCTGTACCTCGGCGGCGGTTCGGTGGCCGCGTACCTGCTGTCCGGGTCGGACATCTCCGCGCAGGTGATGATCTTCGGCGGACTGCTCTCCTTCTTCATGAACGGGGTCTACGCCGCGATCTACGCGTACACCCCCGAGCTGTACCCGACCGCGGTCCGGGCGCGGGGCATGGGCACCGCGTCGGCGGTCGGCCGCATCGGCGGGATCTCCGCGCCGATCCTGATCGGGACGACCTATCCGGTCATCGGTTTCGACGGTGTCTTCCTGGTCACCACGGGAGTGCTCGCCGTCGGTGTGGTGGTGGTCCTGGCCTTCGGGGTGTCCACCAGCGGGCGGGCGCTGGAGGAGATCAGCGACAGCGGGTCGGCGACCGTACCCGCGCCGGACGGGCCGGCACCGGTGGTCCCCGGCAACCGGACCGTGACCGGTGCACGCGGCCCCGTCGCTGTCGGCAGAGAGGGAAGGAGTCCCCGTGTCGACCCGAGCTGACCGGAGGACCTGGCTGCTGGTCAACGCGACCGTGCTGGACCCGGTCGCCGGCACCCTGACGCCGGACCGTCATGTCCTGGTCGTCGACGGGCTGATCGCCGAGGTGGGCGGTGCCGAGGTGCGGCACGGGCAGGCGCCGGTGGTGGACCTGGAGGGGGCCACCCTGATGCCCGGACTCATCGACGGCCACGTGCACGTCACGGCGGCCACGGCCGACCTGTCCGCGCTGCCGGACCTGTCGCACTACTACGTGGGGGCCCACGCGTCCCGGGCGCTGCACGACATGCTGACGCGCGGCTTCACGACGGTCCGCGACTGCGGCGGCGCGGACCACGGCCTCGCCGACGCCATCGCCGATGGCCTCGTCACCGGGCCCCGGCTGTTCTTCGCCGGCAAGGCGCTCTCCCAGACCGGGGGCCACGGCGACGTACGACGTCCCGGCCGCAACGTCAGGACCGTCCCGTACTGCTGCCCCGACTTCGGCCGGGTGTGCGACGGCGTCGCGGAGTGCCGCCGCGCGGCCCGCGACGAACTTCGCAAGGGGGCGCACCACATCAAGATCATGCTGGGTGGCGGGGTCACCTCGCCGACCGACCGGATCGACGCCACCCAGTTCGCACTGGACGAGATCACCGCCATCGTGGCCGAGGCCCGCGCGGCGGGGCGGTACGTCGCCGGCCACGCGTACACGGCGGAGGCGATCAACCGAGGGCTGCAGTGCGGGGTACGGAGCATCGAACACGGCAACCTGCTCGACGACAGCAGCGTCGCACTGTTCCGTGCCACCGGGGCCTATCTGGTCCCCACCCTGGTCACCTACCAGGCCATCGCCCGGGACGGCCGGGCCGCCGGCATACCGGAGCACGTCCACCGCAAGGTGTACGACGTGCTCGACGCGGGCCTGGGAGCGTTGGAGACCGCGCACCGGGGCGGCGTCAACATCGTCTTCGGCACCGACCTGCTGGGTGGGATGCAGCGCCACCAGCTCGACGAGTTCCAGTTGCGGCGGGAGGTGTTGAGCCCGCTCGACATCATCCGCTCGGCCACCTCCACCGCCGCCGCGATGCTCGGTGCGGAGGGCACCCTGGGGGTGATCGCGCCGGGTGCGCACGCCGACCTGATCGCGACGGACGGCAATCCGCTGGAGCGCCTGGGGGTGCTCGCCGAGCCGGCCAAGTACCGCCGGTTGCTCATGCTGGCGGGGCGGTTGCTGGCCGGACCACAGGCCGGCTGAGCAGGGCGGAACCTGCCAGGGGCCGGTGGATCCGGAGGTGGCGTGCAGGCGCTCGGCCGGGTCGGCGGGGAGCCGGCGCGGCACCGGCCTGGTGCCGCGGGCGAAGGGACGGCGCAACGTCACCGGCCAGCCGCAACCCGATCGCCAGGGGCCTACGCCCGGTCGGCGTTCCGGGGCGTGGTGGCTTCGGCGGCAGCGAGTTGGCGGACCCGGGCCACCTGCGGCGAGCTGGTGAACTGCCGGGCCACCTGGGCCAGCCAGGCGCTCTCCGAGGCCAGCGAGGCGTCCACGTCCTGGAACGGGTGCTCGGCACGGTAGTCCCGGCCGTGCGCGTGACCGACGAGGGCGGCGGCGATCACCGCCGCTTCCACGGTGGCCGGGTCCGCCGCCGGGTCGACCCAGCGGGGCACGTCCGGATGGGCGTAGGGACGCAGCGTCAACTGCGCGTCGCGGATCTCGATCACCCGCCGGTAGAGCGCGAACTCCGCGCCGGGCAACGGCCGGCCGCCGCTGGTGTTGAGGGCGATCTGCGGCAGCGCGGCCCGCAGCGCCCGCCAGAGCGGGTCGATCCGGCGCAGCCGGCGTAGCGCACGCAGCCACCGCAGTGGCGCGGTGATCCGGTCGCCCCAGGCGGTCAGGGTCGCCCCGATCAGCCAGAGCAGCATGCAGACCGAGCCCAGGGTGGCGCCGACCGGCAGCGTGGTGGCCAGGGACCGGCCGGTGAGGAGGGTGACCACCGGCCGGACCCCGGACCAGGCCGCCCAGACGATGCCCAGCGCGGTGCCGGTGACCACGAAGCTGAGCCCGGTCCGCAGTACGCCGGCCGCCACGTGCCGCAGGTAGCCGCCCACGCTGGTGATGAAGGTGACCAGGCAGACCGCGATGTAGCTGAAGAAGACCACGAGGTAGCCGACGACGACCGGATCCCGTGAGTACGCGTTGACGAAGTTCAGGGTGAAGGTGGTGTCGGCGTTCGCCAGCAGCACCGCCATCACCAGGACCGCGCCGACCAGCAGGGCACCGTGCCGGCGCAGCCAGCGCCGGGTGCCGGCCGGGCGGGCGATGCTCTGACCGAGCGCGCCGAGGAAGTACGCGGCGAGCATCTCCAGGCCGTTGCCGAGCAGCCGGCTGAGGTTCGGCACCGGCTCGACGTGGCTGAGCGCGATCAGGACCGGGTGGGCCATCACCGCCAGGCCGAGGCCGATGCAGAGGAAGAAGGCGGAGAGGTAGCGGGTACCGGCGGCACGTCGACGGCCGGGCACCGGGAGGAGTTTGTAGGCGGCGACCACGACGGCGAGCGCCAGGGCGGTGAAGTTGAGCCAGGTCAGCATGGTGCCCGGCCCTGGTCAGCCGGTGTCGAAGATCGAGCCGAGTCGGGCCAGCCCGTCGGCGACCTCGGGGGTGACCGGGCCGGCGTCGCCGGTCGGGCCCCGGCGGGCGCGGTGGGCGATCATCGAGGCGACCAGTTCGGCCTCCTGCTCCTGGGCGGCCGAGTAGTCGGAACGGCCGAGTACCCGGCGGACCAGGTCGGTGGAGAGGTTCGGCAGCAGCAGGGCGGGCAGGTCGGCCAGCGAGCGGTCGTCGACGTGGCCGCAGAGCAGGTGCCCGACCTCGTGCAGCAGGATGTGCTCCTGGTGCAGCCGGGTGGTGCTGGTGGCGTAGAAGAGGTAGTCGGCCTGGTCGGTGGCGACCAGTGCACCGCACTGGCTGGCTCCACCGGGCATCGGCACCAGCTCGACCGGTCGGCCCCGCTGGTGGGCCAACGCGTCGACGAACCGGGTCGGCTCGAACGGCGTCGGGATCGACAGCGCGTCGACGATCCGCTGGCACCGACGCCACATGCCCCGATCAACCGCCATCGTGCCCCACCTGCCCGCCGGTGCCGGGCTCGGGCAGTGGCGCGCCGGTCGACCCGGCGCGGCGTGCCTCCCGCCGCCCGATGGCTTCGATCATGTCGCTGATGGTGTCCAGCCCCTCCGGGGAGAGGGTGACCGCACGCAGCGCGATCTGCCGGACGGCGCTGTCGCGCAGCGCGCCGAGCAGCTCCAGTTCCTCGACGATCCGCGCGCTCTGCTCGTCGTCGAAGAAGTACGCCGCCGGCACCTGGAAGAACTGGGCGAGGGCCTCCAGGTGCCGCTTGGTGGGGTTGGTCCGCCGGCCGTTGCGCAACTGCCAGAGGTACGTGGTGGAGAAGCTCTCCCCGGTGGCCGCGCGGCAGGCGGTGGCCACCTCCTCGTTGCGGTACTGCTCCCGGTCGGGGCGGCGGACCACCTCGAAGAGTCGGTTGATCTTCTCGGCGAGGGTGCCCGTGCCCGGGTGGTCCATGTGGTGCCCCTCCCCTCGTCGGATCGGGTGGACCCCGTTTCCCGTGGTTGACGGCGGCGACCCCCTCGGACATCCTAGCGATTCAAGATTTTTAGCTGAGATGAACGGCGCGCGCGCTGCCTTTCACACTGGCTGAGAGCTTTCCGAAGGAGGTGAACCAGATGACCGCACTCGTCGACCACACCAACGACATCTCCCTGGAGATGTTCGGTGAGCTCACCGAGGCCGACCGGAACGCCCACGGGCTGGCCGGACTCACCCCGGTGCTCGCCACCCCGACGGCGGTGGCGCTCGGCGTCGCCGTCGGCGCCGTGGCGTTCCACGCCGGCTACATGGTGGGCATCGCCCGCAACATGGCCGAGGGCACCAGGCCACTGCCGAAGTAGTCGCCCGACAACCCGTACCCCAGGAGGTGATCCATGTCCGTTCTCGCCAACCGGGTGAACGCGGACCCCGCCCTCGCCACCATCCCGATCCACAGCGACGAGGCGCGCAACCATGTCGGCGGGATGCCGGTGCTGGCCACCCCGGCGACCATCGTCAGCGTGGCGGCCGGCGTCGGCCTGGTCGGCTCGGTGGCGGCGCTCTTCGGCGCCGGCTACGTCGCCGGGCGCAACCTCGGCGGGACCAGGCCGCCGGCCCCGAAGTGACGACGCGATCGCGGTAGCAGCACCAGGGCCGGTGGACCGCCGCGGCGGTCCACCGGCCCACCGTCCCGCCCCGGTCCACCCCGCACCATCAGGAAGCGCTGACCCATGCAGAGAGCACCCTGGCACCGCCGGCTCCGGCCGCCGGCCACGTTCGACCGCTCCGCCGTGCTGAGCTGGACCGAGCGGATCAGCTCGGTGACCCACCTCTTCGCCAGCCTGGAGTACCTCACCCGCAGCCGGGACCGGCAGCGGGGCGGGGCGAACAACTGGGCGGTCAACCGGCGTACCTTCCACGAGCACGCCCCCCGCCTGACCCGGGCGCTGGACCTGGCCGCCAACGACCGGGTGGCCACCGCGCTGCACGTCAGCCGGGCCGTCGCGGCGGCCGCGCTCTGGCTGCCGCTGGGCCGGCGGCAGCGGGTCGCCGCGAACGCGGTGCTCACCGGCAGCCAGGCCGCGCTGCACGCCCAGCACCTCTACGGCAGCGACGGCGCCGACCAGGTCTCCTTCCTGGTCCAGGCGCTCACCACCGCCGCCCGCGCCGGCCAACGCCGGCCCGCCGTGGTCGACGCCTGCCTCTGGTTCGTCGCCCTGCAGTCGGTGCTGTCGTACACGGTCTCCGGCTGGGCGAAGCTGCCCAGCGAGACCTGGCGCAGCGGACGCGCCCTGCCCGGCATCACCCGGACCCTCACCTACGGCGACCCGCAGGTCTGGCAGCTGATGCGCCGCTACCCCCGGCTGACGAAACTCGCCGCCCACGGGGTGCTGGCGATGGAGTGCGCGTTCCCGCTGGCCTACGCCGCGAAGGGCCGCCCCGCGCCGTACCTGCTCGCCACCGCCGGGGCGTTTCACCTGGTCAACGCCCGGGTGATGGGGCTCGGCCGGTTCTTCTGGGCGTTCACCTCCACCTATCCGGCGGTCGCCTACACCACCCGGCCCCGGGAACGCACCGGCGACGCGGCCGGCGTACGGCGCGACGACACCCTGCCCGCCGTGGCGGCGACCGCCGGTCTGGTGCTCTTCACCGCCGGCCAGGTCGCCCGGATCCGGCGACGTCGGCTGATCGAACGGGGACGCGGCGACGAGCGCACCTACACCACCGCCGCCGGCAACGTCCTGTCCTACCGGTACGCCGGCAACCCGCCACCCGACCGGACCGCCGGTGCCGGCGGGCGGTCCGGCGGGGCTGCCGGTGACGGGCCGGTGGTGGTGCTGGAGAGCGGGATGGCCGCCACCGCCGAGCACTGGGAGCGGATCGCCGGTCCGCTCGGTGACCGGTTCACCACCGTCACCTACCAGCGGGCCGGCTACGGTGCCAGCCGCTACCGGGGCACCGGGGAGTACCGGTTCGAGACCATGGTCGACGACCTGGTCGAGCTGACCCGGCACGTGGCCGGCGACCGCCCGGTGGTCCTGGTCGGCCACTCACTCGGCGGCTACCTGGCCCTGCTCGCCGCCGAACGACTCGGCGGGCAGGTACGCGGGGTGGCCCTGGTCGACTCCAGCCACCCCGCCGAACTCCGCCGTTCGCTGCGGCAGGCCGAGGGCGGCCGGGCGCTCACCAGCACCCTGGCCATCATGCCCGGTTCGCTGCGGGCCGGGTTCGGTTCGCTGCTGCCCCGGGCCCCCTGGATCGACCGGCTGCCCGAGTCCGTCCGCCCGCTGGCCCTGGCCCAGTACCGCGACCCGGAACTCTGGGCCGCTGCCCGGCGGGAGTGGCGGGTGGTGCAGGAACGCTTCGGAGACGAGAGCACCGGGCTGCCCCGGATCGACGTACCGCTGGTGGTGGTGACGGCCGGGCGGACCGCGCGTGCCGACGCCGTCCAGGCCGACCTGCACGACGAGTTCGCCGCCGCGGCACCCCGGGCGCAGCGGCACCTGATCGCCGACGCCGACCACGACGAGATCCTCACCGACGCCGACCGGGCCGCCGAGGTCGTCACGATCCTCACCGCGTTCGTCGACGACGTCACCGCGCCGGAGGTCCGGCGATGAGCCGCCGGGTCGGCTCCGACCTGCGCCCACTGACCACGGCGATCACCGCCGGCCTGGTCGGCTGGTTCGGGGTGACCGTGCTCAGCCAGCACCCGCAACAGGTCTTCGACAGGTTCCGCCGCTACGACGTACCCGGGTTGCTCATCGGCAACTGGCGCTTCTTCGCCCCCGAACCGGCACAGCACGACTTCCACGTCCTGCACCGGGTGCTCACCGCCGACGGCGCGCAGACCCGCTGGGTGGAGACCACCCACATCCCACGCCGGCAGTGGCGGCAGGTGCTCTGGTTCCCGGAACGCCGGCAGGACAAGGCGATCTTCGACATCTGCGCCGACCTGATCGTGCACCTGGGCACCCCCGGCGTCGAGATCACCGCCACCCCGCCGTACGAGGTGCTGCGGGACTTCGTCGCGCACGCCGTACGCCGGCAGTACGCCGGGGCGGACGTACCCCGGGGATTCCAGTTCGTGATCGCCCGCAGCGCCGGCTACGACGAATCCCACCAGCCGGACTACCTGCTGGTCTCCCCGTTCGAACCGTTGCCGGAGGGCACCCCGAGATGACTGAGATCGCCGACAGCGGCTACGGACGCCAGTTCGTCGACTTCTACGACCAGCTGTTCCCCGGCGGGGCGGCGGCGGAGCCGGCCGTCGCGTACCTCGCCGGCCTGCACCCGGGCGGCGGAGCACCCACCCTGGAACTCGGCGTCGGCACCGGCCGGATCGCCCTGCCGCTGGCCGACCGGGTCGGCGAGATCGTCGGGGTGGACTCGTCGCCGGAGATGCTCGACGCGCTGCGGGCCGCCCTCGCCGAACGGCCCCGCCCGGTCACGCCGGTGCACGGCGACATCCGCCACTGGTCCGACGAGCGCCGGTACGGGCTGGTCTACTGCATCTGCGGCACCCTGTCGATGCTGCTGGACCCGCAGGAGCAGCAACGGGTGGTGCAGGCCGCCGCCGCCCGGCTGGCCCCCGGCGGGCTCCTCGTGGTGGAGACCCACAACCCGCAGTTCGCGCTGGCCGTGCTCAACCAGGGCCGGGCCCGGGACTCCTTCTTCGTGCCCTACCCCGGCCAGGACACCGGGCTGCTGTCGTACTCCACCATCGACGTGGCGAACGGGATCTGGCACCTGGCGCACATCTGGATCTCCGAGGGCCGGTCCCGGATCGCCTCGGAACTGAGCCGGCTCACCACCCCCGACGAGGTCGACGGGTACGCCGAACACGCCGGACTGGTCCGGGTGGCCCGGCACAGCGACTGGGCCGGCAACGAGTTCACCGGCGCGGAACCGATGTACGTCACCGTCTACCGCGCCCCGGGTGACCGGTGAGCGCCCCGGCCGCCGGTGAGCGGCACTGGCTGCGCATGATCGCCGGATACGTCCGGCCACACCGGGGCCCGTTCGTGGCCGCCGCCGTGCTGCTGCTCGCCTCCAGCCTGCTCGGGCTGGCCCAGCCGCTGGCCGCCAAGGCACTGATCGACGGCCTCACCGCCGGTCAGGGGGTGGGTCGGGCGCTGGTCGTGCTGACCGGGCTGGTGATCGTCGCCGCCGTACTGCTCGGGGTCGGCAACTACCTGATCCTGCGCACCGCCGAAGCGGTCGCCCTGGACGGGCGGCGCGGCCTGGTCCGGCACCTGCTGCGGCTCACCGTGCCGGCGTTGCAGCGGCAGGCCCCCGGCGACCTGCTGGCCCGGGTCGCCGGGGACACCATGCTGCTGCGGCAGATCGCCAGCCAGTCCCTGATCGACATCTTCACCGGCGGCGTCATGCTGCTCGGCGCGGTGGTCCTGATGGCGGTGGTCGACCTGACCCTGCTCGGGGTGACGGCGGTCGTGGTGGTGCTGCTGGTGGTCATCATGGGGTTGCTGATGCCCCGGATCCGTGCCGCCGCGCTGCGCTCGCAGGAGTCGGTGGGCGACATGGGTGCCGCCCTGGAACGGGCGCTGGGCGCGTTCACCACCATGAAGGCCTCCGGCACCGAGGCCACCGAGGCGGCCCGGATCGACGCGGCGGCGCTGACCGCGTACCGGCAGGGGGTGAGCCTGGCCCGCTGGGGCTCGGTCGCCGGCACCAGCGCCGGCCTGGCAATCCAGGTCGCGTTCCTGGTCGTGCTCGGGGTCGGCGGCGCGCGGGTGGCCAGCGGCGCGATGCCGGTCTCGGCGCTGGTGGCCTTCCTGCTCTACGTGGCCTACCTGAGCCACCCGGTGATGCAGCTCGTCGGTGCCGGCACCTACCTGCAGATCGGGCGGGCGGCGCTGACCCGGATCGCCGAGATCGACGCCCTGCCCACCGAACCGATCGACCTGCCCACCGCGCCGCCGGTCAGGGCCGCCACCGCAACCGGTGTCCCGGCCGGGCCGGCGCGAGTCGGCGGGCCGACCACCGCGACCGGGGCGGGGTCGGCCCCCGGGCCGGCGGAGGTGGTGTTCGAACAGGTCAGCTTCCGGTACCCGGACCGGGACGAACCGGCCCTGCGCGACCTCACCCTGACCGTGCCGGCGGGCGGGCTCACCGCCCTGGTCGGGCCCTCCGGCTCCGGCAAGACCACGGTGCTCGCCCTGATCGAACGCTTCGCCGAACCGCACCAGGGCCGGATCCTCGTCGACGGCCGGCCGCTGGCCGACTGGCCGCTGGCCGAGCTGCGCGCCACCATCGGGTACGTCGAGCAGGACGTCGCGGTGCTCGCCGGGACACTGCGGGAGAACGTCGCGTACGCCACCCCCGGCGCCACCGACGAGGAGATCCGGGCGGTGCTGCGGACCACCCGGCTCGGCACCCTGCTGGACCGCCTCGGCGACGACCTGGACGCCCCGGTCCGGCACCGGGGGCTCTCCCTGTCCGGCGGCGAGCGGCAACGGATCGCGCTGGCCCGCGCCCTGCTGCGCCGTCCCCGGCTGCTGCTGCTCGACGAGGTGACCTCGCAACTGGACGCCGCCAACGAGGCCGCCCTGCGCGAGGTGATCCAGGAGATCTCCCGCCGGACCACCGTGGTCGTGGTCGCGCACCGGCTCTCCACGGTCCTCGCCGCCGACAAGATCGTCGTACTGGAGAATGGCACGGCCCGTTCCGTGGGTTCGCATCCGGAACTGGTCCGCACCGATGCGCTCTACGCCAGCCTGGCTGCGGAACAGGCGTTGGTCTGAGGCGGGAGGACACACCATGGGAACGCAGACGGCAGCCGGCGGACTCGACGCGGTGGTGGTCGGCTCCGGCCCGAACGGGCTGGCCGCCGCACTGGTGCTCGCCTCGGCAGGGCTGAGCGTCCAGGTTCACGAGGCCGCCGGGACCACCGGCGGCGGCACCCGGACCGAGGAGCTGACCCTGCCCGGGTTCCTCCACGACGTCTGCTCGGCGGTGCACCCGATGGCCCTCGCCTCACCCTTCTTCCGCGCCTTCGACCTGGCCGCGCACGGCGTACGGCTGTTGCAGCCGGAGATCCCGTACGCCCATCCGCTCGACGGGGGACGGGCGGCGCTGGCCTGGCGGGACCTGGACCGCACCGCCGAGGGTCTGGGCCCGGACGGGGCGGCCTGGCGGTCCCTGCTCGGGCCGCTGGTCCGACGCTGGTCGGGAGTGGTCGACACGGCCATGTCCGACCTGCGCCGGGTGCCCCGCGACCCGCTCGCCGCGCTGCTGCTCGGAATCCGCACCCTGGAACAGGGCACCCCGGCCGCGGCGGCCCGGTTCCGCACCGGGGAGGCCGCCGCACTGCTGGCCGGGGTCGCGGCGCACGCGATCGCCCCACCGCGCCGGCTCGCCCCGGCCGGGGCCGGCCTGCTGCTGGCCACGCTCGGACACGCGGTCGGCTGGCCGGTCCCCGCAGGTGGCAGCCGGGCGATCACCGACGCCATGGTGAACCGGCTCCGGCAACTCGGCGGCCGGGTGGTCACCGGCGACCGCATCGACGACCTGGCCCAACTACCGCCGGCCCGCACGGTCCTGCTCGACGTCTCCCCCGCCGGCCTGCTGCGCATCGCCGGCGACCGGCTCCCCGCCGGCTACGTGCGCAGTCTGCGTTCCTTCCGGTACGGCGGGGCCGCCTGCAAGGTCGACTTCGCGCTCTCCGGGCCGGTGCCGTGGACGGATCCGGACTGCGCCCGCGCCGGCACCCTGCACCTGGTCGGCTCGGCCACCGAGGCCCGGATCGCCGAAACCGCGGTGGTACGCGGCCGGCACCCGCAACGCCCGTACGTGCTCGCGGTCCAGCCCGGCGTCGTCGACCCGACCCGCGCACCCGCCGGCAGGCAGGTGCTCTGGACGTACGCGCACGTACCGAACGGCTCCCCACGGGACGTCAGCGACCAGATCGTCGCCCAGGTGGAACGCTTCGCGCCAGGCTTCCGCGACCTGATCCTGGCCACCCACGTGGTGCCGGCGGCGCAGGCCGGCACGCACAACCCGAACTACGTCGGCGGGGACATCTCCGGCGGCGCGGTCACACCGTGGCAGCTGGTGATGCGGCCGGCGGCCCGCTGGGACCCGTACCGGACCCCGCTGCCCGGCGTGTACCTCTGCTCGGCCTCCACCCCACCCGGGCCGGCCGTGCACGGCATGTCCGGGCTGCACGCCGCCGGCCGCGCCCTGCGGCAGCACTTCGGCATCCGCACCGCCCCCCTCGACCTGGTCCGCGGCGGACGCTGACCGGTCCGCGCGGCGTCGACCGAGTCGGGCGGGCGTCGACCGGCCACCGCGACGACCCGGAGTTCGGGTGCCGGTTCCTGGTCGATGAAGCCCGCACCGCCGGACCGGCGATGTTCTGACAGACCCCGACAGCGTGGTCGTTGCGATGATGCAGGCATGGATGTGCGCTGCGGTGAGGTATCGATTCGTCCCGGAGACGAACACGACGTGTCTGCGGTTGTCGGCTTGATGGACGGCGCAGTCGCATGGCTGGTCGCCGCAGGCCGCACCGGGCAGTGGGGGGTTGAGCCGTATTCCGCCAACCCGCGGTCCACGGCTGCCATTTCGAGCATGGCCGCCGGTGGGGAGTTGTACGTGGCGGTCAGCACGGACATCGTGGTCGGCGCAGTGGCCGTCGGCTCGGCGCCGGACCACGTGCCACCCGCGGCGGAACCCGAACTCTACGTTCGGCTACTGGTGACCGATCGGGCCTGTGCCGGGCGTGGGATCGGCCGCCGGCTGCTCGAACACGCTCGTACGGTCGCTGGGACCGCCGGCGTTGGCCTCTTACGGGTCGACTGCTACGCAGGCCCGGACCGGGCACTGATCCGCTACTACGAAGGAGCGGGTTTCACTGCGACCGAGGCATTCGAGGTTGCCCGACCATCCGGATCATGGCCGGGCCAGGTCCTGCAACAACGCCTGAGTCAGGCCCCAGGTCAACGCGTCGATGAGGCCGGGGGTGCGGGCGGCGGTCAGGTCGTGGGTCGACCCGGGCAGCGCGGCTGAGGCCCAGACGAGACGCCCGGCCGCGTCGGCAACGACCTGCACGTTCACCCCGCCGGGCCAGCGGCGGGCCCGGCGTCATCGAAGCCACTTCAGCCGGCTGTGCGTCGGGCGGCCTACTCGGCGACCGGCACCCCCGTCAGAGTGGATCCGACCCGGCCGATGCCGCATCGAGGGCCGCCCGGGTCCCGGCGTCGGCGGGGACCAGGATCCGCAGCCGGAGCCACGGGGCGTGGGCGGGGCGGGTCTGGGTGGACAGGAAGGCCAGGGGGCCGAGGGTCGGGTGTGGGATGAGCTTGCGGGTGGGCTCCAGGACCTGCACGTCGTGGTCGGCCCACCAGCCGCGAAACGCGGGGTTGGTCGTGGTGAGTTCCTCGACCAGGGCCACGAAGGCGGGGTCGCCCGAGTGGCGGTCGAACTCGCTGCGGAAGTCCAGCATGTTCGCGTGGGCGTTGCGGTGCCACGCGGGTGGGGCGGTGGGCCAGGTGACCGGGTCGAAGAGCCACAGCAGCAGATTGCGGTGGCTCGAGACCGGGGCGACCAGGCTGGCCATGATCAGCTCGGCGGCGCGGTTGTGCGCGACCACGTCGAAGCGGGGATCCAGGGCGAAGGCGATGTGCGGCAGCAGGGCGTCGATCAGCGCGGTGGTGTCGGCGTCGACCGGGGCGTCGCCGGGGGGTGGTGGGGGCAGGGCGGCGAGGTGGAAGAGGTGGTCGCGCTCCGAGGCGGTGAGGGCGAGGGCGCGGCTGAGGGCGAGGAGTACCTGCCCGGACGGAGTGACGGCGCGGCTCTGCTCCAGCCACGTGTACCAGGACAAACCCACACCCGAGAGTTGGGCCACCTCCTCGCGGCGCAGGCCCGGGGTGCGGCGGCGGCCGGGACCCGGATCCAGGCCGACATCGGCCGGGCGCAGCGCCGCGCGGCGCGTGCGCAGGAAGTCCGCGAGGGCCGCACGGCGCGCCTGCGACGTCGGCGAGGAGGGTGTTGGTGTGGGTCCCACGATGAACCATCCTCTCCCGGCGGCGGCCCCGGCGACGAATCCTGGGTGGGTGACCGATAACAGCTTTCTCCTGCTGCACGGCGGTGCCGGGCCGCACTCGATGGTGCCCTTCGGGGAGCTACTGCGGACCACGGTTCCCGGTGCGCGGGTGATCGTGCCGACGCACCCGGGGTTCGCGGGGACGCCCCCGCAGGCCGGCCTGGACAGCATCGCCGCGCTCGCCCGACACTACGACAGGCTGCTCGATCAGGAGCATCTCCATGGCGTCACGGTGATCGGGAACTCGATCGGCGGATGGGCCGCAGCCGAGATGGCGGCGCTGCGTAGCCCGCGGGTCGGCCGGGTGGTGCTGGTCGACGCCGTCGGGCTCGACGTTCCTGAGCAACCGCTCAGTGACGTGTCCGGGCTGACCCCGCAGCGACTTGCCGCGCTGTCCTTCCACGACCCGGCCCGGATCCCGGTGGACCCGGATCGTCCGGGGCCCGACCTGGTGGCGCTACGGACGTACACGGGGATGCGCATGACCGATCCGACCCTGCGCGATCGGCTCGCCGGCGTCGACGTGCCGATCCACGTGGTCTGGGGGGCGTCCGACGGCATCGCGCCGGTCGCCTACGGCCGCGCGTACGCCGATGCCATCCCGGGCGCCCGGTTCACGCTGCTGCCGGACGCCGGTCATCTGCCGCAACTGGAGGCCCCGGAACGACTCCTCACCGCCGTACTGGCCCGGTAGCCGTTGCGAATGCCGGGGGCCACCGGCGCGAGCCCGGACAACCTGCGCCTCACCGACGGGCCGGCCACTTCGGCCGGGCCGTCGTGACCCGGCTGGAACTCCAGCCACGGTGCGGTGCCGGCACGGTGATCCCGCAGCGAACCCCCCGCGCCGGCCGGCACTGCCCGCCTCGACGGACCTCGGGTGGCACCTCGGGCGAGGCGCCACCCGATTCCGCAGTTAGGGCGACGGCCGCAGCAGGGTGGGTCAGCTGTGGCAGCCCCGGGGCGCGTGGGGGCACATGGCGACCACGTCGCCGGACGGGGCGACGCCAGCGCCGCCCGGGCACCGGCGACGACGAATGCCAGGGCCGCAGCCGCGACGACCGCGCGAACCACTGTGGACATACCCGACGGTGTGTGGACGGGGCGACGGACACTGCGGTCAACCGCGCCGGCCGGTCGGAATTCCGATGGAGGCGCATTGTTGGCGTACCGGTTCGTCGAGGCCACAATGCAGGCAGCACTATGCCGCCACCACCACGAGTGGGCCAGCCGCACGCTTCATGCACCACCAGGGAATGGGGAGATGATCCCGGCATGACGATGATCGGCCGGGCCGGGGAGTTCAGCGCCGTCCTCGCTGCGGTGCACGATCCACAGGCGGACGTGGTCCTGGTCACCGGCGAGGCCGGCGTGGGCAAGACCCGGCTGCTCGACGCCGTGTCCACGGCTGTTCCCGCCGTCCGCGCCTGGGGGACGCGGGGCCTGTCACACGTCCCCCTGGCGGCCCTGGCGCATCTGGTCGACCCGGCGACGACGTCGCTTCCGGAGATGGTCGCCCAGGTGCTGCGGGCGATCCCCGCCGGCACGGTGCTCGCGGTCGACGACCTGGACGGCTGCGACGAGGTCTCCCTGGCCGTCGCGGTACGGGTCGCCCGCGACGCCGGCCGCACCCTGGTCGCCACGGTGCGGACCGCCGACGGTCGGGTGCCGCCCGCCGTGGCCGAACTCGCGGCGTCGTCGAACACCGTGCTCCTGCCGATCGCGCCGTTCGACCGCACGCGCACGGAGGAACTGGTCGACGCGCTGCTCGACGGGCCGGTCGACGCCGGAATCGTCGACGACGTGTGGCGGCGGACCGGCGGGAACGCCCTGTTCGTCACCCAACTGCTCGACGGCGCGCGGCGCAGCGGCGCATTGCACCGTTCGGCGGTCGGCTGGCACGCCGTCGGGCCGCTGCCGGTCCCCACCGGGCTGCGTAGTCTCCTGCCGGCCCGCCTGGCGGGGCTGCCCGACGACGCCGTCGCCGCCGCCCGTTTCCTGGCCGCCACCGGCCGGGCGCACGACGACGAGATCGCGCAGGCCGGGCACGTCGCCGGAACCGAGCACCTGGTCGCCCACGGGATCGCGGTGTGGGCGGCCGAGACCGTACGGTTCGTGCACCCGTTGTTCGCCGAGGTGCTGTGGGAGGGGCTGTCGCCGGCCCGTCGGCGGGCGGTGCTCCGCGAGCACCTCGCGGTCGTCCGGAGTCTCGCGCCGCACGACCACGTGCGGTGCACCGTGTTGAGCCTCGACGCCGGAGAGGCCGCGCAGCCGGGGCCGTTGCTGGCCGCGGCGCGGGTCGCCGCCGCGGGTGGTGCGACGGACGTCGCGGTACGGCTGGCCCGGGCGTGCCTCGACCGGGTCCCCGAGGTGTGGACCGCCCACCCGGAGGTCGCCGTCGGTGCCGCCCTCGTCCTCGCGGTCAACCTGTGGGAGACCGGGCGTGCCGAGGAGGCCGTGGCCGTCCTGCGCGACGCGCTGGGCCGCACCCCACCGGGCAGGGACGCCGCCCTGCTCGCCGTGACCCTGCACAAGGTGGTCCTCTGGGGCTGCCACGACCTGCCCGCCGCCCGGGACGTGCTGCGGCAGCAGTCCGCCCGTTATCCCGCGGGTGCACCGGTCGGGGCCCTGTTCGCCGTCGCCGAGGCCGACGCCCTGGCATACGCCGGGTTCCCGGACGAGGCGCTGGCACTCGCGTCCGGCGTCGGGGACGGCACCACGCTGCCGCTGCCGGTCCGGACCATGCTGGCGACGAGCCGCAGCAACGCCCTGGCCCACCTCGGACGGACCGGCGAGGCCGTCGCCGTGGTCGAGGCACTGCTCGACCAGGTCACGGCCGCCGGGCCGGAGGCGACCGCCGGGACCCGCGACAAACTGCTCGTGTACGCGAGCCACGCCCTACGCGAGCACGGTCGGCTCGACGACGCCGCCCGCACCGCCGAACGTGCCTACCACGGTGCGCTGGCCGACGGTGTGGTCTTCGAGCGCGCCTGGGCCGCGGTGTGCGTCGGTGCGGCCCGGTTGCAGGCGGGGCACCTGGACGAGGCGACGCTCTGGGCGCGGCGGAGCCTGGTGACCTCGGTGGCCGCCGGGATGACCGACTGCACCCGGGTCAGCCTGTCCGTGCTGACCGTGGCCCACGGCTCACGCGGTCTCGCCCCGGAGCAGGCGTGGGTGACACACCTGCGCTCACCCGAGGCGGGCCTGGGGTTCCTGCGCCACACCGTACCGATCGCGCTGGGCTGGGCCGCGTACGCCGAGGGTCGTCACGCCCTGGCCTGCGACCTGCTGCGGCAGGGTCAGGCCAGGGCCGCGCGGGACCGGGCGGTGGCCGCCGAGTCCTGGATCCTGCACGAACGCCTGCGGATGCACGACACCACCGGGGTACGCGTCCGGTTGGCGTCACTCGCCGTCGGGTCCCCGGTCGGGGCGGCGCGGCTGGCCCTGGCCACCGGGCTGGAACGCGCCTGCCCCGAGACCCTGCTGGCGGCCGCGGCGGCCTTCGAGGCCGCCGGTTCACCCCTGTACGCGGCGGAGGCCGCGGCGGCGGCGTCCCGGTGCGCGTCCGGCCGGGCCGCGGCGGCGGCCCGGCGACGGGCCGACGAGCTCGCGCACCAGGTGGGTGACCCGCCGACTCCCCTGCTGCGCCGGTCACCCGTGCCCGCCGACCCGTTGACCTCCCGTGAGCGCCTCGTCGCCGAACTCGCCGCGGGTGGGGCGTCGAACGCCGAGATCGCCGGGCGTCTGGTCCTGTCGGTACGGACGGTGGAGAACCACCTGTCCCGTGCCTACGCGAAGCTCGGGATCAGCTCGCGGGCTGATCTTGCCCGGTACGGGATCCCGCGCCGGTAGTCGTGGTGTCCGACGGCGGCGCGGCGGGCGTCGGCGACGACAGCCGCGCCGCCGTCGGACGGCGGTCTCAGCAGGTGCCGCCGCCGGAGGCGCAGCCCCCGGGGGCCCCGCCGCCGGTCGCCCCGTCGAGCGGGTTGGGCAGGTCGGGGCGGGTTTCGGGCGCGGCGGTGTTCCAGCCGGTCCCGAGGACCATCGCCCCGACGTGGGTGCTGGTGTCGTCACCCGAGAACAGGGAGATCAGGTCCCTGCGGTGCATGGCCGCGGTGACGTCGTCGTCGGTCAGGACACCGATCACGGAGGGTGCGTCCTGGACCGGGGTGACCGTCGTGCCCTTCATCGTGAACAGCTTGTCGAGCGCGGCGGCGGCCTCCTGGTGCGAGAGCCAGGCCGTGCCGGGCAGGGTCAGGCCGGTGCCCTCCTCGCCGGTGGTCATCGCATCGGTGCAGTTCTCGCCCTTGGCGTCGCACTTCTGGGTCGTGGTGGTCGAGGAGGTCTCCTTGCCGTTCTTGTCGACCGTCCGCTCGGTGTGGGTCTTCGTCGTCCCGGTGGTCTTGCCGTTCTCGTCGCGCTCGTACTCGGTGGTGTCCTTCGTGATCGTCGTGCCGCCGTCCTTGTTCTTCGTGTGGACGGTCTCCGTCTCCTTGACGACGTTCCCGTTCTCGTCGCGTTGCTTCCGCTCGGTGTGGTACCTGCCGCTCAGGTCGTAGTACGCCTCGTCGGTCGACGAGCCCACCGTGTTCAGGCCCGGGTCGTAGTACTCGGTCCGGCTGCTCGACGTGCAGATCAGCTCGCACCCTGCGGTGCCGGGAGTGGTCCTCGACGAGGACCCGTCGCCGTACTCGGTGACCTTCGTGCCGTTGTCGGGGTTCGTGTTCTTCTCGCCGCCGTGGCTGGCCGCCCACCAGGCGGTCACCCCGTCGTACGCGCCGTACCAGCTGCCGTTGAACCGGCCGAGGTCGATCCCCATCGTCTTGCCGCCGCTGTCGAGGGTCAGGCCGAAGGTCAGGCCGGTCTTCCACGGCGCTTCGACACCGAGGCCCTTGAGCAGCCCGTCGTCGATCCCGGCGAGCGCGAGGCTGCCCCTGCGGGTGGGGATCCCGAAGACCTCCGACGGCAGGCCCGACTCGACACCACCGGGCAGTTCCTGCAGGTTGAGCCACTTCTTTTCCAGGCCCTTGACGAACTCCTCCGGGAACACGGCCCACGTGCCGTACCCGAGTTCGTAGGTCGGCAGTTTCCCGTCGATCGTCGCGTCCAGGACGAGGGACAGCGGCGGGGTGCTCGCCGGGTCGAGCGGGTCGTAGCCGAGGGCGGTCTCGTCGGCGTCGGCCACGCCGTCACCGTCGGAGTCCACCACCCCCACCGCCAGGTAGCAGGCGGACAGGTCGCACACCCGCAGGTCGGCGAGCCTGTCGCCGCGTCGGCCGTCGGCGGCGTGGGCCGAGGAGGCGAGGGTCGTGGGGAGCAGAAGGGCGCCGCAGGCCAGGGTCGTCAGTGCGCGCCGGAACCAGGTAGGTGCGGAAGTGGCAATGGGAAGGGACATCATGGGGGCGAACCTAGGTATCCGCCGCAGGCATGTCCTGAGTAGTGCGTACTCAACCGTGCGCCGCGCCTGGACGGCGCGGCGCGACGCCGGGTCCGCCACCGGGTGTTGATCACGGCTCCGTGTCCGGTTGATGCCGGGTGCCGTCCGTGGTCACCCTGCTTCAGAGCTTGACCAGGGCCAGCGTCCACTGGCCGTGAGCGTCTTCCCAGAGGGTGACGATCTCGCCGACCGGGACCGAGTTGTACCCGTGCCGCTCGTCTTCCTCGTAGTAGTCGCCATCCTCCTCGGCCGCCGCGACGATGCGCAGGGCGTCCTCGCGGGTGCCGTCGGTGGCCGCGCGGATGCGGGAGACCCGCCACGTGACACCGCTGAGGTCGCGGCCGACGAGCTCACTGCCGGGCACGAGGTTCTCGTCGTCGTCGTCGATCGCGAAGAGCGTGCCGGGACCGTCGACCGGTAGCGTGTCGGTGTCGCCGATCATCAGGCCGTCGTCGACGATCTGTCGTTCGCCGCGGAGCACCGCCGGGTCGAGCCAGGCCGGCCGCCGGTCGAGTCCGACCTCGCTGATGAAGTTTCCCCAGGCGTAGAGCGCATACATGCGCGCATGCTACCGAGCGGCAAGATCCTCGCCTCCTCAGGCGGATCGCCCCGATGAGCCTCGATCCTGCCGGTACGCAGCTCGACAGGTGGACCAGACGCCGACGGCGAGAACCGCCAGCACGCAGCTGACGACGACCGGGCCACGCACGCCGAGCGCTCCGATGGTGAGACCACCGGCGATGGGTCCGGTGACCGCGCCGATGTTCAACGCGACGGTCGCGAAGGAACCACCAATCGTCGGCGCGTCGCGTGTGGCGGCGACGATCCGGGCGATGAACGTGCTGCCCAACGCGAAGGACAACGCGCCCTGGGTCAGGGCGAGAGACCACAGTGCCACGGGGCGGGCAACGGTGAACGCCAGCAGCGCCCAGCCCGCCATGAGCAGCGGCCCGGTGACGGTGATCAGCGGTCGCCAGTGCCGGTCACCGAACCGCCCGGCCACGGTGACACCGAGGAACGCCCCGATCCCGAAGACAGCGAGCAGCAACGGTACGGTGCGGTCGGTGAACCCGGCCGGCCCGGTGGCGATCGCCGCCAGGTAGGTGAAGGTGCAAAACGTCGCGGCGTTGACCAGCACGGCCAGCACGATGCTCACCTGCGCCGGACGCCGACGCAGACTCGCCAGCTCGCGGCCGATGGCGCTCCCGGCCCCCGCTCCGGCGTCCTGCCCCGGGCGGGTCGGCGTGGCCGCCAGAACCGCGACGAGCGCAGGCAGACACAGCAGCGCGATCGCCCACAGGGTGGCGCGCCAGCCCAGCACGTCGCCGACGAAGGCACCGGCGGGCACTCCGGCGATCAGCGCGAGGGTGGTGCCACCGAGGATGACTGCCAGCGCGCGGGTGTGCCGCTCGGCCGGCACGATGCGCGTCACGGTCGAGAGGGCGACGGCGAGGAACCCGGCATTCGCCAACGCGGCCCCGATCCGTGCGGCCACCAGCATGGCGAAGCTGTCGGTGACCGCGCCGATGACGTGCGCGGCGATGAACAGGGTCAGGAACCCGGTCAGGGTCCAGCGGGGTGGGAGCCGGCGGGCAGCGGCGGCCATCGCCGGCGCGCCGACGACCATTCCCAGGGCGAAGCCGGAGGTGAGAACCCCGGCCCGGCCGAGCGAGACCTTCAGGTCGGTGGCGATGCCGGGAAGGATGCCGGCGAGGACGAACTCCGAGGTTCCCTGGGCGAAGACCGCGACGGCGAGCAGGTAGAGGAGGACGGGCATGAGGGTGCCTTCCGAAGCAGGAACGTGATGGGTGGCAGGCGGGTGGCACTGCCGGTGCTTCGGATGCGCAGGAACTCGAACGACCTCGCCGCCGACCGGATCGGCGCGGATCGTCAGAGGAGGGACTGGGGCATCTGGGGCTACCGGGAGGCCGGCAGCCCTGACCAGTCCGCTTGGGGAGAACTCACCCCACGAGGCTACCAAACGGGCCCGTCGTCGCTGATGGGCGCGCGCATCGGCAACAGTCGCCGACAGCTTCCGGGTGGGTTGGTGGCGACGCCACCAACCCACCACGCCTGGGACGTCACCAGCAGCGAGCACACGCGATCCGTCAGGTCGTGAAACGCGTGTCCGACGAGGTGCTAGGCGGTCCCCCGCCGGCCCAGCCACGTCAGGATCGCCTCGGTCGTCTCCTGCGGCTTCTCCTGCTGGATCCAGTGACCGCAGTCCAGGCTGACCACCTCCACGTTCGGCACGAACTCCGTCAGTCTCTCCGCCTTCGCGACCGGGTCGCGGTCGCCGTAGATCATGAGGGTGGGCCGGCGGACGACCGGGTCCACGTCGGCCAGCAGGTGCCAGTTGCGGTCCAGGTTGCGGTACCAGTTGATGCCGCCGGTGAATCCTGTCGAGGCGAAGGCCGAGATGAAGACGGCCAGGTCGCTGTCACTCATGAGGGGTTCACCGGGTGGGGTTTCCGCCCTGGCCAGGTTGATCAGCGCATTGCCCGGCTCAGGCGTCAGCGGGGGCAGGTTCTTGCGGTACAGATTCCGCAGGAACCGGGAGGTATCCTCCTCGAACACGGCGTCCGCGACGCCCGGCTGCCGGTTGAAGTGCACGAAGTAGAAGTCGCCACCGAGCGCGGCCGCCATGGCCTCGACCCAGGGCGTCTCGCCGCGCTCCTGGTAGGGCACGCTCAGCGCCACCACGCCGTTGACCCGGTCCGGGTGCAGCAGGGTCAGGCCCCAGACGACGAATGCGCCCCAGTCGTGGCCGACGAAGGTGGCGTCGGCGTAGCCGTAATGGTCGAGAAGGGCGACGAGGTCACCCGACAGGTGGGCGAGGTCGTAGTCCGTCACGTCGGCGGGCCGGGACGAGGTGCCGTAGCCCCGCTGGTTCGGGACGATGACGTGGTAGCCCGCCGCAGCCAGGGCCGGCACCTGGTAGCGCCAGGAGTAGGCGAGTTCCGGCCAGCCGTGGCAGAGCACGACGGGGTTCCCCGCGTTCTGCCGGCCGGCTTCGAAGACTTCGAGGTGCACGCCGTTGACCGGAATGTGGGTGGGCTCGGGAAAGTCGATGGTCATGCCGGCATCCTGCGGACCGAAACCGGTCACCTCCTGACCGGTTTTCCGTGGCAGTGTCGTCCGGGTGCGCGCCGACCGGTTGATGGCCCTCGTCCTGCTGCTACAACAGCGCGGGCAGGTGACCGCGGCGGAGGTCGCCCGGGAGTTGGAGGTCTCCGAGCGCACCGCCCGCCGCGACCTCGACGCCCTGGGCATGGCCGGCGTGCCGGTGTACTCCGTGCAGGGCCGGGGCGGCGGCTGGCGGCTCGTGGGTGGTGCCCGTACCGACCTGTCCGGGTTGACCGCGGGTGAGGCCCGCGCCCTGTTCCTGGTAGCCGGCCCGGCCTCGACCGTCACGCCCGCCGTGAAAGCGGCGCTGCGCAAGCTCGTCCACGCCCTGCCGGAGCCGTTCCGGGCGCAGGCCGAAGCGGCGGCGTCGGCGCTCGTGACGGACCCGCAGCGGTGGGGGTCGAGCCGGGTCGAGCCCCGCCCGCCCCGCTTCCTCGACGAACTCCAGGACGCGGTGATCCGCGGCGTCCAGGTCCGGCTCGGCTACGTCGACCGCGACGGCACCGCCACCGGGCGAACGGTCCACCCGCTGGGCGTCGTCGCCAAGGGCCCGGCGTGGTATCTCGTCGCCGGCACCGAGGCCGGCCGGCGGACCTTCCGGATCGACCGGGTGTCGTCCGTCGACCCGACCGCCGATCCCGTGCACCGGCCGGAGGACTTCGACCTTGCCGGGAGCTGGCGCGAGATCGCCGACGAGGTCGAACGCAGGCGGATGCCCGTCGAGGCGCACGCGCTGTGCGCGCCCCACGGGATCGGCGTGCTCCGGATGGGGTTCGGCGCCCGGCTCGACGTGGGAGGTGCCACGACCGACGGCCGCGTCGAGGTCGTGATCCGCGGCAACGACGCACACAAACTCGCCGGTGAGCTTGCCGGATTGGTCGATTACCTGGAGGTGACCGGCCCTGCGGGGCTGCTGGACCACCTGGCCGCGATCGGCACCGTGCTCGTCGAGCGATACGGCCCGGAGCGGCGGGGAACCCGTACGGCGGAACGGTGACCGGGGGCGGCGCTGGCGCTGCACGGTCCGGGTGCCGCTGCCGCGACGGCGAATTTTGTCAAGCCATTGAACTAATACGGTTGTTGGACGTAGGGTCGGGTCCCGCCGAGCTACGGAGGCACCGCCATGGGTGGCGCGAGAACCCTCGTCGCCGGGGTCGACTCGTCGACCCAGTCGACCAAGGTCGTGGTCTGCGACGCCGACACCGGCGAGGTGCTCCGCGAAGGCCGCGCCCCGCACCCCGACGGCACCGAGGTCGACCCACGGTCGTGGTGGGCCGCGTACCAGCAGGCCAGCGCCGGCCTGCTGGACGGTGTGGCCGCGATCGGCGTCGCCGGCCAGCAGCAGGGCATGATCTGCCTCGACGAGGCCGGCGAGGTGCTGCGTCCCGCCATCCTCTGGAACGACACCCGCTCGGCCCGCGCCGCCGTCGACCTGACCGCCGAGTTCGGCGGCCCGAAGGCGTGGGCCGACGCCGTCGGGCTGGTACCGGTGGCCAGCTTCACCGTCACCAAACTGCGCTGGTTCGCCCGCGCTGAACCCGAACTCGCGGACCGCACCGCCACGGTGCTGCTGCCGCACGACTGGCTCACCCACCGGCTGCGCGCGGACGGCGGCGCGCCGACCACCGACCGGGGTGAGGCGTCCGGCACCGGCTACTGGTCACCGGCCGCCGGCGCGTACCGGGACGACCTGGTACGGCTGGCCTTCGGCCGGGACGTGGCACTCCCCCGGGTCGCCGGCCCGGCCGAGGTGGTCGGGGAGACCGCCTCCGGCGCGCTGCTCTCGGCGGGCACCGGCGACACGATGGGCGGGGCGCTCGGCGTCGGCCTGCGGCCGGGTGACGTGGTGGTCTCGCTGGGCACCTCGGGGTGTGTGTACGGCCTCGGTGACGTACCGACCGCCGACGCGAGCGGCCTGGTGGCCGGATACGCCGACGCGACCGGCCGGTTCCTGCCGCTGGTGTGCACGCTCAACGCGGCCCGGGTGCTCGTCACGGTCGCCGACCTGCTCGGCCGGTCACTGACCGAGCTGGACGACCTGGCGCTCTCGGCACGACCCGGCGCGGGCGGGTTGACGCTGCTGCCGTACCTGGACGGGGAACGCACCCCCGACCTGCCCGACGCACGCGGTCTGCTCGCCGGCCTGACCCGGGCGAACGCGTCGGCGGCGAACCTGGCGCGGGCCGCGGTGGAGGGCATGCTCGGCGGCATCGCCGACGCTCTGCACGCGCTGCGCGCCCAGGACGTCCCGGTCGACCGGGTGTTGCTGATCGGCGGCGCGGCCAGGTCCCGCGCGGTGCGGGCGGTCGCGCCGGCCCTGTTCGGCGCGCCGGTGAGCGTGCCGCGCCCGGCCGAGTACGTGGCGCTCGGCGCGGCGCGGCAGGCGGCCTGGGCGCTGTCCGGCGACGCCGAGCCGCCGCCGTGGCCGGTCGAGGCGGAGGAGGTCACCGCCGCCGGCACCCCCGGGGTGTACGAACGCTACGTCGACGTCCGCCAGCGGGCGCTGCCGCTGCTGACGTGACACCGGCAGCGCCCGGTTCCGTTCCTGCTGGTGGACGTCGGAGGGGTCGCGTCCCGCCCGACGCGACGCGGTGGGGCGCCCGCCCGGCGGCGGGTGCCCCACCCGTCCGGGGTGACTACCGGAAGGTGACGTCACTCCTGTTGACCTTGCAGTTGGCGTCGTTCCAGCCCTCACCGAGGTAGCTGGGTTCGCTGCCCTTGGGCACACCCTTGTACTTGCCGCAGATGGTGGCCGAACCGATCACGACCACGCGGGTGATCGTCGCGGTGTCGTTCCAGTTGCTGTTGATGCCGGCGAGCATGTCGATGTCGTCGACCAGGACGTTGTCGATGCGCACGTTGCGGGTGTACGAGGTGGTGCAGTTGCCGCAGGCGCGGTACAGCTTGCCGGACCCCTTCAGGTAGAAGCCGGAGATGTTGACCGTGCCGTTGCCGTTGTGCTGGAAGGTCTTGTCGCTGCCGCTGCGCGCGCCGCCACCGATGACGTACGAGGTGCCGCCGTTGGTCTGCTTGAAGGTGGCGGCGTCCTCACCGATGTCGTTCCACCACACGTTGCGCAGGGTGCAGGTGCCTTCGCAGTGCACGCCGTCGCCGGCGGGCGAACCGAGGATGACGTTCTGCAGCGTGCCGCCGTTGGCGATCTTGAACATCGGGTCCTGCGACTCGCTCTGCCCACCGTCGCCGATGCAGCAGTAGGTCTTCATCCCGCCGTCGAAGGTGCCGGAGACGTTGACCGTGCCGGAGATGTTGACCGAGCCGGTCGACGACGGCCACGCTCCGGTCGGCGTGCCCGGGTTGCTGGTCGGACTGGCCGTCGGACCGCTGGTGGGGCCGGTGGTGGGGTTCGACCCGCCGCTTGCGTACGTCTCGAACTCGGCGATCCGTGGGGTGCCGGACGCGCTGGTGATGACGAAGGAGACCTTCTTCAGCGACGTCGAGGAGAAGTTGATGGTGCTCGGGGCGCTGCCGCCGCTGGCCAGGACGGCGCCCGTGTCGTAGTTCTTGAGCTGCCAACCGCTGATCGAGCCGCCGCCCGAGGCCTGCACGATGACGGCCGAGGACACCGTGGTGGCGCTGTCCCACTTGACCGAGACCGTGCCGGTCGAGCCGCTCGGCGACCAGTAGGTGCTGGCGTTGCCGTCGACGACGTTGCCGTAGCTGGTGCCGCTGGCCTTGCTGGAGCCGTCGGCGCCGGCGCCGAGGCTGAGGTTGGTGGCGGCCGAGGCGCTGGGGATCTGCAGCGCCAGGGCGACGACGGTGCCTGCGACCACGGCGGCACCGCCGGCCAGCCACCGCGAGGCGACTTTGCGTCTCATCTGGTTTCACCCTTTCGAGCGTGAGCGCTTGGGACGGGGAAAGCGCTTTCCATCAACCATAGGGACTGGTCGATGGTGAGGCAAGGGTCACACCATCCTCGTCTGTGCTGTCTTCCGGAAGGGGCTGTCCCCGCGTTGTCCGGCGGTGAGCACCGTTGGCAACGGCTTGCGGCCCTGTCCACAGGCGAGGTGCGGCTTCGTGGTCAACCCGCCTCGGGGCCGTCCCAGGTCGTGACCATCGAGCTCGTCATCGACTCCGCCGGGCGGCTCGACCCGCAACTGCGAGCAGCCGACCGGCTGGCCCTGGAAGATCCGCCCGATCGTGCCCGTTCAGCAGGTGGTGTTGCCCAGCGGGACCCAGCCATCCAGCGACGGGTCCTCGGCGCCGTGGCCGTAGACCCAGTTGTCGTCGTCCTCGCCCCAGCCCGCGTGCGCGCGGAACCCTCGACCGGCGGTCAGGGTACGCAGGACATAGCCGTGCGGTGCGGCCCGCAGCCAGGTGTTCTGCGTCAGGTTGCAGACGAAGCCGGGCGCGTCGCTGGCATGGGCCGGCGCGGCCACCACGGCCATGCTGGCGAGGCTGACAGCCGCGATCGTCAGTACGGACAGAAGTCGGCGTTTCACCGGGGTCCCTCCGGAGTAGTTGGCGCTGCGTCCATTGTGGCGGAGCCGTACCGGACGGGATGGTAACGACGGTCCACGCTTCGCTGCCGGCCCCGCTTCACCGAGTGAGGTTCGGGTTCATCGAAGTCACGTTCGTTGCAGCGTAGCCTCGCCGGCTCCCGGCCAGCCCCGACGACGGGATCGGCGGACGGCCCGGTCGCCGTGGTCCGTTTCAACCACGGAGCCGAGCTTTGCGGGTCAGCTTGACCACCCGACGGGCGATACGCTCTCCGGCGGCAGGGAACCGCGCCGGCCCTGTGCCGTCCGCCTTCCCCGCTGACGGCGCAGGAGCGCCGAGCGGGTGGCCGTCCGTGACCGGCCCGGCAGGCGGAGGCGTCCATGTCGTCGTCCCAGCGTCCATCGGTGTCGGCCCGAACCGGCCGGCGGAACGGGTTCTCCCGTCGCAGTCTGGCGGGCGGTATGGTCGCCGCCCTGCTGGCCGGCCTCGCCGTGGCGATCGGCGGTGGCGCGCCGGCACACGCCGTCGACCCCAACGGCGTGTCGCCCTTCGTCAGCTACAACATGCAGGGCAGCGACAACGGCAACCGGTGGAAGCACCATGTCGCCGACATGGCGGCCCGCTTCCCGGTGGTCATGATCCAGGAGGCCGGACCGAGTCTTCCCGTTCCCTTCGAGGGGGAAGTGGAGGACATACCGATCCGACGGCCGAGCGTGCCCCGCGGCGTCCAGTACGTACAGCACTCCCGGTGGGCCTCTGATGGCTCCTCACGCGGCGACCTCCACCACGTCTACTTCCTCCAGACCGACCCGCAGTGGATCGAACGCACCAACGTGATGCTCTGGGAGGGCGGCCGGGTCAACCTCGTCACGATCACCGACCAGCCCGCCGACGACGTGATGGTCATCGAGAACCCCCGCTTCCGGGCGGACCCTGTCACCGGCGACCCGGACGCCTACCGCTTCCGTCCGCTGCTGGGGCTCCGGTTCGGCAACGTCTGGTACTTCAACGTCCACGCCCGCGGCAGCGACGTACAGGACCTGCTGGCCCGGGCGCGGGCCCGAATGGGGCCCGGGCAGACCTACGTGATCGCCGGTGACTACAACGTCAACATCATCAACCGCACCACCCAGGAGGCGCGGGACCTGAGCCTGCACCTCGAGCCGAACGAGAACCTCATCCGCACCGGACAGTGGACCCACGTCGACTCCCGCACGGGTAGCCGGAGCGAACTCGACTACGCGATCAGCAACGTCCCCGGCCTGAACTTCGTCGCCTGGTCGCCCGACACGCCGCGTTCGGACCACCGCCCAGTCTACTACAACACGGTACGCACCCTGCCGGCGCCGCTCCGACCGATCCACGTCAACCCGGTGCTGATCCGTAGCGATCACGGCGAGTTCCTGGATCAGACCGCCAACGGCACCTTCGTCGCCTACCGGCGGCAGAACAACGAGAACCAGGTGTTCGAGCACCTGCTCGCCGAGGACTTCTGGAACGTCCTGCGCAACCGCCGCACGAAACAGTGCGTGGGCATGGCGAAGCCGCTGGAGGACCGGACGCTGAACCCGGTGCTGCCGGTGGACTGCGACGACCCGGGGGCCCGGTGGGCGATCGAGGACCCGCCGGCGGAGGGCGGCCCGGCCATGTGGCGCAACGTCTCCTACCCGGACGCCTGCCTCAGCATGCCCGAGCTCGACGGCCAGCCGATGGTCACCGAGTACTGCGACCCGGACAAGAGGCCGCAGCGGATCTGGGAGGTCGCCGCCCGCATCCCCGAGAGCCAGTGGGAGACGACGCTCACCAACCAGACGATCCAGTCCGTCACCTCCGGCAGCTACCTCGACGTCTTCCGGGGACTGTCGGGGGACGACTCCCCCGTGATCACCTATCCGCCCCGGGACGTCAGCAACCAGCGCTGGCGGCTCGAGACCGTGGACCCGGCGGACAACCTCGTCCGGCTGCGGCCCGAGCACGCCACCGAGGACTGCCTCGACGTCTACCGCAGCGACGACGACGTGCAGCCCAAGCAGGCGGTGGTCTACCGCTGCGACGACCCGGGATCCACCAACGACGGCGAAGGGCACCGCTGGCGGGTGGAGTACATCGCCGACTCCCAACCGGACGACCCGGGCCTCCCGACCGAGGTGACGTTCCGCAACGAGGCCACCCACCTGTGCCTGGAGGCCTCGGACCGGGCCGAGGCCCCGGCTGTCGCCGCCGTCTGCGACGACAGCCACTCCCAACGCTGGCGCATCGGTCCGCGGAGCCCGGCCCCGGGCCCGGGGCCGACGACGCCGCCGGACCGTGACCCGTCGCCGCGCCCCACCCGGCTGCCGCCACGCTCCAATCCCAGCACCGACCTGCGGCTGATGCCGCTGGGCGACTCCATCACCTACGGCGTCGGCGCGGCGGGGAACAACGGGTACCGGCGCGAACTGTTCGACTCCCTCCAGTCGGTGACGACCTCGCTCGACTTCGTCGGCTCCATGCGCCAGGGCGACTTCGCCGACCCCGACCACGAGGGTCACCCCGGCTGGCGGATCGACCAGATCGACAAGTTGGCGACGAGCTGTTCGATCCCGTCCTACCGCCCGAACGTGGTGACCCTGCACATCGGCACCAACGACATGCGCAGCTCCGAGGGCGCCGAGGGTGCCCCGAAGCGCCTGCGCGCGCTGATCGAGGACGTGCTCGACCAGGCCCCGGAGACCACCGTGCTGGTGGCGACCCTGATCCTGTCCAAAGATCCGGCCGTCAACGCGCGGGTGCAGGACTACAACCGGCAGATCCCGGGGATCGTCGCGAACCTGCGCGCGCAGGGCAGGTACGTACGGACGGTCGACATGTCCGCCGTGACCGCGGCCGACATGACCGACAACCTCCACCCGAACGCCGCCGGATTCGCCAAGATGGCCGCCGCGTGGCGGGCGGCGATCGGCGACGCGCTACACGAGCACTGGATCGCCCCGCCGGCCACGGTGTCCGGCACCGCCAAGGCGTGTGCCGCCGAGACGCCGTCGCCGGGCGATGGTGGCGACGACGGCTGGAACTGGGCCGGCGTGGTGGCCTCCGGCGTCGGGGCGAGCCGGGACCACGTCCGGCTGGCCGACCTGGACGGTGACGGCCGCGACGACTACCTCGTGGTCGACGCCGGCGGCCAGGTCTCGGGCTGGCTGAACGCTCCGGGACCGAACGGATGGGGCTGGAAGTACGCCGGCGTCGTCGCCTCGGGAGTGGGCGCGACACGCGACCAGGTACGCTTCGCCGACCTCAACGGCGACCACAAGGCCGACTACCTGGTGGTCGACGACGCCGGGCGGGTCAGCGCGTGGATCAACGACTACCAGCCCGGTACCGGCTCACGCTGGATCGGGGCGGGCGTCGTCGCCACCGGTGTCGGCACCACCCGGGACCGGGTGCGGTTCGCCGACCTGGACGGCGACGGCCGCGACGACTACCTCGTGGTCGACGACCAGGGCACGGTCACGGCCTGGTTCAACAACCGGGGCGGCACGGGGTCGGCCTGGGTCGGTCAGGGACAGGTCGCCGCCGCCGCCGGAGTCACCCGGGACGGGCTGGTGCTCAAGGACCTCGACGCCGACGGCCGCGACGACTACCTCTTCATCGACGACGCCGGTCGGATCAAGGCCTGGCTCAACGACTTCGCCACCCGCGTCGGCGGGTGGAAGTACCAGGGTGAGATCGCCTCCGGTGTCGGGGTGGCCCGGTCCGGGGTCGCCATGGCCGAGATCAACGGGGACGGCCGGGCCGACTACCTGACGATCCGGGAGAACGGCATGATCACCGCCTGGTTCAACGACCGGTTCAGCGGTGTCGACCGGTGGGCGTGGCAGGGAACGGTCGCTCCCGGTGCCGGCGTGCCCGGGGCCCAGGTACGGTTCGCCGACCTGGACGGGGACGCCCGCGAGGACTACCTGGTGGTGAACGAGACCGGCCGGATCGCGGCGTGGCTGAACGCCGGCCGGGACGGCGACCAGAACTGGGGCTGGGTCTACCAGGGCATCGCGGCACCCGGGGTGGGGTCGACCGGTGACCGGGTGCGGCTGGCCGACATCAACGGTGACGGCCGCGTCGACTACCTGGTCGTGGACGACTCCAGCCGGGTCCGGGCCTGGCTCAACGGCGGGAAGGACGGCAACGGCCGGTGGGTCTGGAACTCCGTGGGCGAGATCGCGGCCGGGGTGGGCGTCGCCGGTTCGCAGGTGCGCTTCGCCGACGTGGACGGTGACCGCAAGGCCGACTACCTGGTGGTCGACGCCGCAGGCCGGGTGCGGGCCTGGCACAACAACCGCGGCGGCTCCGGGGCGCCCTGGGGCGATCTGGGCCTGATCGCCACCGGGGTGGGGGTCACGGATGCCGAGGTCCGCTTCGCCGACGTCAACGGTGACCGCCGCGCCGACTACCTGGCCGTCGACGAGGCGGGCCGGGTGCGGGCCTGGCTGAACGATCCCGCCGGCGGGTGGACCCTCGCGGGGGAGATCGCCACCGGCATCGGAGCCTCCGGCGACCAGGTCCGCCTGGCCGACCTGAACGGTGACCGTCGGGCCGACTACCTGATCGTCGGTGCCGACAGCGCGGTCCGGGCCTGGCTGCGCCGCTAGGTGTCAGGTGGGCAGCCGCCGCCGACCAGGTTCGTGCGGTGACGGGCCCGGACCGGTGCCCCGGCGGAGCAGTCCGCCCGGAGCCCGGACACGAGTGGCGACGGAAAGGGGCGCGGTCACCGTGCGACGACGGTGGTCGTCGCACGGTGACCGCGGGGACGGGTGCGGGATCAGGCCGCGATGGTCTGCAGGTAGGCGAGCCCGCCACACGAGACCGTGCTGAGGTTCTTGAACCACATCGCGATCTGGCGCTGGGAGGAGCCGTCACTGTTGATGCGTTGGACGTAGACCACGCGCGTGACCTCGAACTGGCAGTAGGTGGGGGCGCTGCCCTGGGGCGACGGGCCGATCACGTAGGCCGAGGTGACGGGATTCGCGTTGTTCCAGGTCGTGGACCAGGTGCCGCCGCCGCCCACGGTTCCGATGGTGAACTGCGACCCGATGGTGGTGGAGCCGAGCCGGATGTCGGTCTGGCAGGTGACGGTCCCCACGTTCTTGACCTCCACCCAGATCTGCCGCAGCGAGCTGCCCGGCTGCACGGTCCAGATGCGCGTCACCTGGAACTGGCAGGCCGCCGAGCTCGTGGCGCCGCTCGGATTGAGACCGGCCACCCAGATGGTGTTCCAGGGGACGTTCCACAGGTGCGTCTGGGTGCCACCGGGGTTGACGCCGCCGGTCGAGACCAGGGACGTGCTGGTCACCGCCGCGAGTTGCACCGTCGCACCGCAGGCGATCGAGCCGACGTTCTTCAGGGTGAACTGGAACTGCCGCTCCCCACTGAACAGTTGGACGTACCGGGTGCTGATCGTCTCGAACTGGCAGGTGGCCGAGGTGGTGGCGCCGGCCGGGTTGTAGCCGACCACGTAGGCGGCGTCGGCCGGGGCGTTGGTCCAGGTCCAGCCCTGGGTGCCGCCGGCCGCGACGGTGCCGGTGAACCACGCCGCTGCGGTGCCGATCCCGCCCTTCGCGGCGGGGCCCAGTCCGTTCGACGCCACTGCGGCGGCCCGTGCGTCGCGCAGTGCCGGCTGCGACGGTTGCGGCGACGCACCCGCCTGCGCGACCCCTGACGATGCGACGACCATGCTGAGCGCCGTCACCGCGAGGAGAACCGCGCGGATTCTTCGTCCCATTGAAGCTCCTTTATCTCGGATTCCGGGCCGTCCGCCCGGCTCCATCAGGCTGCGCGGCCCCGCTTGCCATCGGCTAGCCGTCCGATAGCCGCCCTGGCGGCGGCACATAGAATCATGTTCGATACATCGATGTGGGGGCCGGATGACATGGCGCTTGCTCGGCCCGGTCGAGGCCGTGGTGCGGGGCGAGCGAGTGCCGCTGGGGCGACCCCAGCAACGCGCGGTGCTGGCGTATCTGTTGCTCAACGCCAACGTGGTGGTGTCGGCGGAACAGTTGGCCGAGGCGCTGTGGGGCGGGGCTCTGCCCACCCGCGCACGGGCACAGGTCCAGGTCTGCGTTTCCCGGTTGCGCCAACTGACCCGCGCGGCCGGTATACCCGAAACAATCCATTCGGACTCCGGGGGTTACCGCTTCGAGTTGGGCGGCGACGACCTGGATGTGGTGGTCTTCTCCGGACTGACCGAAACCGCGCGTCGGCACGCCGGCTCCGGCCAGCACGAGCGGGCCACGACCCTGTTGCGCCAGGCGTTGGCGTTGTGGCGGGGGCCGGCACTGGCGGGCGCGTCCGCCGCGTTCGTGCCGGCGGCCGCCGCCGGCCTGCACGACAAGCGGCTCGTCGCGTCCGAGGATCTGTTCGATGCCGAGTTCGCGCTCGGTCGGCACGCCGCCGCGGTGGCGCCGTTACGCGAGCTGGTCACCGCGAACCCGTGGCACGAGGGTCTGGCCGCGCGGCTGATGACGGCGCTGGCCGGATCGGGGCACCAGGCCGAGGCGCTGCGGGTGTTCGAGCGGATCCGCCGCCTCCTCGCCGACGAGCTGGGCATCGAGCCGGGACCGCAGCTCGCGGAGGCCCACGTGCGGGTGTTGCGGCAACAGTTTGCGCCGGGCACGCCCGCCCCACCGGTCCGGGAGACCGGATCTGGTCCGCGGCCCGCCCAACTGCCCGCCGGTCTGGCCACCTTCACCGGCCGGGGGGACGCCCTCGCCACGATGGACACGATGCTCAGCCGGGCGCGGGACAACGGCGCCCTGGCGGTCGTCGCGATCATCGGGACGGCCGGGGTGGGCAAGACGGCGCTGGCGGTGCGGTGGGCGCACCGGGTACGGCCGCTCTTCGACGACGGGCAGCTCTTCCTGGACCTGCGCGGCTACTCGCCCGGCGCGGCGACAGCGCCGCTGGACGCGTTGTCACGCTGCCTGCGCGCGCTCGGCGTGCCGCCCACCCGGGTGCCGGACGACATCGACGAGGCGACGGATCTCTACCGCAGCGTGCTCGCCGACCGGCGGGTGCTGATCCTGCTCGACAACGCCCGCGACACCGCGCACGTGCGGCCCCTGTTGCCCGGCGGCGCCGGCTGCCTGGTGATCGTGACCAGCCGCGACCGCCTCGGTGGGCTGGCCGCCCGGAACGACGCGCAGCGGCTGTCGTTGGACGTGCTCGCGCCGCAGGAGGCCACCGAGCTGCTGACCCGCGTCATCGGCGCGGAACGGGTCGCCGGGCAGCGGGACGCTCTCGCGGAACTGGCCCGTGACTGCGCACGCCTGCCGCTGGCCCTGCGCATCGCCGCAGCGGACCTGCACGGCCGCCCGCACGAGCGGGTCAGCGGGTACCTCGCGCGATTCCGGGCGGGCGACCCGCTGACCATGCTGACCGTCCATGACGACGAACAGATCGCGGTGCGTTCGGCGTTCGCCGTTTCCTACCAGACTCTGCCCCCGCGGCTCCAGCGGCTGTTCCGACTGTTCGGCCTGGTGCCCGGCTGCGAGGTGACAGCGGAGTCCGCCGCCGCGATGCTCCGCTGTGACGCCGGCGAGGCGGCGGACATGCTGTCCCGGATCGCCGACGCGCACCTGGCACAGGAGCGGACACCCGGTCACTTCGGCACCCACGACCTGCTCGGCCGGTACGTGACCGAGCTGGCGACGACTGAGGACAACCGGGAGACCCTGGTCGACCTGCTGTCGTGGTACCTCTTCAGCGTGTACGCCGCAGCCGACCGGCTGTATCCGCAGGTGTTGCGGGTGCCCACGCAGCTACCCGCGCCCGCCGGCCCACCGATGCGGTTCGCCACCCACGTCGACGCCCTCGCCTGGCTCGACGCGCACCGGCACAACCTCGTCGCCGTGGTACGCCATGCGGCGCACCAGGGCCTGCACGCCTTCGCCTGGTCGCTGGCGGACGCGCTGCGCGGATACCTGTGGCTGGGATTGCACACCACGCAATGGTCCGAGGTCGCGGGGATCGGTCTGTCCGCGGCCCGGGCCGACCGGCACGAGCAGGCCGAGGCGGCGGCCCGGTTGAGTCTCGCCGCCCTGCACTGGCGACTCGAACGGTTCCCCGAGGCGATCGACGACTACCGGCTGGCGCTGGGTTGCGCGAACCGTTCGGGATGGCACGACGGCGAGGCAGCCGCGCTGGGCAACCTGGGCCCGGTATTCCGGATGACCGGCCAGCCGGTCGAAGCCCTGCGGGTCATGGAGCAGGCGCTGGAGTTCAACCGGCGCAACGGCCGGACCGCGGGCGTCGCCGTCAACCACAACAATCTCGGACTGGTCTGCGCCGACCTCGGACGGCTCCGCGAAGCCGCCGACCACCACCACGCGGCGCTCACCCTGGCCCACCAGGGCGGGGCGACCTCCAGCCGGGCACTCATCCTGAGCAACCTGGGCGTCGTCCACCACCTGCTCGGCCGGTCCGACGACGCGCTACGGACGCTGACCGAGGCACTGGAACTGCATGAGCAGACGGGCAGCCGGGGCCGGGCCACCACCCTGTGCGCGCTGGCCCGGGTCCACTGCGATCGCGGCGACCATCCGCACGCGGCCCGCCTCGCCCGGCAGGCGCTCGACATGGCGCGCGCACCGGCCGAGCCCCGGGTCGAAGCGCTCGCCCTCCACATCCTGGGCATCGTCGAGAGGAGGACCGGCACCCTGTTGGACGCCCTGCGAACCGCCCGCACCACCGCGGACCGGTACATCGAGGCCGACATCACCGTCAGCCTCGCCGAAATCGACGAGCCCACGGCACCGTCCTGGTGCCACGCGGCGCTGTCCGTCACGCGGCAGTGCGGCTATCGGCTGCTCGAAGGCCGGGCGCTCGCCGCCCGTGCCGCGGCCGAGTTCCGGGCTGGTGACGTGGCCGCCGCCCGGCGCAGCGCACTGCTGGCGGCACAGTCGCACGCCCGTACCGGCCACCAGCCGGGCACGGAGCGCATCGAGAAGCTGCTCGCCCTTCTCGCGTCGGAGTCCCCGAAAGCGGAATCCGCCGTCTCCTGGCACACCTGATCACCACCATCCGCCCTTCGACCGCACCCGTCGACGGCGACGGCGACACCGGTGCCGCGCCGGACGGTCCGGGCGGGGAACTCCGTGGCCGGCGTGAGCGACTGATGAACCGGGAGGGTTGTACCCGGTGGCCGGGCAGGAAGCGGGCGGAGGTTGACGCTCGGGCCACTTTCCCGGCGGCGGTCCGGCGGGTGAACTGGTCACACCACCGACCACGGGAGTGATCGCATGCAACGCAGGACCATCCTCAGTGCTGCCGCAGCCGGCACCCTCACCACGACTGTCCTTGCCACCCCGGCCACCGCGGGCCGCCGATGGTCGCCGGCCCGGCCCTTCCGAGTACGGATGGTGCTCTTCGACGGTGTGGCCGAGCAGGACTTCATCGGGCCCAACGAGGCGTTCACGATCGCCGGTTTCGCCAGCGGCGGAGCCGTCACCGTCGACTACGTCACCGGCACGGTTCCCCGGACGGTCGACGCCCTCGGCGGCACCAGGGTCGTCGTCAGCCAGGGGTGGTCGACCGACGACACCGATCTGCTGCTCGTACCCGGCGGCGGACCCACCGGCCCCGACGAGCCCGGCGTGGCCCACGAGATCAAGAAGGGCCAGCTGCCGCGCAGCATCGCGGCGGCCGCCCGCCGCGGGCTGGTGGTCAGCTCGGTCTGCACAGGGGCACTGCTGCTGGCCGCCGCCGGCCTCACTCGCGGACGACCGTGCAACACCCACCACACGGTGCGCGACCAGCTCGCCGACAGCGGCGCGGTGCTCAAGGACGCCCGGGTGGTCGACGACGGCGACCTGATCACCTCGGCCGGCAGCACCTCCGGCATCGACCTCGCGTTGCACGTGCTGGCCCGCGAGTTCGGGCCGGACTTCGCCCTGATGATCGCCGGTGTACTCGAGTTCGAGCCGCGGGGCACCGTGTGGACGGTCCGTGGCCGCTGATCCTCACGTCGTCGCGGTGCTGGCGCTCGACGGCGTGGTCGGGTTCGACCTCGCCGTCCCGTGCCAGGTCTTCGGCAGCACCCGGCTGGCCGACGGCGGCTACCCGTACGAGATCCGGGTCTGCGGCCAGCGCCCGGCCGTGCGGACCAGCGTGTCCGGGATCAGCCACTACCGGATCGAGGCGCCCTACGAGCTGGACGCGGCCCGCGAGGCCGACACCATCGTCGTGCCCGGCGTGGCCATGCCCTGGCAGGCTCCGAAGGCGGTGCTCGACGTGCTGCGGGCAGCGGCCGCCCGGGGCGCGCGTACCGTCTCGATCTGCACCGGGGCGTTCGTCCTCGCCCAGGCTGGGCTCCTCGACGGACGCCGTGCCACCACCCACTGGTGGGCCGCGGCCGATCTGCGCCGCCGGCACCCGGCGGTCGAGGTGGACGCGGCGTCGCTGTTCACCGGTGACGGCCGGGTCTTCACCTCGGCCGGGGTCGCGGCCGGCCTCGACCTGTGCCTGCACCTGGTACGCCGCGACCATGGCGCAGCAGTCGCCGCCCGTACGGCCGGTTTCGTCGTCATGGCACCGAGCCGCGACGGCGACCAGGCCCAGTTCGTCGACCATGTCCCGGCAGGCACCACGGGGACACTGGCACCCACGTTGGCCTGGCTGGACGAGCACGCCGCCGAGGCACTCACGGTCGCCGACATCGCCCGCCACGCCCGGCTGGGTACCCGCACGCTGACCCGCCGCTTCCGTGAACAGACCGGCACCACGCCCCTGGCCTGGCTGCAGAGCCGCCGCCTGAACCTGGCCCGCCGCCTCCTGGAAACCACCGATCTACCTGTGCCAGCCGTCGCCGAGCGCAGCGGTCACGGCTCGGCGACCGCCCTGCGCGCCCACTTCCAACGCATCCTGCACACCAGCCCGGACCGTTACCGGCGCGGCTTCGGCGAGGGCGATCACCCCGCCCGACCGTGAAATCCGAGCAACATACCGATCTTCGCCCACCGTCGACGGCCGCTGCCAGGCATCAGCCCCACCCCTGCCGCCCGGACGGGGTACGCGGCCGTCGCCCGCCCGGGGCGGCGCCTCGACTGCTGCGACCCGGCGGCGTGGATCAGTTCGTCGGGTGGGGGCCTGCGGTGAACGCTGCGGCGTGATCGACGACCCACTGCCGGAACGTCCGTGGGGGCGTGCCGAGGATTTCGGCCACACCGGAGGTGACGTACGCCGGTTGTCCCAGCGCGGCTTTCCAGGCGTTCAGGAGCATGTCCACCGCCGGGCGCGCGGCCTGCGGGGCCCCGCGCCGGAACTCGTCGGGTGACAGTTCCTCGAACGCGACCGGGCGGCCCAGGACGTCACCGATGATGCCCACCTGCTCGGCCTGGCTGAGGGACTCGGGGCCGGTCAGGACGTGGTCGCCACCGGCGGGTCCCTCCTCGGTCAGCGTCCGCGCGACGACCGCCGCCACGTCACGGTCGTCGACGGGTGCCGTCTCGGCCGCCCCGTACGGCCACCGGACCGGGCTGCCGGCACGGATCGCGGCGGCCCACCAGAGCAGGGCGTTCGAGGCGAACATTCCCGGCCGGACGACCGTCAGGCCGAGTCCGGTGCCGGTGATGAGCCGCTCGACCTCGGCGTGCAGTGCCGCCATCGGGTTCGGTTGCTGGAAGAACGGGTGCGGGGTGCGGTGCGGCGCGGACAGGTGGACGATGCGCTGTGCGTGGGCGGCCAGCCGGTCGACGACGGCCGCCGCGGTCTGCGGCGGGGCGGTCCAGACCAGGAGGACCGTGCTGACGGCGTGCAGCGCGGCGTCGAGTGACGCGGGCACGGTGAGGTCGCCGGTGACGACCTCGACGGTGGCGGGCAGCGTCGCGGCCGACTCGGAGCGGCGCACGAGGGCGCGGACCGGCACGCCCGCGTCGGTGAGCAGGTCGATCACGTGGCGTCCGACCCGGCCGGTCGCCCCGGTGACGAGCACCGGCGGCCGGTCGGCCGGTGCCGGGGCACCCCCGCGGTCGGCCGCGGGGGTGCGGTGGGTGTCTGCCTGCGTCATGACCTTCATCGAAGCGTTACCGAGTTAGAAATGCAACCCGGTAACGAATGTTACCCTGACGGCATGGTCGAACGGGTCGGGCTGCGGGCCCGCAAGAAGGCGCGGACCCGGGACGTCATCGCCGACGTGGCGATCTCGCTGTTCCTGACGCACGGCTTCGACCAGGTGTCGGTGTCCGACATCGCCGCGACGGCCGAGGTGTCGAAGCCGACCCTGTTCCGCTACTTCGCGACGAAGGAAGACCTGATCCTGCACCGGTTCGCCGACCACCAGGGCGAGGCCGCCCGGGTGGTACGCGACCGCCGGCCCGACACCGCGCCGATGACGGCGTTGCACCGGCACTTCCGGGCCGGTCTCGACCGCTTCGAGCCGGTCACCGGCCTCAACGACCAACCCGAGGTGGTGGCGTTCCACCGGCTGGTGTTCGACACACCGAGCCTGGCGGGACGACTCGTGCAGTACACGCTCGACGACGAGGACGCGCTGGCCGCCGTCCTCGACCGGGGCATCGAGGGCCGGCTCCAGGCCGCCCAGGTGATCGCGGTACACCGCGTACTTGCCCGGACCAACTGGCGCAAGATCGCCGACGGGCGGACCGCACGCGACGTCCAGCCCGAGGCGGTCGCCGACGCGGACCGGGCCTTCACCCAACTGCGCCACGGAACGGACGACTCCTAGCCCCGCCCGCGGTGGTCACGCCGTCGTCGGCCCGGTCGCCGAAGCGCCGTCCCCGGCGGCGGCCGTCTGACCGGCGTGGCGCAGGCACCAGAGGCGACGGGCGAGCGCGACCGCCCCCAGCACACAGCTGACCAGGGACAGCAGTGGCAGCAGCGGCAGCAGCCAGGCGAAGACGATCCAGTACCCGACGTCGAAGGTCGCGCCGAAGAGCAGGATCGGCAGCACCGCGGGCAGCGTCGCACCCAGCACCGTCGCCAGGGTCAGGGGCACGAGCCGCAGGATCAGCAGCGGTCGTCGCGTCGTACGGCGTCGGACGGCCCAGCGGCGCGCCCGGACGACCGCGGTGACCAGCAGCGCCGCCAGCACCACCGTGAGCCCGAGCAGGACCGCGTTCACGGTGTCGAGCGGATTGCTCATCGGCCTCGTCGGTGTCCCGGTCCGTTCGGCGAGCAGGTTGGCCGACAGCTCGCCGGGCGCGCCGACGCTGTTGGTCAGGACGACGGCGGCCCTGCCCGTGGTGGGCGAGAAGACCATGTCCCCGGTCCACGTCGCCAGGGTCCCACCGTGGCCGATCGTCGGCGGGACGCCGGCGGCGGCCGGGCGGGCCTGCCAGCCCAGGGCGTAGTCGCCGGCCCCGGGCTGGACGGTGTGCAGCTCGGTCAGGGCGGCGGCGCTGAGCAGGCCGGCGCCGGGGCCGCCCTGGTTGAACCGCAGCCACCGCACCATGTCGTCCAGGGTCGAGATCACCCCGCCGTTGCCGGCGCACGTCCCCGGCATCTCCGGCACCGCGACGGCGAAGCCGAGCACGACCTCGTACCCGGACGGCAGCCCCTCGGCGCGATCGGAACATCCCGGCGTCGAGCGGGTGTGGGTCATCCCCAGCGGGGTGAACAGCTCGGCACGCAGGAACTCGTCGAAGGGCCGGCCCGACACCACCTCGACGATCCTCGCGGCGATCGTGAAGTTGGTGTTGTGGTAGACCGGTTCGCTGCCCGGATCGGCGGCCAGGGTCTCGTCGGCCAGCCGGGCCACGGCCTGCCGCGCGTCGCGCGGAGGCGGGAACACGTAGTCGTTGTTGGTGCTGCTCGACAGGCCCGAGGTATGGCTGAGGAGGTGCCGCACGGTGATCGCGGTGAAGCGCGGATCGGCCATCCGGAATTCAGGAAGGACCGTGACGACCGGGTCGTCCAGCACGACGCGGCCCCGGTCGACCAGCAGCATGACCGCTGTCGCCGTCATCGACTTGCTCATCGAGGCGATCCGGAACGACGTCCCGGTCGTCACCGCGTCCCCGTCCCCGTCCCGGCCGCGGACGGTCGTCTCGACCGACGAGCCGTCGATCACGGCCGCCGCGATCCCCGGCGTCGCGTAGGCGGAACGGTAGTCGTCGACCAGCCCCCTGCCGGTGGCGTGGGCCGGCGTCGCCGAGCCGAACAGTACGGCGACGAGCACAGCGGCGACGGCGGACAGGCAGGTCACCCGGGGAGAACGCAGACGTTGGAGAGGCATGACGTCGAACCTAGGCAGGCCGTCACCGACGGTCATCACACCACGGGGTGAGCCGGCACCACCCGGCAGAGTGAAATGTCAGCCGGGCAGATCGTGCCGACCGACCAGCCCGTTCTCGTACGCGTGGATCACCACGTGTACGCGGTCACGCAGGTCCAGCTTCTGCAGCACGGCCCGGACGTGCGACTTCACCGTGTTCTCGCTCAGCACCAGTTCCGCGCAGATCTCGCCGTTGGACCTGCCCCGGGCGAGCAGGCCGAAGATCTCGACCTCGCGCGGGGTGAGGCCGTCCAGCGCCCGCGTCCGGCGCGTCGGCACCTGCCGGACGAGGTCGAGGACCGTCGCCGCCACCCCCGGGGCCAGCGCCGACGTCCCGGCGGCCACGTCACACACGGCCTGCGCCAGGACGGCGGGCCGGACGTCCTTGGTCAGGTAGCCGCTCGCGCCGGCCCGGATGGCGGCCACCACCAGTTCGTCGTCGTCGAACGTCGTCAGCATGAGCACCCGGGTCGCCGGTGCGATCCGGACGATCTCCGCCGTGGCGGCCACCCCGTCCATGCGCGGCATGCGGATGTCCATCAGCACCACGTCGAGACGGTGCCGCCGGACGACCTCGACCGCGTCCCTGCCGTTGGCGACGTCGTGGGTGACCTCGATGCGTCCGTCGGCCGACAGGACCGTACGCAACGAGGTCCGCAACAGTTCCTGGTCGTCCACGAGCATCACCCGGATCCTGGTCATGCCCCCTCCTTCGTGGGCAGCAGCGCTCGCAGCACCCATCCGTCGTCCCCCTGCGTCACCGACAGGGTGCCCCCGGCGGCGCGCACGCGTTCCCCGACGCCCAGCAGGCCGGTGCCGCGGCCGCCGGCGGCACCGAGCGCCGAGCCACCGGGGGCGCGGAGCGCCGAGCCACCGGGGGCGCGGAGCGCCGAGCCGCCGTCGTCGCGTACCTCCACCTCCAGCTCGGCCGGGCCCCACCGGAGCTGAACGGTCACCTCGACCGGCGGTTCGAGGTGCCGCAGCGCGTTGGTGACGCCCTCCTGCACGGTACGGAACGCCGCCACCTCGGCGCTCAGGCTCAGCGGTCGCCGCGGGCCCACCTCCGCGAACGTCACCGCGTGCAGCGGGCTGGCCGCCGCGGCCACCAGGTCGGCGACGGCGTCCAGCGAGATCGGCACCTGGTCGCGCCGGGCACCGGCGCGCGACGCCGTGGTGGCCGGCCCGAGGGTGGCCAGCATCGCCCGCAGACCCTGGTGGGCGTCCCGGCCCGCCTCGGCGATGTCGCCGAGTTCACGGCGGGTCGCCGGGTCCGTCGTCGTCACCGCCGCGGCCTCGATCCGCGCGACCATCACGGTGACCGTGTGGGCGATCACGTCGTGCAGGTCACGGCGGATGCTGGCCCGCTCGTCCGCGACGGCCGCAGCCAGCCGTCCGCTCTCGGCCCGCCGGCCCGCCTCGCGCCGCCGACGCGCCAGCAGGGCCGCACCCCACACCCCGCCGACCACGAGCGTCAGCAGCCCGCCCTCGACCAGGAGGGTCCAGCCGGGGATCCCGGGGGGCAACCGGCCCCAGGCCACCAGCTCGGTGACGACGATCCCGAGCACGGCAACCGCCAGCGCGACCACCGAGGACCTGACCGGGACGAGGCCGGTCAGCCGCCACAACGTGACGGGGAACCACAGGGCCGACGGCAGCAGGATCGCCGACCAGCTCGGAGAGGAGATCGTGGCCAGGACGAGCATGCCCAGCGCGGCGGTCGCGTACCCCGGCCACGGCCGGCGGCGGGACACCACGGCCGTCCCGTGGAGCAGGACGGCGGCGCCCGCCGCGGCGAGGATCTGCCACCCGGCTGCGCCGTAGTACCGGTTGCCCGCCAGGGCGAGCACCGTCGACACAGCCAGGACCACGTGCGCCATCACCGTCGCCGGCCGGGCGTCCTGGCGTGGGGTGGCTGTCACGGTGGTCGCCTTCTGGTGGGTTCCTGGTGCGAGCCGAGCCCGTCACGACGTGCCACAGAATAGCCAGGCAGGCGACGCCCCGCGCCGGTTCCCACGCGCCCCTGGCGCCTGTACGTCCCGCCCGGTCAGGGCAGCGCGGCGACGGCCGCGTGCAGCCAGGTGGACGCCGGGGCCTGCACCAGGGGCTGCGGTGCGCCGTTGATGGTGGCGGTCAGCGCGTGGTACCTGCCGAGCAGCTCGACGTGCCGGGCCACCTGCGGCCCGGGGTCGGCGGCGACGACCTGCCGCCGTACCTCGGTCAGGTCCCGCTCGCCGCAGAGACTGCCGGTCAGCGCCACCCACCGCGTCGCCAACTGCCGGGCCTCGCGGGAGTCGACAGGTACGCCGGCCCCGGACGCGGCCCTGGCCTGCGCGAGGATCTCGACCTGTTCCGCGATCTGCGCCTGCGTCGACGGGTCGTCCCGCCCGTGGTCCGCCGCGTCGGCGAAGGTCTCACCGAAGTACTGGCGGACCGCCCGCCGGAACCCGGCGTCACGCACCATGTCGGCCAGCTCGATCCACGCGTCGAGCTGCCCACCGGTGGGGTCCTCCGGTAGCCGGGGCCGCCGCGGGCGCAGGTGGTCGACGAACTCCCCCATGTCGAGGCCGTCGGTGACCTCGCGCCAGAACTCCTCCACGAGTTGCTCACGGTCGTCGTCGGACATCGACGCCAGCCGGTGCACGAGACCCACCTGCCCGGCCTCGCTGTCCTGCCGCACCACCGCCCGCAGCACGGCACGCCGGGTACGCAACCGCCCCAGCTGCCGCTCGACGAGCGCCAGATGGGCGGTCGCGAGGTCCCGCACCGTTATCTCCTCGGCCAGCAACCGACGGATCTCGTCCAGCCCCGCGCCCAGGTCCCGCAGCGTACGCACCAGTTCGAGGGCCGCCACGCCCCGCGCGTCGTAGCACCGGTACCCGGCCCCGGTGTGTCCGGCGGGCGCGACGACGCCCTCGTCGGCATAGAACCGGATGGTGCTGACACTCAGGCCCGTACGCCGGGCCACCTCACCGATCGACAACCACTCGTCCATGACCACCACCCTGACGTCTCAAGCCACTGGAGAGTCAACAGCGGACCCGGCGAGCCGGACAGCGCGATGCCGTCGACCGGGCTCCCCCACCCGGCGGCACCGGGGTGTGGACCGAGCGCGGAAGGGCACCCGGACCCCTGACGGCAGGGGAACCGTCCCTACCGCTCGTCGATGTCGTAGCCGGCGGCCACGTCGGCACACTCGACGACACTCACCTGGTCGGCCCACAGGCGCAGGTAGGCCCGCGCACCCTGGTCGCCCCGCGCGGTCGCGGCTGCCTGCGCCCAGTGGTCGCGGCCCAGCAGCACCGGATGGCCCGGCTCGCCGTCGTAGCAGGCGCGGACCAGGCAGCCCGGGTGCGTGTGGGTCAGCAGCCGGGCCACCGCCGCCGCGGTGACCCCGGGCATGTCCACCAGGTGCACGCACACGGCGGAGATCCCGGGCAGGCCGGCGGCCGTGTTCAGGCCGAGCCGTAACGACGAGGACATTCCCGCGGCCCAGAGCGGATTGTCGACGACGTGGACGCCCGCCAGGTCGACGGCCGACCGGGCCTGGTGGGCGCCGGCGCCGAGGACCGCGACGAGCGGGTCGCACCCCCCGTCGCGCAGCGCGCGGAGCGCCTGCCCGAGGAACACCGGTGCCTTCGGTCCTCCGTAGCGGCGTCCCGCCCCGGCGGCCAGGACCAGTCCGGCGACGGAGTTCGCCGCGCTGTCCGGGTTCGTCCCCGCCCGTGGGACGTCCGTCGACCTGTTGGGGCGGCTGAGGTCGTGGGGAGGGGGTGTCCGGCCGACCGGTGGCCGGGCGTCAACCATGGGCCGTCGTCGTCGCGTGGACGCCGATGGGGAGCCGGGAGTCGCGCAGTCGGCCGCCGGCCCGACCGTTTCCCGCCGCGACCACCTCGGCGAGGATGGACAGGGCCGCCTCGGCCAGCGACGCGCCGCCCAGGTCCAGTCCGGCGGGGCCGGCGAGCCGGTCCAGGCCGGGTGTGCCGGCGAGGCGTCGCAGGCGCTGGGTGTGGGTGGCCCGGCTGCCGAGGGCCGCCACGTGTCCCGCGCCGCCGGCCAGTGCCGCGCGGATGGCCTGGTCGTCGATACGGGGGTCGTGGCTCACCGCGACCACGGCGTCGCCGGGTCCGGGTGGGTGGTGGGTCAGCCACTCGCCAGGCCAGGCGCGCACCAGCCGGACGCTGGCCGGCAGCGCCCCGGACCCGACGTGGAGGGGCCGTGGGTCGATGACGGACACCGCCAGGTCCAGTGACTCCGCCAGGGTGGCCACCACCGCGGCCAGGTCGGTCGCTCCGGTGAGCACCAGTCGCCGTCGGCGCGGCAGCTCCTCGACGTACGTCGGTTGACTGTCGGGAAGTTGGGCCCTGGTCGGGGCCACCGACCACCGGTACGGCGGCTGTAGTCCGACGCCCACCGCGAGGGGTCTGTCCCGCCGTAACGCCACGGTGATCGCGTCGTGCACCGGCGGCGGTGGCGCGGGCAGCACCAGCACCTGCATGGTGGCGGAGCAGGCGGGCGCTTCCTCCCACGGCAGCAGGAACTCCCCCGGCGTCACGGGCAGCACGTGCGCCGCCGCTCCGGCGAGGACCGCGCGGGCGGCCTCCACGACGACCGCCTCCACGCAGCCCCCGGACACCGAGCCGCGCCAGGTGCCGTCCGCCGCGACGGCCATCGTCGATCCGAGTGGCCGTGCTCCCGGGCCGTCGCGGGCCACCAGCCGGGCGAGGGCGACGGGGCGTCCGGCCCGGCGGTGGGCGTCGACGAACGACCAGACCTCACGCAGCATCGGGTGCGCCCGGGTCGGCGGGCTCCAGTACCCGGTCGAGGCGGATCGGGAGGATCCGCTGGCGGGTGCCGGTGGCGTGCCACACGGCGTTGGCGATCGCCGCTGCGGTGCCGGCCGTGCCGATCTCGCCGAGCCCGTTGAACCCCGACGGGTCCTGCGGCTCGTAGTCGGGCACGAAGTCGGCCTCGACGTCGGGCACGTCGGCGTGGGCGGCGACGTGGTAGCCGGCGAAGTCGCCGTTGGTCTGCCTGCCGGTGCGCGGGTCGCGCACGGTCTCCTCGTGCAGGGCCATGGAGAGCCCCATGATCATTCCGCCGATCACCTGGCTACGGGCGAGCAGCGGGTTGATCACCCGGCCCACGGCGAACATGCCGAGCAGGCGGCGTACCCGTACCTCGCCGGTCGACGGGTCGACGGTTACCTCCGCGAAGACGGCGCTGTAGGTCTGCCGTTCCCGGCCGGGCTGGTAGTCGATCATCGTGGTGGTGTCCACCGTCGCGGTCACCGGCCGGGCCGGGTCGCCCAGCCTCGTCCGCAGTTCCCTGGCGGCCTCGATGATGGCGAAGGACCAGGACGTCGTGCCCCGGGAGCCGCCCGCGCCCCAGGCCATGCCGAGGTCGCTGTCGCCGATCCGGATGCGGACCCGCTCCGTGCCGACCCCGAGCGCGTCGGCGGCGACCGCCGTCAGCACGGTACGGGCACCCGTGCCGATGTCACTCGCGCCGACCGACACCGTGAACGTCCCGTCCGCCTCGGCCGTGATCGAGGCCGTCGACGGGAACACCCCGGCGCTGAACGACGTGGCGGCCAGACCGGTGCCGACCAGCAGCGGACCCTCGCGCCGGACACGGGGACGCCTGTCGCGGGTGGCCCAGCCGAACCGGCGCGCGCCCTCCCGCAGGCAGGAGACCAGGCGGCGGCTGCTGAAGGGCAACCCCGACACGGGCCCGACCACGGGCTGGTTGCGCAGGCGCAACTCCAGCGGGTCGAGGTCGAGCCGCTCCGCCACCTCGTCGATCGCCGACTCCAGGGCGAACGAGCCGGGTGTCGCGCCCGGCCCGCGCATCGAGGCCGGCGGCAGGATGTCGAGGGGCACGGCGGTGAGCTGCGTGCGGATCGCCGGTGCCGCGTACAGGATCTTGGCCTGCTCGGTGCACCACTCGATGTACTCGGCCAGCGGTGAGAGGGCGTACGCCGGCCGGTGGTGGATGGCACGCAGCAGGCCGTCGGCGTCGGCGCCGATGCGCACCAGCTGGTCCGTCGGGGGCCGCGACGCGGTCGCCTCGAAGACCTGCGCCCGGGTCATGACGACCCGCACCGGGCGTCCGAACCGCTCACTGGCCATCGACCCGAGGATCACCTGCGGGCCGCAGGCGCCCTTGCCGCCGAAGCCGCCCCCGACATGCTCGGCGCGGATGTGCACCCGCTCCCGGTCGATGGACCACAGCGCGGCCAGAACCTCGGACACGCTGAACGCACCCTGGTTGGCGTCCACGGCGTACACGTGGCCCCGTCCCACCACACGGTCGCGGCATGCGGCTCCAGGGCGCTGTGGCTCTCCTCCGGAGTGCGGTAACGCTCGCTGACCACGACCGCCGACCTCGACAGTTCCGCGTCGACGTCGCCGGTGTCCGCCTCCGGGCCGAAGGCGGTCGATCCCGGCCGTGCGGCCGGGTGCTCCAGGCTGAAGTCCAGGTCGTGCGGTTCGACGTCGTAGGTCACCCGCAGCGCCGCCACTGCCGCCCTGGCCTGCTCGGGCGTCTCGGCCACCGCCAGTGCCACCGGCCGGCCGGCGTACGGGATCACGTCGTCCTGGAGCAGTTGCATGCTGCCGTCCGGCCCGAAGTAGTTGCCGGCCCGGGGGTTGAGCCGGGGCGCGTTGCGGTGGTCGAGCACCCCCAGCACGCCCGGCATGCCGAGCGCGGTCGAGGTGTCGATGTCGCGGATCCGGCCCCGGGAGATGGGCGCGGTCACCATCCAGCCGTGGACCAGGTCCGGCATCGGCACGTCCGCGGCGTAGCGGGCGGCACCGGTGACCTTCAGCGGACCCTCGATCCGGGGGCGGGGAGCGCCGACGGCACCAGGGTCGAGGTTCGTGCTCATCGGTTTCCCTCCGTTGCGGCGAGCCCACCGAGCACGGCCCCGACGAGGTTCCGCGCCAGGGCCACCTTGTACCCGTTGTCGCGCAGGGGCCGGGCGGTGCTCAGTTCCGCCTCGGCGGCGGCGCGGAACAGCTCGGCGGTGGGCCGGGCGTCGCGGAGCACCGCCTCGGCGGTACGGGCCCGCCACGGATGCGACGCCACACCGCCGAGGGCGACGCGCACGTCGCGTACCACGCCGTCGCGGATGTCGAGCGCGGCGGCGACGGAGACCGTCGCGAAGGCGTACGACGCGCGCTCGCGGACCTTGCGGTAACACGACCGAGGGGTGTGCGCGGACCCGGGCAGGACGACGGCGGTGATCAGCGCGCCGGGCGGCAGCGCGGTCTCCCGGTCCGGACGGTCGTCGACCGGCAGGTAGAACTGCTCCAACGGGATCTCACCGGTGCCGTCGAGCGTCTCGTAGCGCACGACCGCGTCGAAGGCGCAGAGCGCCACCGCCAGGTCCGAGGGGTGGGTGGCCACACAGTGCGCGGTGTGGCCGAGGATCGCGTGGTTGTGGTGCACCCCCTCGATGGCGGCACACCCGCTGCCGGGGATCCGCTTGTTGCAGGGTGAGGAGAGGTCGGTGAAGTAGCCGCAGCGGGTCCGCTGCAACAGGTTGCCACCCACCGTGGCCATGTTCCGCAGTTGGCCGGATGCGCCCGCCAACACGGCCTGGGCCAGCGCCGGGAACCGGCGGCGCACCTCGGGGTGGGCGGCTGCGTCGCTGTTCGTGGTGGTCGCACCGATGACCAGCCCGCCGTCCGGTGCCACCTGGACGCCGTCGAGGGGAAGCCGCCGTACGTCCACCAACCGGGTCGGCTCCTCGACCCCGCACTTCATCAGGTCGACGAGGTTGGTGCCACCGCCCAGATACCGGGCGCCGGCGTTACGGGCGACCGCCGTGAGCGCCTCGTGGACCTGCGTGGCGTGCTGATAGGCGAACTCCTTCACCCCGCCACCCCCGGCCGGGCGGCGGTCTCGACCACCGCTCGGACGATCGCCGGGTACGCCCCGCAGCGACACAGGTTGCCGCTCATCCGCTCGCGCACCTCCGCCTCGTCCAGTTCCGGCGCGGCGTGCGGCGCGTCGTCGACGGTGACGGCGCTCGGCCAGCCGGCCGCGTGCTCGGCGAGCATCCCGACCGCCGAGCAGATCTGCCCCGGGGTGCAGAAACCGCACTGGAAGCCGTCCAGGCGCACGAACGCCTCCTGGATCGGCTGTAGCCGGCCCCCGACGGCCAGCCCCTCGACGGTGGTGATCGCGGCGGCATCGGCGGCGACCGCGAGGATCAGACAGGAGACCACCCGCCGGCCGTCACGCAGCACCGTGCAGGCACCGCACTGCCCGTGGTCGCACCCCTTCTTCGGCCCGGTGAGGTCCAGGTCGTCCCTCAGCACGTCGAGCAGCGTCCGACGGTTGTCCACCGACAGCCGGTGAGTCACGTCGTTCACCAGCAGCGATATCGTGCTGTGTGTCTGATCGGTCATCGTCGTCACTTCCCGCTGATTGAATTCGGGTATCGCGTCTTTTGGAAGAAGAGTTCAGGTAATCAGTTGTCGGGGGCGATATCGATCTCGATCCTCGCGATTCCTTGCTCGATCCTGCGCGGTTCCGGTCCGCCGACGACCGCCGCCACGTCGCCCGACATGACCGACGGACGTGGATTCCGACGGTGCCGGCGGGTCTCGACGACGATCAGGACGGTCAGGACGGCGACCAGCCCGGCCAGGCCGGCCATCGGCGCGAGCACGGCGGCAGCGGGACCGGCGGCGGCGAGCACACCTGCCGTCACCAGACGCGGCAGGCTCGTCGCGCGGTGCACGAGCCGTTCGAACAGCAGGTGACCGGCCAGGTAGAGGGCCGCGCCGCCGTAGAGGGACAGGGCGTAGAAGGCACCCAACGGCCCGGTCTCGTCGGCGTTGGCCACCACACCCTCCACCCCCAGCGCGGTGAGCACGATCCCGGCGACCAGGGGGAAGTGACCGTAGGTGTACGCGTCAACGGCCAGGCTGACCCGGGCGGCGTCGTGCGCGGCGACGAGGCGACGCCGGGCCGCGGGCGCCACCACGTCGAAGTACAGCCACCACAGGCAGACGGCGGTGCCGACGCCGAGGACGGCGGCGGTCAGCAGCGGCACGCCGACGGGCTGGCCGGCGGCCCCCACCCCGATCGCGACAGTGGACTCACCGAGGGCCAGGATGACGAACAGGCCGTGCCGTTCGGTGAGGTGCGCCGGACTGTGCAGCCGCCAGGCGCCGCGCCGGGCCGTGAGGTAGATGCCGGCCCAGTCCACCAGCAACGCGACACCGAACAGCAGCACCTGGGCCCAGCCACCCAACAGCGCCCCGCAGAGCAGCAGCGCCGCGCCGACCAGCAGGGGCGGCCAGGTGACCGCGATCTGTTGCCGCAACCCGGCGTCCCCGGTCGCGGCCACCGCGTAGACCGCGAGGTGCACCCACCGGACGAGCAGGTAGGCGCAGACCAGGACGACCGGTCCGGGCAGGCCGCCCGGAGCGTCCCGCCAGGCCTCGGGAACGGCCAGAGCGACCACGAACATCGCCGCCATCGCGCCGACCATTCCCGCCCGCAGCAGGCCCTCGTCGGCACGGGAGTGGTTGCCCAGCCAGGTGTAGCCGGACCACGTGCCCCACAGCAGGGCGAGGACCAGCAGACCCCGCAGGACACCGTACGGGCTGTGCTCGTGGGCCAGGTAGGCGGTGATCTGGGTCGTCGCGAAGACGTAGACGAGGTCGAAGAACAGCTCGAACGGCGTCGCGCGGTGGTCCTCGCCGACCGGGCGTACGGCCGGATCGGACCCCTGCCGCTTCCCCATGGCCGGTCCTCCTCTCGGTGTCTCGTCGCTCAGCGGGCCAGGGACACCAGCGTGCGCCCGCGCGCCGCGACCCGGGGTCGCCGGCAGAAGTACACGAACGCCGGCGGTAGGTTCGCCCACACGGTGCGACAGGTCACGACCTCCTCGAACCGGTCGCCCAGCGCCCGCCGCAGTCGCCGGGCGGGCGGGGCCCAGCGGGCGAGCGTGTAGCCGAACGTGGTGAACGCCCCGTCCGGGGTGAGCGCGTCGGTGACGGCCTGCAGCAGTTCGTCCTGCTGGTTCCCGGCGAACGCCGCCCACGGCAGGCCGCTCACGATCACGTCCGCCCGGCGGTGACCCCGCCCGGCGAGCACCTCGCCGAGGTCGCGGGCGTCGGCCACGGCGACGTCCAGGCGCGGGTACCGGGTGGCCAGCAGGCCCGCGAACCGCCCGTTGACCTCGACCGCGAGGTGGTGGCCCCGGCCGGCGAGCCGGCGCTGGATGGCGGCCGTGAACGCTCCGGTGCCGGGGCCGAGTTCGACGACCAGCGGCTCGCCGACGGCGGGCACGGGTGCGGTGACGAGGTCGGCCAGCGGTCCGCCGCTGGGGGCGACCGCGGCGACGGTGAACGGGTCACGGAGGAACTCGCGCAGGAACTGCGCCCGGTGGTTGTCGCTCATCGCCCGGCCCGCCCGGCGGTCTGCGGTCGTGGGGTCAGGACCCGGGCGAGCCAGTCGGTGCGGGCGCGGCGGGCCTGGGCCGAGATCAGCGCCTGCGGGTACAGGGCGTCGAACCCGTGGCAGCCACCCGCCCAGACGTGCAGCTCGGCCTGGCCGCCGGCGGCCCAGACGCGGGTGGCGTAGGTGACGGCTTCGTCGCGGAACACCTCGGCGGTGCCGGCGTCGACGTAGGTGTCCGGGAGGCCGGACAGGTCGCCGGCCGTCGCGGGAGAGACGTGAGCGGGTACGGCGTCGTCGGCCAGGTCACCGAGGACCGACCGCCAGCCGAACTCGTTCATCTCGCGGGTCCACACGCCGGGCTCGCCGGCGTACTGGCGGCTGGAGGTGGTGTCGTTGTGGTGGTCGAGCATGGGGCAGATCAGCACCTGGGCGGCGAGCGGCGGGCCGCCGCGGTCGCGGGCCAGCAGGGCGATCCCGGCGGTGAGGCCGCCACCGGCGCTGACCCCGGCGACGATGATCCGGCCCGGGTCGACGCCCAGCTCGTCGGCGTGCCCGGCCACCCACAGCAGACCGAGGTAGCAGTCGTCGACCAGGCTGGTGCCGGTGGCCTCCGGCGCCAGCCGGTAGTCCACGGAGACCACGACGGCACCGAACAGGTCGAGCCACTCCAGAGGGATGTCGAGCTGGGAGAAGCGGTCGCCCATCACCATCCCGCCGCCGTGCATCCAGTAGACGCACGGGGCCGGGGCGGTGTGGTCCTGGCCGGCGGGGCTGAAGACGGACAGCGGGATGTCCGCGCCGTCGGCGCCGGCGATGCTGACCTCGCGCCGGTCGATCGCCCGCCCTTCGAGCAGCGGCTCCACGGGCATCGACGAGAACTGCCGGATCTGCGGGAGCACCTCGCGGTTGAGTTCGGGCACGAGCGGCAGGTCGGCGAGCAGCGCGCGCAACTCGGGGTCGAGAGGGGGACGTGTCAGTGCCATGCGGGGTTTCCTGTTCGTGTTCGGTGCGCGGGGGCGGATGTCCGTGCCGGATCTCAGATGGCGGCCTTGCCACCGATCGGCACCTCGTCGAGGTAGGCCGGCTCGCCGGCGATCAGCGGCTGGAGCCGGGTCACCAGGGCCTGCGCCTCGTCGGTGGCGAAGAACCGGTGATGCGCATCCTGGGTCGTCCAGCCCTCGGTGACGTGGACGACGTCGGAGTCGGCGGCGGATCGGCCGATCAGGAAGACGACACAGTCCTCGTTCGCCAACGACGGCGAGGCGAGCAGGAAGTCGACCAGTTCGTCGCCCCTGCCGGGGCGGGCGGTCATGGTGGCGTGGAAGCCGTAGCCTGCGGTCATCGGGCACTCTCCTCGGCGGCTGCCACCGGATGTCGGCGGCGACGGTGTTGCCTGGCTGGGATCCACTCTCGGGGCCGCCCGGTCGGCCCCCATCAGTCATCCGACTTCCGGGATCCGCGGCGTCGGCGGCCGATGACCTAACCGGTGGTGCTGTAATCGGGCAGGCCGTGGCCGGGCGTGAGCGGAGTCGCCGGCTCCCACCGCGCCCCGGTGCCCTGGCCCGGGGGCTGCCGGGACCATCCGACACCGGCGCCTCGGCCCCGGGTTAGGTCATTCGACAGATGCGCGGGCCGGCCGGCGCGCCGCACCATCGACGGCGTGACGCCATCAGGACGGGAACACCCCGCATCGCCGCCCACCGTGCTGCGGATGCGCGAGGTCCGCGACCGGGCCCTGTTCGACCTCGACGACGGGCCGGTCACGCCGTCGAACCGGGTCGACCTGACGGCGGCCACGCGGCTGCTCAACGTGCTGCTGGCGAGCCTGGTCGTGTCCTCGTTGCAGTACGAGCAGCACGCGCTGGTCGTCCGCGCCCCGGCGTTGCGGCCGCTCGCGGAACTCCTGTTCGCCGGGGCCGACCGTGACCGTGGCGACGCCCGGCTGGTCGCGACCCGGATCCGGCAACTCGGGTGCGTCGGCGACTACGACCCACGGCACCTGAGCGCCCGGTCCCGGGTCGCCTTCCGGGCGTTCCCCGACGGTGACGTCGTCGGCATCGTGACGCAGAACCTCGTGGGGGCACGGATCCTGGTCCAGACGTTGCAGGAGGCGGTGCGCTGGATCGGCGACGACGACCCCACCACCCGGCGGCTCCTGGAGCGGCTGCTCGAAGCGAAGGAGACGCAGGCCGACGAGCTCAGCGCGCAGTCTGCTCAGCAGCAGGCGGTGACAGGGCGTCCCGGAGCGCGGCCCGGGACGTGACGCCCAGCTTGGGGAAGATCCGGTACAGGTGGGCGCCGACGGTCCGGTGCGACAGGTACAGGCGCTCGGCGATCTGCTTGTTGGTCATGCCACTCGCCGCCAGTTCGGCGATCTGGCGTTCCTGCGCCGTCAGCGCGGTCAGGTCACCCCGTTGCCGTGGGGGCGGTCGATAGCCGCAGGCGCGCAGTTCCCCCTCCACCCGGGCGAGCCAGGGTTCGGCCGCCATGGCGGCGAATCCGTCGCGTGCGGCGAGCAGGTGCCGGCGGGCCTCCACCGGCGACCGGGTCCGCCGCAGCCTCTCCCCGAGAGCCAACCGCACCCGGGACCCGTCGAACAGCCAGCGTCGGGTCGCGGGGTCGGCCAGCAGGGTCTCCAGGTGGGTCACCGACTCGTCGTCGTCGCGAACGACGGCCTCGGCGCCGGCCTGGAGCAGGGCCGTCCGGGACGACAGGCCAGCCACGTCCGCGTCGCGCATCGCCCGGACGTGGGCCCGGGCCTCGGCCGTACGACCGGTGCGGACGGCCACCTCGACCAGGTCGAACATGACCCAGGTGCAGTGCGGCACATGGGAGGCGAGCACGCCGGGCGGGCTCATCGCGGCGGCGTACCCGAAGGCGGCGTCGTAGTCGCCCTGCCCGAGGGCGGCGAGGACCCGGGGATGCTGCGCGAACAACGCCGCGGCGGCGACGCCCCGGGGCAGCGCCCAGTGGGTGATCTCGTCGGCGAGCGCGTACGCCTCGGCGAACCGTCCCCGCCCGGCGGCCAGGATCGCCCGGTTGTACCGGAAGTACCACGCGAAGAACGAGAAGCCGCTGGTGTCGCAGGTCCGCTGGCCCTCCTCGGCGAGTTCCTCGGCCTCGTCCCACCGGCCCGTCAGGAAGTCGTCGAGGCACAGGTGCATCAGGGCCCCGAGGTGCCGGCGGGGCGCACCGCCGTCGCGCCCGTGCCGGACGAGCTGCCAGGACGCCTCCCGCGAGTCGCCGAGACGGTCGAGATACACCGAGGCGGTGCCGATCCGCATGACGCGGGCGGGGTCGGCGTCGTCGGTCAGCGTCCGGAGCACCGCGTCGATCCGGTGCAGCGCCGCCTTCCCGGTACGCACCGGGTCGGCGAAACTGTCGCTCGCCAACGCGAGCACGTCCGGCGGCCGGGGCCGGATCCGGCGCAGCGCCGTGAAGAACGGCACCCAGTGTTGCGGGGTGCTGCCGTACCAGCACAGCAGCAGCAGGGTGTGCATGGCCTCGACGAGCGCCGGATCGTCGGCCCGGTAGCCGTGGTCCCCGGTCTCGATGGCCCCCGCCAACAGCCGGTGGGCGGTGCTCACGTCACCGTCCCCGTTGATCATGAGGAAGGCGGTCGCGTTGGCCGCGTGCAGGGAACCGACGGAGTCGGGAGCCGCCCGACGCGCGTCGGTCAGCAGGATCTTCGCGTCGTCGATGGTGCCGCTGGCCTCCGCGCCGATGTACGCGGCCTCGGCGAGCCGCCGTCCCCGACCGGCGCTCGTGGCGCTCAGCTCGGCGGCGCGGACCAGGGCCGCCACCGCCGCGAACCCGTCCCCACGGCGCATCACCCGGTGCGCCGCGTCCTCGAGGATCTGCGCCACCGCCTCGTCCGGGCCGACGGCCGCCGCCGCGAGGTGCCAGGCGCGACGCTCCTCGTCGTCGACCAGGGCTCCGGCGAGGGCGACGTGCGCGCCGCGACGCTCCTCGTGGGTGGACATGGCCACGATCGCCGACCGGATCAGCGGATGCCGGAACGCGATCCGGGCCGTGGCGTCGTCCACCCGTACCAGTTGCGCCCGCTCGGCGGGGGCCAGGTCGGCCAGGCTGGGTCGGTCGGGCAGCGCGGCCCGGAGCACCCCGACGTCGCCGGTGCCCTCGAAGGTGGCGAGCAACAGCACCTGCCGGGTCGCCTCGGGCAGCCCGGTCAACCGGGCCGCGAAGATCGCCTGGAGGCGGTCGCTGAGGGGAACCACCTCGGGGTGCGTCTGCGTGCGCCGCACGGAACCCAGCAGCGCGGCGGGCAACTCCATCAGCGCGAGGGGGTTGCCCTGGGCGAGGTCGAGCAGGCGGCGGCGTACCCGTGCCGGCAACTGCGGGTGGCGGACGTCGACCAGCCGCCCCGCCGACTCGTCGTCGAGCGGCCCGACGACGTGCTCGGACAGCCCCCGCAGGTCGAGGAAGCTCACCGATCCCGTCCTGGTCGACGCCAGCAGCCCGGCCCGGCGGCCCGCCAGCCGCCGGGCGACGAAGCCGAGGACGACGGCGCTGGCCCGGTCGAGCCAGTGCACGTCGTCGACCACCAGCACGACCGGCCCGTCGGTGGTCAGCTCGGTGACGAGCAGCAGCGCGGCGTTGCAGACCAGCAGGACGTCCGGGGGCGCGCCGACGCCGAACCCGAGCGCCACCGACAGCGCCTCGCGCGGCCCGGGCGGGAGGCGGTCGAGGGCCGCGTACGCGGGTAGCAGCAGCTGGTGCAGGCCGGAGTAGCTGACGTCGGCCTCGAACTCCGACCCGGACGCCCGCAGCACGCGCATCCCGCCGGCGAGGGCGAGTTCCGACGCGGCGGTCATCAGGGAGGACTTGCCGACCCCCGGCTCGCCGCAGATCAGCCGCGCGCCGCCGCCCTGGCGCACCCCGTCGAGGAACCCGGCGAGTTGCGCCAGGTCGTCGTGGCGTCCGAACAGTTCGCTTCCGGCCACCCGTACCTCACGCGCCCGTCGTTGTCCGTCGACCCGCGGCCGACCTCGCCCCTGTGTCCGGGCAGGCTACCGGGGTGTTCCGCCACCGGGATCGTCCGTCGCGCAGTCAGGCAGGAACGGGCAAGACAACGCGAGTTCTCGTCAACTGTCGCGCGACGCGGCCCGCGTGGCGGTCCGGGCGTGCAGGCGGACCGCGTCCTGGCGGGGCGGGCCCCCGAACTGCCGGCGGTACTCGCGGCTGAACTGTGCGGCGCTCTCGTAGCCGACGCTGCGGCTGACCCCGGCGACGTCGCCGGGGTTGGCGGCGAGCAGCAGCCTGGCGTGTTGCAGGCGGATCTGCTTCTGGTACTGGATCGGGCTCATCGAGGTGACGGCCTGGAAGTTGCGGTGGAACGAGGAGACGCTCATCCCCGCCCGCTGCGCGACGTCCTCGACCCGGAACGGCTGCGCGTAGTTGTCGCGGATCCACTGGACGGCCCGGGCGACGTGGCTGAGGCTGCTGTCGGGCAGGCCGAACTGGCGCAGGACGCCGCCCTGCTCGCCGGTGAGCAGCCGCCAGATGATCTCCCGCTTGATCAGGGGCGCGAGCATGGGAATGTCGCGGGGCTGGTCGAGCAGGCGCAGCAGCCGGACGGCGGCGTCGAGCAGCTCGACGGGGGCTCTGCTGACGGTCAGGCCGGTTGGTGGACGGGGGGCGGGTGCCGGCAGGCCCGCCGGGTCCGCCTGGAGCAGCACCTCGGCGACAGCGGCCGGGTGGAGGGTCAGGCCGAAGCCCAATGCCGGCTCCTGCGGGCTGGCCCGGGCGAAGTACGCGGTCACCGGCAGGTCGATCGAGGCGACGAGGTACTCGCCTGCCTGGTACTCGTACACCCGGTCGCCGAGCGCGAACCGCTTCGTGCCCTGGGCGACGAGGGCCAGCACCCGGCCGTAGGTGGTCGGCGTCGGCGGGGTGGGCCGGTCGGCGCGGAAGATGCGGACGTCGGCGATGCCGGTGCCCAGGTCGGGCCGAGCGTGCCGGGCCAGCAGAACACGCAACTCGTCGAGCGGCATGCCCACCATTCAAGCACCGCGACCGGCGGGCCCCGGGCAAAGGTCGCCGCCGGTGGCCGCCCCGAGGTCGATCGCGCGCCGTCAGTGGGGCACGCCGGCCGGGAACTCCTCGACGCCCAGCACGCGCAGCAGCTCAAGCCGCTCCCGGGCCTCGGCGTCGGCCGGGGTCAGCACCAGCAGTTGCTGGCCGAGGTCGGGGGTGACCAGGGTTTCGCAGTCCATCGTGATGCGGCCCACGCGCGGGTGCACGAACGTCTTGCGGTCGGACCGGCGTACCGCCACCTCGTGCTCGGCCCACAACCGCCGGAAGTCCTCGCTCGCCGCCCGCAACCGGTCGATCAGGCCCGTCACGGCCGGGTCGCCGGGTCGCCGGCCGGCCACCGCGCGCAGGTCGGCGACCTGCTGGCGGGCGTGCCGCCGCCATTCGCCGGGGTCGTGGAGGTCGCGGACGGCCGGGTCGGTGAAGTAGCGGTAGGCGACGTAGCGACGGTCGCCGGTCAGCCCGGTGTGGTCGCCGCTGAGCAGGATCGACATGCGGTTCTGCGCCAGGACCTCACCGAGGTCGGACAGGACCATGGCGGGGGTGTCGCCCACCAGGTCGAGCAGGCGGACCAGGCCGGCCCGGGCCAGGCGGGCGATGCCCTCGGCGGGCGGCGGCTGGTGGCCGGCCAGGTGGAACAGGTGGTTGCGCTCGTCGTCGGTCAGGCGCAGGGCGCGGGCCAGGGCACCGAGCAGCTGGGTGGAGGGCTGGCTGCTGCGCCCCTGCTCGAGGCGGACGACGTAGTCGACGGACATGCCGGCGAGCATGGCGACCTCCTCGCGGCGCAGGCCGGCGGTGCGGCGGCGGGGGCCGTCGGCGATGCCGACCTCGGCGGGCCGGATGGCCTCGCGCCGACGCCGCAGGAAGTCGGCGAGCTGCTCACGCTGCATGCCTCCATGCTGCCCCGGGGACGGGCACCGAGCCAGGGAGCGGCGCTCCCACGATGAGCGCTCCGCTGCCGGCGGGCCGGGAAGCGGCGCAGGGTGGAGCCGGGATCGACCGATGAGGGAGAGTTTCGATGCAGACACGCACGCTGGGCACCACGGGTCCGACGGTTTCCGCGGTGGGGCTGGGGGCGATGAGCATGTCGGGTGCGTACGGCCCGGCCGATCGCGGGGAGAGCATCGCCACCGTACGGGCGGCGCTGGACGCGGGGGTCACCCTGGTCGACACCGGCGACTTCTACGGCATGGGGCACAACGAGCTGCTGTTGTCGGAGGCGTTGCGGGGACGCGACCGGGACAGCTACCTGCTCAGTGTGAAGTTCGGGCAGCAGGTGGGGCCGGGCATGCGGTTCGCCGGTCAGGACTCCCGCCCGGATTCGGTGCGCAACTTCCTGAGCTACTCGCTGACCCGGCTCGGCGTCGACCACGTGGACATCTACCGGCCGGCCCGGCTCGACCGGTCGGTGCCGGTCGAGGACACGGTCGGCGCGATCAAGGACATGATCGACGCCGGTTACGTGCGGTACGTGGGGCTGTCCGAGGTCGACGCGGAGACCGTCCGGCGGGCGCACGCCGTACACCCGGTTGCCGATCTCCAGATCGAGTACTCGCTGCTGTCGCGGGCCGTCGAGGCCGACGTGCTGCCCACGCTGCGGGAGCTGGGCATCGGGCTGACCGCGTACGGGGTGCTGGGCCGTGGCCTGCTCTCGGGAAACTGGGTGCCGGGGCGGGCGGACGATCCGCGTAACCACGCTCCCCGCTTCTCCGCCGAGAACGCGTCGCACAACCTCGCCCTGGTGGAGGCGTTGCGCCGGGTCGCCGACGCGAAGGGGTGCACGGTGGCGCAGCTGGCGATCGCCTGGGTGGCGGCGCAGGACCCGTCCATCGTCGCGCTGGTCGGTGCGCGTACCCGGCAGCGGCTGGCCGAGGCGTTGCCGGCGCTGGACGTGGAACTGTCGGCCGGTGATCTCGAAGAGATCGAGGCGGCCGTGCCGAAGGGGGCCGCGCGCGGTGACCGCTACCCGGCGGGGTTCATGGCGAGCCTCGGCGTCGGCAACTGAACGTGCCGACCGGGGGCCGCCGGTGGACGGCCCCGACACCCTGACATACGATACGGGGCGTGCCGTATCGAAATGGGGAATCGTCAGTATCCCGAGGACGACCGCGCGATGCCGAGCTTGAGCGTCGGATCACCGCGGCCGTCCTCGGGATCCTCGCCGAGCACGGGTACGAGGATGTGACCTTCGAGGCGGTGGCCCGACGCTGCCAGACGTCGAAGGCCAGCCTGTACCGGCGCTGGGGCTCCAAGCGGGACATGGTCATCGCCGCGGTGAAGGCGGGACCCGCCCGGCATTCGACGTCCCCGCTGCCGCAGGGGGCCACCCTGCGCGAGGACCTGCTGGCCCTGGCCCGGCGGCTGGATCGCACGATGGCCGCCGGCGACACCGGCACCGCGTTGATGCTGCTCCAGGCCGGGCTGAAGGACCCCGAACTGTGCGACGCCATCGAGAACTCCACGGGCCCCACGGGGGCCAGGCTGCCGCAGCCGGTCATCGACGCCGCCGTCGCCCGCGGCGAACTGCCCGCCGGTGCGAGCCCGTTCGCCTTCGAGGAGGTCGTCGGGTCGGTGCTGCTGCTCCGGCACGCGAACGGCCTCGCGGTCGACGACGCCTACCTGTCCGCACTCGTGGACACCGTGGTCATCCCGGCGCTCGTCGCCTCCGCCACCGACGCCGCCACGTTGCCCGCCGGCATCTTCTCCGGCCATCCCGACACCCGCACCACCGACCGGTCCCAGGAGGACTCGTGACCACACCATTCGTGATCGACAACTTCACCTACCGCACGATCGCCGGCGACGGCGGCGTCGACCTCAACGTCGCCGTCGCCGGCCAGGGACCGGCCGTCGTGCTGCTCCACGGCTTCCCGCAGACCCACTACATGTGGCGGCACGTCGCCGCGAAGCTCGCGACCGACCACACCGTCATCGTCCCCGACCTGCGCGGTTACGGAGCCAGCGGCAAGCCCGTCGCCGCCGACCCGGGCACCTACTCCAAGCGCACGATGGGCAACGACGTGCTCGCCGTCGCCCGCCAGCTCGGCTTCGACCAGTTCGGGCTCGTCGGCCACGATCGCGGTGCCCTCGTCGCCGTCCGCACCGGACTCGACCACCCCGAGGCGGTGCGCTACCTCGGCATCCTCGACGTCCTGCCGACCCTGGACACGTGGGCGGTCCTGCAGGGCGTCGACGCCAAGGTCGCCTGGCACCTCTACCTCATGGCCCAGCCGGCCGGCCTGCCCGAGAAGATGATCGCCGCCGTCGGTCCCGAGTTCTTCGGCTCCTTCCTCGACGCCTGGGACCCCGCCGGCACCACCTTCACCCGCGAGGAGCGCGACCACTACGTCGACAGCTCCGTGGCCGCGATCGACTCGATCGTGGCCGACTACCGCGCGACGGCCGGCATCGACCTCGACATGGACGTCGCCGACCGTGAGCGCGGCGCACGACTCACGATGCCCGTCGGCGTCATCTCCCAGGACTGGGGCGCCCAACTCGGCTTCGACGCCTCCGCGCTCTGGCGCGCGTGGGCCCCGGACCTCACCTACCGGGCCACCACCAGCGGCCACTTCATGGCCGAGGAGAACCCCGACGAGATCGTCACGTTCATCGCCGGGCTGGCCGGGCGCGCTCCCGCCACCGGGCACCGCAACGGGGAATGACACGGCCGGGTGGCACGCCCGGGGCGTACGAGGAACGGCACCTGCGGCCCGCACGTGCCACTGTTCTGCGAACCAGGCGGCGGCCGACGGGCGGAACCTCCCGGCGGCCGGTGACGGCCCCGGCCGACGCGGACGCGGCTTCCCGGTGGCGGTGGTGTCTCAGTCGAGGTCGGCGAGGTCCAGCACGAAGCGGTAGCGGACGTCGCCGCGTGCGAGCCGGTCGAGGGCCTGGTGGATCTGGGCGGAGGGCAGCAGTTCGATGTCGGCGGTGATGCCGTGCTCGGCGGCGAAGGACAGCAGTTCGGCCGTGTGCCTGGTGCCGCCGGTGCCCGACGAGCTGAGCTTCCGGCGGCCGAAGGTCAGCTCCATGAGGTTCACCGGCGTCTGCATGGGGAAGCCGAGCACGCTGAGGGTGCCGTCGAGGGTCAGCAGCCGCAGCAGCGGCGACAGGTCGTGCGGGCCGGAGATGGTGTCCAGGATGAGGTCGAAGCTGCTGGCGGCCCGCGCGAGCTGGGCGTCGTCGGTCGTGACGAGCAGATCGACGGCACCGAGCTTGCGGGCGTCGTCGGCCTTGGCCGGGGTACGGCTCAGCACGGTGACCTCGGCGCCGAGTGCGGCGGCGAGCTTGACACCCAGGTGTCCGAGTCCGCCGAGGCCGGCGACCGCCACCCTGCTGCCGACGCCGGTTCCCGCCGCGCGCAGCGGCTCCCACATGGTGATGCCGGCGCACATCAGCGGAGCCGCGCCGGCCGGGTCGAGGCCGGCGGGCAGCGGGTAGGCGAACTTCTCCCGCAGCACGTACTCGCGGCTGTACGCGCCCTTGGTGATGGTGCCGTCGACCCGGTCGGGGCTGCCGTAGGTGCTGGTGGGTCGTTCGAGGCAGAAGTTCTCCTGACCGACCAGGCACATGGAACAGGCCCCGCAGGAGTCGACGAGGGTGCCCACGGCGACCCGGTCGCCGGGAGCGAGGCGGGTCACCTCAGCCCCGACGGCGGTAACCGTGCCGGTGAACTCGTGGCCCGGCACGATGCCGGCGGCGTTCTTGTAGTGCGGCATCATGCCGCTGAGCAGGTGCAGGTCGCTGTGGCAGACGCCGCAGTAGTCGACGCGGACCGCGACGTCGTCGCTGCGCAGGTCCCGCCGCTCGATCGTCGCCCGTTGCAGGGCGACGGTGCCGTCCACGCTCTGCCAGCCGATGGTCGTCCTCATGGACACCCCTTCCAAACAAACTGTTCTGTATTTTTTGAACCTAGCCGGTCGTCACGCCGAAAGCAACCGACTCGTCGGTTTGTTAGAATCGGTCCCATGTCCTCAGGTCCCGTGACCGCCAAAGGCGCGGCTACCAGCCGCCGCATCCTGGACGCCGCCGCCGTCGAGTTCGCCGAACAGGGCATCGCCGGAGCCCGGATCGACCGCATCACGGCCGCGGCACGCACGAACAAGGCCCAGGTGTACGGCTACTTCGGCAACAAGGACGGCCTGTTCGACGCCGTCATCGCCGACCGCGCCGACCAGCTCATGAGCGCGGTCGCGTTCGACGCGGACGACCTGCCCGGATCGGCGGTGGCGATGTACGACGCGAACCTGCGCGACCCCCGACTGGTCCGGCTGCTGACCTGGCTGCGCCTGGAACGGCAGCCCACCGGCAGCCTGGGCCGGGCCGTCGACCACGAGCCGAAGCTGGCGGCGATCGCCCGGGCGCAGGCCGCCGGCCGGGTGCGCCCGGGCGATCCCTTCGACCTGTTCACCCTGGTCCTGAGCATGGCGTTCGCCTGGTCGGCGGCCAGCATCGGCTACGCCGCGACCGCCGACGAACCCGACGAGCACCACGAGCGGCGGCGCAGGCTCCTGGCCGGGTGCGTCCGGGACGCGGTCTCACCGGGCACCGCACCACCGGACCGACCCGGCCACCCCGGTTCCCTGATCAGCGGCCCGTCCAGCAGCTGAGTTCCATGCCGTCCTCGACCGGGAAGTCGATGCTGACGTAGCCGTTGCCCGGCTCTCGGACGTAGGCCAGGTAGTCGCCCATCGACGCGAACGTGGAGTCGTCGCCGACGACCAGGGCACCCGGGGCGAGCCGGTCCTCCAGTAAACGCAGGACGGGCAGGCACAGCTCCTTCCAGCCGTCGAGCAGCGCCAGGCCGATCGGGCCGCCGACCGCGCCGAGGGTGGTCAGCGCGTCGCCCTCGAGCACGGTCACGATGTCGCCGAACCCGGCCTCCTCGATGGTGGCACGGGCCGCCTTCACCTTGGTCGCACTGAGCTCGGTCGTCGTGACGTGCCCGATCCCGTTGTCCCGTACGGCCGCGGCGAGGTAGAGCGTCGAGATGCCGTACGAGGTGCCGAACTCGACCACCGTCTGCGGCCGGGCCGCGCGGACCAGGGCGTAGAGCAGGTCGCCGCCCCGGGCAGAGATCGGCATGTAGACGTCTTCGAGCAGGTCGGAGCGTTCCTGGGCGGTGGCCGTGGGGACGGGCCGACCCGGCGAGCGCTCGTCGTCGCGCTCGGCCTCGGCGAACAGCCGGTCGATCAGGTCGCGGACCGCCGGGTCGTGCAGTGTCGTCGTCATGAAAGGTAGACTAGACACAACGTTGCGTCTATGGAAGACGTGGGTCTTGTAGCGTCTCGGAAGACGTGGATCACACGGCAGAGACACCTCACGGGGTAAGGAGCGCCCGATGCACCGCGGCAACCGGCACGGCCGCAGCGAGGCGGCCCGCGAGGCCGTGCTCCAGGCGGCCGACGACCTCGTCGCCGAGATCGGCTACGCCAGGGTCACCATCGAGGGCATCGCCGCCCGCGCCGGCGTCGCCAAGCAGACGATCTACCGGTGGTGGCGATCCAAGACCGACATCCTGATCGACGCGTTCACCGCCGACAGCACCCAGGAACTCACCCTGCCCGACACCGGCGCCTTCCGCACCGACCTCCGCGCCCACCTCGACGAACTGGTCCGCTTCCTCGAAGCGTCCGACTCCGGCGCGGTGTTCCGGGCCCTGGCCGGACAGGCCCAGCACGATCCCGAACTGGCCGCCCGGCTACGCACGGAGGTGCTGCCCCGGCTGCGCGCCCGCGACCGGGTGCCGTTCGACCGGGCGACGGCCCGCGGCGAACTGCCCGCCGACGCCGACATCGACCTCCTCGTCGACCAGACGGTCGGGCCGATCCACTTCCGGGTACTCGTCACGGGCGAACCCGTGACACCCGCCCTACTGGACGCGCTGGTCACCACGGCCGCCCGGCACCGGCCGGGCGCGGCAGTCGCCTAGGCCCCGGGTCGACGCCGGTCACCGCCAGGCGTCGATCACGGCGGTAGCGGGCGTCGCGGAGCGGACAGGCGAGTTCGTCGAGCCGGCCAGGCCGGAACCTCCAGCGCCTCGCCGACGACTACGGCGTCACCACGATCTTGCCGGCCGCCGTTCCCTGCTCCAGGTACCGGTGGGCCCCGACGATGTCGTCCAGTGTGAACACCCGGTCCACCGCCGGTTGCAGCACGCCGGTGCGGACACCGGCGGTCAGGAACGCGGCGACCCGCCCGGCGGTCACCGGGTCGACCATGTCCGCGAGACTCATGTAGCGGTGGATGGTCAGCGACGGATTCGCCGGGAACGACGCCGGCCGTGGGTCCAGCCAGCCCACCGTGGCCAGGGTGCCGCCGAGCTTCGCGGCCAGCGACAGTTCGGCCAGGCCCGGACCCATGACGGCGTCCAGGACGATGTCGACGCCCACTCCCCCGGTGTGCCGCCGGGTGGCCTCCACGACGTCCTCCCGGTCGGTGGCGATCACCGCGGCGGCCCCGGCGGCCACCAGGCCGTCCACCGTGGCGCTGTGTCGGGTGACCGCGATCGGGACCGCGCCGATCTGGTGGGCGATCTGGATCGCGGCCCGCCCCACCCCGCCCGACGCCGCGGTGATCAGGATCCGGTCCCCGGGTCGCATCCCGGCCCTCTCCACCAGCGCACCGTAGGCGGTGAAGTACGACACCCAGAGCGCCGCCGCCCCGACGGGCTCCAGCCCGGCGGGCCGTGGCACCACCCGGTCGGCCGGCAGCGTGGTGTACTCGGCGTACGCGCCCCTGGTCTCGAAGTCGGGTATCGCACCGAGGATGACCGGGTCACCGACGGCCAGCCCGGTCACCGTGGACCCGACCGCGTCGACCACACCGGTTCCCTCGACGCCCAGCCGCGCGTGCGGCAACCGCACGGGCCGCGGGGACTGCCCACCCCGGACCAGCTGGTCGATCGGGTTGACGGCGAAGGCTTCGATCCGTACGCGGACCTCGTCGGCTGCGGGCTCGACGACCGGCTCGTCGACGACGCGCAGCACGTCCGGACCGCCGGTCTCGTCGAACACGACTACTCGTGGCATGGAAGGCTCCCTGTGCTCCTGATGGGGTCACCGGGGAACGCTACGGAGCCGATAGGAACCTGCTGGTAACTTTTGGCCCTGTGCCCGACGCCCACGGTCAGGTCTTCCTCGCCGACTGTCCCACCCGCCTGGCCGTCGAGATCATCACCGAGAAGTGGGCGGTGATCGTGCTGTTCGCGCTCAGTCTGCAACCCCGACGCCCCGGCGAACTGGCCGACCTCATCGGCGGCGTCTCCCACAAGGTCCTCACCCAGACCCTGCGCCGCCTGCAGGCGTACGGTTTGGTCGAACGCCGCGCGTACGCCGAAGCTCCCCCGCGTGTCGAATACAGCCTCACCGCACTCGGGCAGACCCTGGTCGGGCCGATCACGGTCCTGACCGACTGGGCCCGCGACCACGGCGAAGCCATCGTCGACTTCCAGGAACAGAACGGACACTGAACCGGCCCGCCTCCACCTTGGAGGGTCACGGCGCCGCGCAGCCCGGGTAGCCTGACCGACACCATGGACGGTCACCGATTCGCCGTGTACCGGCTCCTGCCGCCCCCCGGACTGCCCCGGGCGATCGCGTACCAGACCGCCATGGTGGCCGTCGGCAGCGGCACGTTCCTCAGCGGCAGCATCGTGTTCTTCACCGAGGTGCTCGGCCTCACCCCGGTGCAGATCGGGGTCGGTTTCTCGATCGCCGGGCTCGCCGGGGTGCTCACCTCGCTGCCGCTGGGCACGCTGGCCGACCGGCTCGGCGGGCAGCGGTCCTGGGCGGCCGGTGCGCTCGGCGCGGCGGTGACGTTCGCCGCCTACCCGCTCGTGACGTCCTTCGTCGGTTTCGTGGTACTGATGGTGGTGGCCGCGGCCACCGCCTCGTTCGCCAACGCCGGACGCACCGTCTACACCGCCGCCGCCCTGCCCGCCGCGGACCGGGTGCGCACGATGGCGTACGCGCGCTCGTACCTCAACGCCGGGTTCACCGTCGGCACCGGGCTCGGCGCGCTGGCCCTGGCGTTCGACTCGACCGCCGCGCTGGTCGCCATGGTGCTGTTCAACTCGGCGTTGTCACTGCTCAACGCCGTCCTGGTGGCCCGGCTGCCGGCCGCGCCGGCGGCGCGGCACGAACGCTCGGCCGGCCCCTCCCGGTGGGCGGTCCTCAGGGACGTGCCCTACGTGACGTCGGCGGTGCTCCTCGCCGTCATGATGTTCCACGCGGTGATCCTCATCGAGATCCTGCCGCTGTGGACGATCACCCACACCGACGCTCCGAAGCCGCTGCTCGGCGCGATGCTGGCCCTGAACACGGTGCTGGTGATCAGCTTGCAGGTGCCGGCGGCGCGGGGTGCGGACTCGCTCACCGGCGCGGCCCGCCTGATCCGCCGCGGCGCTCTGGTCACGGCGGTCGCCTGCCCGGTGGCCGCGGTCGCCGGGCGGACCGGCGGCTGGTGGACCGTCGTCGCGCTGATCGGGGTCGTGGTGCTGGTGACGACGACGGAACTGTGGTTCTCGGCGGCACTCTGGTACTTCCAGACCACGGTGCCGCCCGCCGCGGAGCGTGGCGCGTACCTCGGCACGGCGCAGACCATCAGCTCGGCGGCGGACGTCTTCGCCCCGGTCGGACTGACCCTGCTCGCGGTCGGCACCGGCGGCTGGGGCTGGTGGGTCGTCGCCGCGATCTTCGTCGGCTGTGCGCTCGCCGCCGGTCCGGTCGTCGGCTGGGTGGCCCGCACGCCCCGCACCGACGGGCACACCGGCGCGGCGACGGCGGGACCCGATCCGGGTTCCGGGACCGCGGCACGCCCCGCCTCCGGTTGACGGCGCAGGACCGGCGAACTCCTTGACAGCACATCGACGCGTTGAAATCCTTCGGGCGGAAGGGGGTCCGATGGGCGCTGACGATGACACCCGGACGTACGCCGTGGTCGTGAACGACGAGGAACAGTTCTCGATCTGGTGGGACGACCGGGAACTGCCCGCCGGCTGGCGTCGTGAGGGCACCACCGGGTCACGCGACGAGTGTCTCGCCCACATCGACGAGGTGTGGACGGACATGCGGCCGCTGTCGTTGCGGCGGTGGATGGACGAGCACGCCACCAGCGGCTGACATCGTGACGGGCGAGGGCGCATGAACGGCAGTCCCCAGCGGTATCCGGCCCTCGCCGTGCAACGCGGGATGGTGCTGCAGACGCTCCGGCAGCCCGACGCCGGGATCGACGTCCAGCAGGTCACCCTCGCCTGGGACGGTCCGCCGGACCGGGACGCCTTCGCCGCCGCCTGGCAGGCCGCGACCGGCCGGCACGCGGTGCTGCGTACGGCCTTCGAGGTCGACGGTGAGCACGGCGTGGTCCAGGTCGTCCACCCCGCCGTGCCGCCCGACCTGCGGTGGCGGGACGCGACGGTCGACGGGTTCCTGCCCACCGACCGGCGCGAACCCTTCGACGTCGGCCGGGCACCCCTGCTGCGGGTCACCGTCCTGGGTGACCACCACGTCGTCGTCACGTTCCACCACGCGATCCTCGACGGCCGTTCCACCCGGATGCTGCTCGACGAGGTCTTCGCCGACTACGCCGCGCGTCGCGCCGGCCGGCCGCCGCACCCGCCGCACCGGCCGCCGTTCGTGGACTTCGTGCGCTGGTGGGAGGCGCGCGACCCGGCCGCCGACGACGCGTTCTGGAAGGGGTACCTCGCCGACGCCCCGATCCCCCGGGCCCTCCCGGGCCGGCTGGACACCGCCACGGCCGCCGGCGCGCGCAGCGTGCCGGCGGCGCACGAGATCATCCTGACCCGACCCGACTCCGACCGGGTCCGCGCCGCCGCCGCGCACGCCGACGTCAGCGTCGGTGTGCTGGTCCACGCGGCCTGGGCGCTGCTGCGCGGCGCGTACGGCGGCGTGGACGACGTCACCGTCGCGGTCACCAGATCCTGCCGGTACGGCAGCGTCCCGGACGCCGGGCAGATCCTCGGGCTGCTCCTGACCACGGTGCCCCTGCGGATCCGGCTCGACCGGCGGTGGCCGGTGCGCCGGTTGCTCGCCGACGTGGCCGACCGGATCCGGCAGCTCCGCGCGCACCAGCTCACACCGCTGCACCACATCCTCGGTCAGGCGGGGTTGATACCCGACACGCCGCTGCTGGACAGCCTCGTGGTGTTCGAACGGCAGACCCTGGCCACGGCCCTGGCCGAGGGCGGGCCGGAGCCGGCCCGACGCTCCGCCCGGGTGCACCGGCTGCCCGGCTGGCCGTTGACGGTGCACGCCTTCGACGAACCGGAGCTGCGCCTGGGCGTGACGTGGGACGCCGCCCGGCTGCTGGACGCCTCCGCCCGGCGGATCCTCGCCCAACTGCACCGCACCGTGTGCGAGATCGCCGAGCAGCCGGACGCCGCCCTGGCCGACCTGGATCTCGGTGCCGCCGCCGAGGCGCCGCTGCGCGCCGCCTGGAACGCCACCCGACGGCCCTATCCCCGGCAGGCGTCGATCCCCGACGTCTTCGCGGCCCGGGTGGCCGACGACCCGGACGCCCCCGCGCTGGTGGTCGGTGACCGCACGGTCGGGTACGCGGAACTGGACCGCGCGGCCGACCGGCTGGCCGGGACGCTACGCGGGCACGGGGTGACCGGGGAGAATCCGGTCGCCGTGCTGCTGCCCCGGGGCGAACCACTGATCCGGGCCCTGCTCGGGGTGCTCAAGGCCGGCGGGGCGTACCTGCCGGTGGACCCGACCACCCCGCCGGCCCGGATCGCGGGCCTCCTCGCCGCCAGCGGCACCCGGCTGCTGCTGACCACCCCGGCGACCGCCGCCGGCCTGCCCGACCTGGGGCCGGTCCGGGTGCTGGACGTCGACACCCCGGCCGGGGACCCGGTGCCGGCCGGTCCGCCGCCACGGATCCACCCGTTGCAGCTCGCCTGCGTCCTGCACACCTCCGGCTCGACCGGGGCACCCAAGCGGGTCGGCATCACCCACCGGGGCGTGGTGCGGCTGGTGACCGGCCCCGACTTCGCCACCCTCGGCCCCGGCGAGCGGCTGCTCCAGTTCGCCCCGACCGCGTTCGACGCCTCCACCTGGGAGATCTGGGGTGCGCTGCTGACCGGCGCCGCCGCGGTGGTCGCACCGCCGGACCCGGTGGACCTGACCGGCCTGACCGCGCTGATCCGCGACGGTGGGGTCACCGTCGCCTTCCTCACCGCCGGGCTGTTCCGGCAGCTCGCCGGAACCGACGTCACGGCGCTGGCGGGAGTGCGGCAGTTGCTCACCGGTGGGGACGTGGCCGACCCGGGCACGGTCCGTGCCGTGCTCGCCGCCCGCGGCGGGCTCCCGCTGGTCAATGCGTACGGGCCGACCGAGAACGC
>NZ_MZMV01000024.1 GCF_002210435.1 Micromonospora wenchangensis
CGGCTGCCCGGCTCGCCCCGGCTGCCCGGCTCGCCCCGGCTGCCCGGCTCGGCTCGGCTGCCCGGCTCGCCCCGGCGGGCCGGCTCGGCTCGGCCGCCCGGCCTGTCCCGGCTGCCCGGCTCGTCCTCTCGTGCCGGGCCGCGCCGGCCGGCCGGCAGGGTCAGGGCGAGCAGGGCGGCCAGCCCGAACGCCACCCCGAGGGCGTAGGTGACCCGGCCGGAGACCAGGTTGCCGGTGATCGTCAACACCCCCACCAGGCTGCCGAGCAGCGGCCGGGGCACCCGGGTACGCACCAGCAGGGCGGCGAACGCGGCGGCCGAGCCGACCAGCGCCAACGCCCCGGTCGGGCGCACCCCGAGGGTCGCCATCAGCGGCGGCGAGACCAGGCTGTAGCCGAGCGGCTGGATGCCTGCGTACCAGCGCAGGTCGACCAGGGCCCAGCCGTGCCCGGCGAAGAAGTCGGCGCGGGCCACCTGGGCCGACAGGTCCGACCCGAGCGGGGGCAACGCCAGCCACACCCCGGCGAGCACGACGGCGACCACGGTGGCCGACCCCACCACCCTGCTGCCCCGCATGCCCACCTCCGGTCCGCGCCCACGCTACTGGCAGCATGACGGACGTGCCTCACCACCTGTCCCGCTGGCTCGGTCTGTCCGGTTCGGTGCTGCTCGCCATCGCCGCGTACCTCGGGGGCGCGCTGCCGGGGTCGGAGCTGCGACCCACCCCGGTCAGCATCTGGCAGAGCCGGCACGGGCCGCTGATCATCGTCCTCTGGCTGGTCGGCACCGGGCTGCTGGCCTGGGCGTGGTGGACGCTGTGCGACCGGGTGCCGTCGGCCCGCTGGGCCCTGGTCACCGCCGGGCTGTGGGTGCTGCCGCTGCTCGTCGCGCCGCCGCTGGCCAGCCGCGACGTGTACGCGTACTCCTGCCAGGGCGCGAGTTACGCGGCCGGGATCAACCCGTACGAGCAGGGGGTGTCGGCCCTGCCCTGCCCGTGGATCGACACCATCTCCTACATCTGGCGGGACACCCCCGCCCCGTACGGACCGTTGTTCGTGATGATCGCCGGGGCGGTGGTACGGCTCACCGGTGGCCTCGATCCGGACACCGCGCTGACCGTCAACATCGCCCTGTTCCGGCTGCTCGCCGTCGCCGGGGTGGCGCTGACCGCGGCCTGCCTGCCGGCGCTGGCGCGGCGCTGCGGCGTACCGGTGCCCCGGGCGCTGTGGCTGGCGCTGGCCTCGCCGCTGGTCGGCGTGCACCTCGTCTCGGGGGCGCACAACGACGCGCTGATGATCGGCCTGCTGGTCGCCGGACTGGCGGTGGTGGCAACCAATCCGGGCCGGCGCTGGCCGCTGCTGGCCGGCGGGGTGCTGCTCGGGCTGGCCGGCGCGGTGAAGGTGACCGCGCTGGTGGTGGTGCCGTTCGCGGTGCTGGCCGCGCTGGTCGGGCCGTACCGGATCAGGGCGCTGCTGCGCGACGGCCTGCCGGTCGCCGGCGGCGCGCTGGTCGCGGTGGCCGGCGCGACCCTGGCGGCGGGCCTGGACTTCGGGTGGATCGCCGGCCTGGAACAGGGCGGCCTGGTGATCGCCTGGACGTCGCCGCCGACCGCCGTCGGGCAGACCGCCGGCTACGTCGCGGCCCTGTTCGGCGCGGACGTCGACGCGCTGCCGGTGGCCCGGACGATCGGCATGCTGGTGCTGGCGGTGCTGCTGGTCTGGCTGTGGTGGCGGGCCCGCACCCGCGACCCGCTGTGGCACGCCGGCCTGGCGCTGGCCGCGACGGTGGCCCTCGCGCCGCTGTTCCACCCCTGGTACTGGCTGTGGCCGATGGCCGTGCTCGCCGCGACGACCCACCGGTCGACCCGGTGGTTCGCGCTGGTGGCGCTGGTCTCGTCGTTCCTGGTGCTGCCGGACGGCACCGGGCTGCCCCGGTTCACCAAGATGCCCGGCGCCCCGCTGATGACGCTGTTGGTGATCGTGGTGGCCGTCCGGTTGGTACGGTCGGCTCGGGCGGGAAGGCGACCCGCCACCGTGGATGCGCCCGCCGACTGAGGAGAGGTGGCCGGTGACCGAGGCCGGCGCACCGACCGGGCGGGCCCGCGCGGCCCGTCACCTCGGGCTGACCGGAGCGGTGCTGCTCGCCGTGGCCGGTTGGCTGGGCGGGGCGCTGCCCGAGGTGCCGCCGACCGGCCCGTGGCGCGCGCCGCACGGTCCGGCCGCGGTGAGCTGCTGGCTGGTGGGTACGGCGCTGATGGTGGGGGCCTGGTGGGCGTTGCGCGCCGGTGCCCCGTCGACCGGGTGGGCGTACCGCACCGCCGGGCTGTGGTCCCTGCCGCTGCTGCTCACCCCGCCCCTGGCCAGCCGGGACGTCTACTCGTACGCCTGCCAGGGCTGGTCGTACGCGGCCGGGCACGACCCGTACCGGGTGGGGGTGGCGGCGGCCGGCTGTCCGTGGGTGGACGCGGTCGCGCCGATCTGGCGGGACACCCCGGCCCCGTACGGCCCGGCCTTCGTGCTGCTGGCCGGGCTGGCCGCCGTCCTCGGTGGCACCCTGGCCGGCACCCTGGTGGTGCTGCGGCTGTACGCGGTGGCCGGGGTGCTGCTGGCGGCGCTCTGCCTGCCCGGCCTGGCCCGTGCCGCCGGGGTGCCCACCCGCCGGGCGGCCTGGCTGGGGCTGGCCTCGCCGCTGGTCGGGGTGCACCTGGTGGCCGGCGCGCACAACGACGCGGTGATGCTGGGCCTGCTCCTGCCGGGACTGCTGGTGCTGGTGCGGTCGCCCGGCCGGACCCGGGGGCTGCTCGTCGCCGGGGTGCTGCTCGGGCTGGCGGTGGCGGTGAAGGCGACCGCGCTGGTGGTGCTGCCGTTCGCGGCGTTGACGGCGGTGCACGGCCGCTACACCCTGCGGGCCCTGCTCCGCGACGGCGGCCGGCTCGCCGGGGCGGTCCTGGCCACCCTGGCGGTGGTGTCGGCGCTGTCCGGCCTCGGGTTGGGCTGGGTCGCCGGGCTGGCCCGCAGCGGGGACTCGCAGCAGTGGACGTCGCCGCCGACGGCGGTCGGCTTCGTCGTCGACTACGTCGGCGAGTTGGCCGGTCGGCGGCCGGACGCGGTGCCGGTGACCCGGGCGGTGGGCCTGCTGGCGCTGGTGGCGCTGCTCGCGGTGCTGTGGTGGCGGGCGTGGACGGCGCTGCGCCGGCTCAACGACGTCCGGCAGCGGGTGCACCGGCTGGCGGCGGCCCGACCCCGGGTCACGCTGGGTGCGGCGGGTGCGGCGCTGGCCGCGACGGTGCTGCTCGCCCCGGTCCTGCACCCGTGGTACGTGACCTGGCCGCTGCTGCTGCTCGCGGTGTCGGCGACCCGGACGACCTGGTTCGTGGCGCCCGCGGCGGTGGCGGCCTTCCTCACCCTGCCCGACGGCACCACTGTCGCCCGCTACACCAAGGCGCCCGGCGCGATCGCGATGACCGCCCTGATGCTCGCGGGCGCGCTCTGGGCGCTCCGCCGCCGGCACCCGACCCGCCGTGACGTACCCGACCCGCCGTGACGTGCCCGGGTGCGGGGTGGGCGCAGGCCGAGGGTGGGCGGTTTCGAGTAGGGTGACGGCAACGTCGCGTGCCGGTGGCAGACCGTGTCAGGCATGGAGGCGTCGAACCATCGAAGGAGCCGACGTGATGCCGTCGTTCCCTTCGCCCTCGCGTGTCTGAGGGCGAGCAGACCAGGCTGGTCGCCTGGAGTCAGGAAATGCGCACCGTCCACCATCGCCTGCGCGAGGCCCTACGGGTGACCCAAGACGCGGTGCGGGACGGCGCGGACGCCGAGCCGGCGACCCGCGATCTGCTGGTGTTCTGCCACGGGTTCTGTGCCGCGCTGACCGGCCACCACGAGGGCGAGGACGAGCTGCTGTTCCCCGCTGTCGTGGCGGCGTACCCCGAGCTGGGCGACACCCTGCGGTACCTGAGACAGGACCACTCGATGATCGGGCATCTGCTCTCCGGCCTGCGGGCCGCCGTGGAGCGGGCCGCCACCCCCGCCGAGATCAGCCGACATCTGGAGGGGGTGGCCGCGATCATGGAGAGCCACTTCCGGTACGAGGAGCGGCAGCTCCTGTCGGTGCTGGAAACGCTCGCCCTGGACGCGGACCCGCGGGTGGTCTTCGGGCCGCTGTGAGCGCGCCACACCCGCGGGTCGGTCGACACGTCCGCACCTCCACACGGAGCAGGCCCCCGGAGATCCGGGGGCCTGCTCCGTGTGCGTGACCGCTCAGCAGTCGAAGTACATCGCGAACTCGTGCGGGGTCGGGCGCAGGCGCACCGGGTCGACCTCGTTGGCCCGCTTCCACCCGATCCAGGTGGAGATCAGGTCGGGGGTGAACACGCCACCGTCGAGCAGGTAGTCGTGGTCGGCCTCCAGGGCGTCGAGCACCTCCGGCAGCGAGCCCGGCACCTGCTTGACGTCGCCCCACTCCTCCGGCGGGAGGTCGTAGAGGTCCTTGTCGATCGGGGCCGGCGGCTCCATCTTGCTCTTGATGCCGTCCAGGCCGGCCATCATCATCGCCGAGAACGCGAGGTACGGGTTGCTGGACGGGTCCGGCACCCGGAACTCGACCCGCTTGGCCTTGGCGTTGCTGCCGGTGACCGGGATGCGGGTGCAGGCGGAGCGGTTGCGCTGCGAGTAGACCAGGTTGACCGGGGCCTCGTAGCCGGGCACCAGTCGACGGTACGAGTTGACCGTCGGGTTGGTGAACGCCAGCAGCGACGGGGCGTGGTGCAGCAGGCCACCGATGTACCAGCGGGCGGTGTCCGACAGGCCGGCGTAGCCGGTCTCGTCGTAGAACAGCGGCTCGCCGTTGAGCCAGAGGCTCTGGTGGGTGTGCATGCCGGAGCCGTTGTCGCCGAAGAGCGGCTTGGGCATGAAGGTGGCGGTCTTGCCGTTGGCCCAGGCCTCGTTCTTCACGATGTACTTGAAGAGCTGGAGCTGGTCACCGGCGTGCAGCAGGGTGGAGAACTTGTAGTTGATCTCCGACTGGCCGGCGGTGCCGACCTCGTGGTGCGAACGCTCCACGGTGAAACCGCCGTCGACCAGTCGACGCACGATCGAGTCGCGCAGGTCGGCGTAGTGGTCCACCGGCGGCACCGGGAAGTAGCCGCCCTTGTACGCGGTCTTGTAGCCGCGGTTGCCGCCGGCCTCCTCACGCCCCGTGTTCCACGCGCCCTCGACCGAGTCGATGTAGTAGAACGACTGGTGCGCCGAGGTCTCGTGGCGGATCGAGTCGAAGATGTAGAACTCCGCCTCGGCGCCGAAGTACGCGGTGTCGGCGATGCCGCTGGCGGCGAGGTATGCCTCGGCCTTCTTGGCCACGTTGCGCGGGTCCCGGGAGTAGGCCTCACGGGTGAACGGGTCGTGGATGAAGAAGTTGAGCGCGAGGGTCTTCTGCGCGCGGAACGGGTCGATGAAGGCGGTCGCGACGTCCGGGAGCAGGAGCATGTCCGACTCGTGGATCGCCTGGAAACCGCGGATCGACGAACCGTCGAACGCGAGACCGTCGGTGAAGACGCTGTCGTCGAAGGACTCCACCGGCAGATTGAAGTGCTGCATCACGCCGGGCAGGTCACAAAAACGTACGTCGACGAACTTTACGTCCTCGTTCTTGAGGTATCGCAGGAGTTCCTCGGGATTGGCAAACACACGTCCTCCTGGCACGTCCACTCCGGTGGCTGGGCTCTGGCGACGCTATGACCGTGGGGTTGCTCGCCCGTGTCTCCAATGTTTCTGCCGTGTTACGCCGCTCGCGGAGCGTCATCTGCGCCGCTCAGTACCCGCCGGGTTGTCCGTTCGGACGATACCGGCTGAAGCACTGTATCGCTTTTCGGGGTGATAAGACCGAATTTGCACAGACTGCGGGAACGCCCCCGGAGTCCACCTGCTGGTCCGCCCCGGGGCCGCCCCGGTGCCCGGCGGTGGGCTGCGGAGGGGCCCCGAGCCGGTGCTGACTACCCTGGACCACCGTGACGAGTCCGCCCGAAGCGGCCCCGGTGCCGCCCGCCACCGACCCCACCTTCGACCCGCCCGGCCTCGGTCGACGGTTCGGTGCCCTGGTGATCGACTGGGTGCTCTGCCTGCTGGTGTCGAACTTCTTCGCCGACCCGGTCCGCGACGGCTGGGCCCCGGTGCTGGTGCTCATCGTCGAGTACGGCTTCTTCCTCGGCCTCTTCGCCCAGACCCCCGGCATGTGGATCACCAGGCTGCGCTGCCTCGACTGGTCCGACGGCGGGCGGCTCGGGATACCCCGGGCGCTCCTGCGCGGCCTGCTCCTCGCCCTGGTGGTACCGCCCCTGATCATGGACGCTCAGCGGCGTGGCCTGCACGACCGGCTCACCGGAGCGGTCGTCGCCGACGCCCCCCGCCCCGCCCGCTGACCCGCCCCGCCAGCCGCCCAGCTCCGCCCTGCCCGCCGACCCCGGACACGACGCGAGCCGGGCCCGACGGACGGGCCCGGCTCGCGGGGAGTACCAGCAGGGGTCAGCGGCCCCGGGTCTGGCGGAACGCGCGGCCCGGCGGCCGCATGTTCTTGGGAATCGCACCCTTGGGCATCTGGGGGCGGGCGGTGAGCGCCTTGAGCCGCTTGTCGAGGGAGTTGACGTCCTTGCCGTTGAGGGTGCGCGGCAGCCGCATCAGGGTCATCCGCAGCTTGCGGATCGGCAGCTCACCCTCGCCCTGGCCGATCACGTAGTCGTGCAGCGGCGCGGAGCCGATCACCTTGGCCAGCCGGCGCTTCTCCTGGCCCAGCAGGCCCCGGACCCGCTGCGGGTGCCCCTCGGCCAGCAGGATCACGCCGGGCCGGCCGATCACCAGGTGCACCATGTCCATCTGGGTGGTGGAGCTGACCGCCGGGGTGACCCGCCAGTCACCACGCATGCTCTCCATGATCTGCGCCGCCGCGCCGGGCTGCCCCTCGGCGGCGTTCATCATCGCCTTGTTGGACCGCAGGTTGAGCACGATCAGCAGGGCGAGCAGGGCGAACAGGATGCCGATCGGCAGCCAGAGCCAGCCCCAGAGGATCACCGCGACCACGGTCAGCGCGAGCGGGATCAGCACCGCCCCGGCGGCCAGCGGCGCGAACCACCTGTCCTGCTTGGCGGTGAACCGGAACACCATCCCGATCTGCTTCAGCCGTTGGCCGAACGACACCTTCTCCTGGGGCTTTGCCATGCCGCCGAGTCTAGTGGTCGCCGCCAGGACGGATGATCCCCGGCCGGTGGTCGGCCGGGGTCCGTCCGTGGTGGTGGTCAGCCGGTGGGCGAGCGGTCCCCGACCGGCGCGGTACGGGGACGGGGCACCACCGGGGCGGCGCGGCCGGTGCCACCCTCGCCGCGACCGGCATCGGCGCTGCCGGTGCCGCCCTCCTCGTGGTAGTCCTCCTCGACGTTGACCGCCCAGACGTCGTGGTCGGTGCCGTCGAGGATGTTCTCCGCGGCCAGCATCGCGGTGAGCATGGAGTGGTCCTGGTTGTTGTACCGGTGCATGCCGTTGCGACCCACCGGGTGCACGTTCGGCACCGCCTCGGCCAGCCAGCGGCGGATCACCTCGACGGCCTCGGCGTACCCCTCGTCGTAGACCGGGTAGGCCTTCGGCATCCGCACCACGTACCCGGTGGTGACCGAGCCGGGGCGGACCAGGCCGAGCCGCTCCAGCTCGGCGGTGCCGAACGCGACCAGCTCCGGGTCGGGGGTCGACCACAGCTCGTCGCCCTCGTTGACGAAGTACTCCAGGCCCAGGCACGTGCCGCCGGCCCGGACCATCTCCGGTGACCAGGCGCCGTAGTTCTGGATCCGCCCGACCTGCACCCCGGGGGTGTGCACGTAGATCCAGTTGTCGGGGAACCCGGCCTCGGCCGGCACCACCAGCGCCACGGTCAGGAAGTCCCGGTGCCGCAGCGCGTCGGCGGCCTCGCGTACCTCGGTCGGGGCGGGCGGGTCCATCGCCCGGACCAGGGCCGAGATCGGCATGCTGGAGACCACGTGGTCGGCGGCGATCCGCCGCTCACCGGACGGGCCGTCGACGGTCACCGCGACCGCCCGGCCCTCCTCGCGGTGCACGGTGCGTACCGCCGTCTCCAGCTCGACCGTCCCGCCGCCCTTGACCACCAGTTCGGCGCAGCGTTCCCACATCATCCCCGGGCCGAGCCGGGGGTAGCGGAACTCCTCGATCAGGCTGGTCACCTCGGTTCCGCCACGCTGGGGCAGCAGCGCGCCCCGGATCGCCGCGCCGAGGGAGAGGTTGCGGATGCGCTGGGCCGCCCAGTCCGCCTGCAGCTCCGTCGCGGGGATGCCCCAGACCTTCTCGGTGTACGTCTTGAAGAACATCCGGTACAGCCGGGCCCCGAACCGGGCCGACACCCAGCCCTCGAAGTGGCTCTGGTCGGCCGGCGGACGCACCCGCGCCCACAGGTACGACCCGACACACCGGCACGCCTCCCACACGCCGAGGTTGCGCAGCGCGTTGCCGGCCCGCAGCGGGTAGTCGAAGAGCCGGCCCTGGTAGTGGATGCGGCTCATCCGGGGGCGCAGCAGGAAGTCGTCGTCGGAGAGCAACTCGTGCCAGAACGCCTCGACCCGGGACACCTTGGTGAAGAACCGGTGCCCGCCGATGTCGAACCGCCAGCCCTCCCGCTCCACGGTGCGGCTGATCCCGCCCACCACGTCGTCGGCCTCCACCACGTCGACCGGGGCGTGCCGCCGGGTCAACTCGTACGCGGCTGTGAGGCCGGCAGGGCCGGCGCCGATGACAACCGTGTGCGGCTGCGCCATCAAAGACACCACCATCGATGAGTTGCGGGTCAGGGCTGGCGGAATCTAACACGATCCCGGCCTGCCCGGACAGCGCCGTCGAATCGACGCCGAGCTGCGGCCGGACACCTCTTGCGGGTGCCGCCGAGGTCTGGGAAGATCGACACACTCGAATGCCCGGCGGTCGTCGCCGTGGCTGGTGGCCCTCCGTGGGCGTGCCCGGTGGCGTCCCGGGTCAGCCGACGGTGACCGAGGCGTCCCGACGGGCCGTCAGCGCCTGCTGGTAGAGCCGCCCCGCCCGGTACGACGAACGCACCAGCGGCCCGCTCATCACCCCGGCGAAACCGATCTCCTCGGCCTCCTCGCGCAGCTCGACGAACTCCTCCGGCTTGACCCAGCGGGTCACCGGGTGGTGCCGGGGGGTGGGCCGCAGGTACTGGGTGATGGTGATCAGCTCGCAGCCGGCGGAGTGCAGGTCGCGCAGTGCCTGGGAGACCTCGGCCCGCTCCTCGCCCATGCCCAGGATCAGGTTGCTCTTGGTGACCAGCCCGGCGGCGCGGGCCTGCCGGATCACGTCGAGCGAGCGCTCGTAGCGGAACGCCGGACGGATCCGCTTGAAGATCCGCGGCACCGTCTCGACGTTGTGCGCCAGCACCTCGGGCCGGGCCCCGAACACCTCGGCGAGCTGCTCGGGGACGGCGTTGAAGTCGGGGATCAGCAGCTCGACACCGCAGCCGGAGCGCAACGCGTGGATCTGCCGGACCGTCTCGGCGTAGAGCCACGCGCCGCCGTCGGGCAGGTCGTCACGGGCCACGCCGGTGATGGTGGCGTAGCGCAGACCCATCGTGGCCACCGACTCGGCCACCCGACGCGGCTCGTCGGCGTCGAACTCCGCCGGCTTGCCGGTGTCGATCTGGCAGAAGTCGCAGCGCCGGGTGCACTGGTCGCCGCCGATGAGGAAGGTGGCCTCCCGGTCCTCCCAGCACTCGTAGATGTTGGGGCAGCCGGCCTCCTGGCAGACGGTGTGCAACCCCTCGCGCGAGACCAGCCCGCGCAGCTCGGTGTACTCCGGCCCCATCTTGGCCTTGACCTTGATCCACGGCGGTTTGCGCTCGATCGGCGTCTCGGCGTTGCGCGCCTCGATCCGCAGCATCCGTCGCCCCTCGGGGGCGACCGTCGCGGAGCGCGCTGCCTGCTGGGTCGTCGGCGCGGAGTGCTCGATCGTCACAAAACCGAGCCTACGCCCGACGGCGGCGATCGATGCACGTCGGGCGACCGGCGTCACGTCACCGGTCTTGTGACACCGGCCACCCGGCGACCGGAAAAGCCCGTTACAGGCCGCGGGAACGGGTGCTAGCGTGCCGGCAGAGCTGTGACGGAGCCGAGTAACGCCCCGATCCGCCAGTGCAGAGAGCCGCCGGTTGCTGGAAGGCGGTCTGACGCCGGGGCGCGAAGACCCTCCCGAGCCGCGGGAAGAACGGCGCGTCCGCGCGCCCAGTAGAGCCCGCCCGGCTGGCCCCGGTGAAAAGGCGACGAATGAGGCTCCCGCCACGGCGGGGGCGAAGGTGTGGTGGCACCGCGAGGTTCCCGCTCGCCCACACCTCCCGGGGATCGCGTTGCGATTGATCGAGGAGGTAACCGCCGTGCAACGCATCCTTTCCGCCCACCTGCCCACCCGCACCGGCGCGACCGTGCGGATCGCCGGTTGGGTGCACCGCCGCCGGCTGCTCAAGTCGGTGGCCTTCCTGATCGTCCGGGACGCCACCGGCCTGACCCAGGTGGTGGTCACCGACCCGGACGTGCGGGCCGCCGTGACGGCGCTGCCCGAGGAGACGGTGGTCGAGGTGGTCGGCACGGTCACCGCGAACGGCACCGCCCCCGCCGGGGTCGAGCTGACCCACCCGACCGTACGACCGCTCGGCCCGCCCGCCGTACCGCCCCCGTTCGACCTCTACCGGCCGGCGCTCACCGCGACCCTGCCCACCCAGCTCGACCACGCGCCGGTGGCGCTGCGGCACCCGACCCGCGCGGCGGCCCTGCGGATCGCGGCGGCGGCGGTGGCCGGCTTCCGGGCCACCCTGGACGCCCGCGACTTCGTGGAGGTGCACACCCCCAAGGTGGTCGCCACGTCCACCGAGAGCGGGGCGAACGTCTTCGCCCTCGACTGGTTCGGCCGGCCCGCGTACCTGGCCCAGTCGCCGCAGTTCTACAAGCAGCTCATGGTGGGCGTCTTCGAACGGGTCTACGAGGTGGGGCCGGTGTTCCGGGCCGAACCGCACGACACCGTCCGGCACCTGGCCCAGTACACCTCGCTCGACGCCGAGCTGGGCTTCGTCGACGACCACCGGGACGTGATGGCGGTGCTGCGGGACACCCTCGCCGGGATGCTCGCCGAGGTGGCCCGGCGGGCCGGCGGCGCGGTGGCGACCCTGGGCCTGACCCTGCCCGAGGTGCCGGCCGAGATCCCCGCCGTGCACTTCACCGAGGCGCTGCGGATCGCCGGCGCACCCCCCGACGAACCCGACCTGGCCCCCGCCCACGAACGGGCGCTGGGGGAGTGGGCGCGAGCCGCCCACGGGTCGGACTTCCTCTACGTCACCGGGTACCCGATGGCGAAGCGGCCGTTCTACACCCACCCCGACCCGGCCCGGCCCGCGTACTCGAACGGTTTCGACCTGCTGTTCCGGGGTCTGGAGCTGGTCACCGGCGGGCAGCGGCTGCACCGCCACGCCGACTACCTGGCGGCGCTCGCGGCGCGCGGCGAGCCGGTCGAGCCGTACGCCGGGTACGTCGACGCGTTCCGGCACGGGATGCCGCCGCATGGCGGCTTCGCGATCGGCCTGGAGCGGTTCGTGGCCCGGCTGGTCGGCGCGGCCAACGTCCGGGAGGTGACCGCCTTCCCGCGCGACCTGCACCGGCTGACCCCCTGAACCGCCGGGTGTCCGCGCGAACGAGCTGGGCCCGGCGGCCCGTGCCGGGCCGGCCTGGAGGCTGGCGGGGCGGACCGGGCCGGGCGGCCGTGCCGACGATGCTGGCCTGCGGCGGCCGCCTGGTCTGCCCGGCCGTCCGTGGTCGCCCACGGGGCGTGCACTCTGGGTAGTGGCCTCACGAGTGTCGCCCGTTGGTTGCTCTCCGTAATCGGCACGGGGTGAGGGTGAAGCCCGTATCTGTCACGTCTCGGCCCGCACCTCGCTGACCAGGGGTTTCGTCGCCGCCTTTCCCTACCCCACCTACCTGCCTATCCACGCTTTGCTCTGCTGCCATTGACGCGACGGTCACTTTCCGGATGCGGTGCCTCCAGGGCAGCAGAGCAAAGTGGGGGAGAGGGGTAAGTGCTACCCGGTAGCTTTTCTTACGCTGCGTAGCGGCCTGAGCGGCCTGAGCGGCCTGAGCGGCCTGAGTGGCCTGAGCGGTGTTGCGGCGGACGGCGCTGGGCGGCAGCGTGGCGGATACGGTGCCGGTGGATCTGCGGCGGCCCGACGGGGGCAACGGGAAGCGGCGAGGGTGGCGGGTGCAGCGGGGTGGCCGGGTCAGGCCGGGCCGAGCAGGTCCCAGCGGTTGCCGGCGATGTCCCGGAACACGGCCACCCGACCGTACGGTTCGGTGCGCGGCGGCGTCACGAACTCCACGCCGGCGTCGACCATCCGCCGGTGGACGGCGTCGAAGTCGTCGACCCGGAGGAAGAAGCCGACCCGGCCGGCGACCTGGTCACCGACCGCCGCGTCCTGCCGCTCGCCGTCGGCGCGGGCCAGCAGGATGCCGGTCTGCGCGCCGGGCGGACGGACCACCACCCACCGCTTCGGGCGGCCGTCGTTGGTCAGCGAGGGCGCGTCCTCGACCAGCTCGAAGCCGAGAATCCCGGTGAAGAACGCGATGGCCGGGTCGTAGTCGGCGACGACGAGGGTGACGAGGTCGATCCGCACCGGCTCAGCCGAGCAGGGTGGGCAGGTGCCGTTCCACCACGGGCAGCACCTCGGCCACCGTCACCGGGCGGCCCAACTCGGCGGTGAGCGAGGTGGTGCCGGCGTCGGCGATGCCGCAGGGCACGATCCGGTCGTAGTACGACAGGTCGCAGTCGCAGTTGATCGAGAAACCGTGCTGGGTGACGCCCCGGGCGACCCGGATGCCGATGGCGGCCACCTTGCGGGCCGGGCCCCGGTCGTCGTCGGGCACCCAGACGCCGCTGCGTCCCTCGACCCGCCCGGCGGTCAGCCCGAACTCGGCGCAGACGTCGATCAGCAACTGCTCGGTGCGGCGGACGTAGGCGACCACGTCGACCGGGTCGGGCAGCCGGACGATCGGGTAGCCGACGAGCTGCCCCGGGCCGTGCCAGGTGATCTTGCCGCCCCGGTCGACGTCGACGACGGGGGTACCGTCCATCGGCCGGTCCCAGGGCTCGGTGCGCTTACCGGCGGTGTACACGCTCGGGTGCTCCAGCAGCAGCACGGTGTCGCCGCGCTCGCCGGCCACCACCGCCTCGTGCAGCCGCCGCTGCTCGTCCCACGCGGCCGAGTAGTCGACCACACCCGCCCGGACGGCGGTCACCCCGGAAGTCGTCACGCTCACCCCGCCACCCTAGCCCCGCCCACCTCCGCCGCGCCCCGTGAGCCTCGTCGCGCCACCCTGCGTGACCCCCGCAGGCGGCGGACCGGGTCAGCCGGCGGGGACCGTCCAGAGCCACACGTCGTCCACCCGGCGGGGCTCGCCGAGCAGGGCGGTGGCGGTACGGCGCAGGGCGTCCTCGTCGAGGTCGTACTTGGCCCCGTGCACCTCGTCGGGGAGCACGACCGCCTCGACCCCCCAGTACCGCAGGTCCGCCCGGGACAGCCGGATGCTGCCCTCGGTGACGATCGGCACCAGCCCGGTCCGCCCGGCCTGGTCCATCAGCGTGTCGAAGGTGCGCGGCGGCGGCCCGATCCGGCCCCGACCGTCCGGGCCGCCGGGGCCGAGGAAGAAACCGGCGGGCAACCGGAACTCGCCCTGCCGGTGGGACAGGGCGTACGCCTGCCAGCGCTGCCCGTCGGGGGTGACGTCCAGGGTCAGCGGGATCGGGGTGAGCACTCCGCCCGGTGAGACGTACTCCCGCCAGGTGCCGGCGGTGACGAACTCCGGCACCGGCGGGCGGACGCTGGTCAGCAGCGGGGTCGGCAGCAGCGGCAGCAGCGCCGCCACGAACCCCACCCCCCACGCCCGGGCCGCCGTGCGGCCCGGCGGCGTCGCCCGCAGCCGGTCGACGGTGTACGCCAGCAGCACCCCGATCACCGGGGCCACCACCAGGGCCAGCCGGGACGGCAGGGCGGCGTTGACCACCGGTAGGTTGTCCAGCACCCCGAAGGGCAGCAGTTGACCGGTACGCCGTCCGTTCCACTTCGCCAGCGGCCCCCAGGACAGCACCGCGAAGACCACGGCGGTCACCCCGAGCGCGGTCAGCGTGGCCCGCCGGCCGGGGTCGGCCCGACGCCACAGCCAGCCGAAGCAGACCACGGTGAGCAGCAACAGCGGCAGCCCGAAGAAGCTGTTCTCCTCGGTCGGGTTGGGTGCCAGCGTGGTGTCCCAGCCCAGCGCCCCGGCCAGCGACCGGCTCGGGTACGCCCCGAACGCGGCGATGTCCTCGGCGTGGATGACCGGGTCGAAGCCGGTGCCGTGGAACCGCTGCGGCCCGGCGAAGTGCAACCACAGCGGGTACGCCAGCAGCACCCCGGCGACCAGCGCGGTTACCGCCAACCCGCGTAGGAAGTCCGGCAGCGCGGCGCGGGCCTGCGCCCGGCGGGCCGGGTGCAGCGCCCAGACGGCGAGGAAGACGGCGACCGCCAGCGCGGTGAAGAACAACCCCTCGGCGGCGATCGAGAAGGCCACCGCGACCAGCACCCCGAGCACCAGCCCGCCCCGCAACCAGCGGCCCGGCCGGCGCAGCGCGAACACCCCGGCCACCAGCAGCGGCACCAACCAGCCGGCGGTCCAGTTCAGGTGGGCGTTGGCGTGCGCGACCATGCCGGGGGAGAAGGCGACGAACAGCGCCCCGACACCCGCCGCGAGCCGACTGCCGACCAGGTGCCGGGAGAGCAGCCAGTACCAGGCCAGCGCGGTGGCGGCGAGGTTGAGGGTGAGGATCACCAGGAACGTGGCCGGCGGCCCGATCAGGTACGTCAACGGCGCGAAGACCACCGCGTACACGGTGATCGAGGTGTTGACGGCGAGGTTCACCCCGTCCGGCACGTTGAGCAGGTGGGTGAAGAGCGGGTTCTCCCCGTGCGTGACCGCGTACCCGCCGAAGGCCAGTAGCCACTCGAAGAGCGCCTGGTCGCTGGAGTTCACGGTGATCGCCCGCTGGTTCGGGTCGCGCCACAGCCCGCTGGTCACCCAGACCGCCAGCGCCACCGCGACGACCAGCACGGTCAGGTCGGCCCGCCGACCCCGGGCGGCGTCCGGGGCGGCGGTGGGCGGCGGGTCGGCGGCCAGGGTCGGGGAAGTCGGCACGGAGCGGACGTTACCAACCGGAACTGGACCGACCGGTCGGACCCGCGACCCCGACCCCGGCGGGTCAGTCGTGCAGGGCGGCGTGCAGGGCGGCGGGCAGCCCGGGGTGGGTCCAGGTGAAACCGGCCCGGGTGAGCACGGCGGGCAGGACCCGGGTGCTGGTCAGCGCCTCCTGGGCGAAGCCGCCGAGGGCGACCTTCAGGGCGACCGCGGGGATCGGGACGATCGCCGGCCGGTGCAGTTGGCGGGCGAGCTCCCGGGTGAACTCGGCGTTGGTGACCGGGTTCGGGCCGACCACGTTGACCGCGCCGGCGACCTCCCCGGCGGTCAGCAGGAACACCGTCGCGTCCAGCCAGTCGCGCAGTGAGATCCACGGCAGCCACTGCCGTCCGCTGCCGAGCCGGCCGGCGATGCCCAGCCTGAACGGCAGCAACTGCGGCTTGAGCAGTCCCCCGTCGCGGTGCAGTGGCAGCCCCGTCCGCAGCCGCACCACCCGGACCCCGGCGTCCTCGGCGGGTCGGGTCGCCGCCTCCCAGACCCGGCACACGTCGGCGAGGAAGCCCTCACCCGCCGGGGCGTCCTCCTCGACCACCCGGTCGCCGGTGTTGCCGTACCAGCCGACCGCCGAGGAGTTGAGCAGCACCGGGGGCCGGTCCGCCGCCGGCATCCCGGCGATCGTGACGGCCAGCGTGGTGGTGGTGTCCACCCGGCTGGACCGGATCACCCGGCGGTAGTCGTCGGTCCACCGCTTGTCGCCCACCCCGGCCCCGGCCAGGTTGACCACCGCGTCGGCCCCGGCCACCACGGCCGGGTCGAGCTGCCCGGCGGTCGGGTCCCACCGCTGCTCGTCGGGGGTACGCGGCGACCGCCGGACCAGCCGGGTGACCTGGTGCCCGTCGTCGGTGAGGCGGTCGACCAGCCGGGTGCCGAGGAAGCCGGACACGCCGGCCATCAGGATCCGCATACCCCCATCTTCGGGTACGCGCCCCCGATCGGATGCGCCGACCGCCGACCGCCTCGCCGCCCGACCACCGACCGCCTCGCCCCGGTGATCAAGAGGTTCGCGTCAAGGTCGATCTTCAACGTGCCCTGAACCTCTTGATCACCGGGACGATCGGCGACCAGCCGGGGAGGCGGGCCTACCGGGTGCCCGCGTTGCCGGCCGGGGCCGGGCGCAGGTCGGCCAGGAGGCGCTCCACCTCGGCGAACGCGTCCGCCGGGAGCGGGCCGAGGGTGAGGGCGGCGAAGTTCTCCCGGGCCTGCGCCACCGTCCGGCACCCGGGGATCGGCAGCGTACGGGGGCTACGGGCCAGCAGCCAGCCCAGCGCCCCCTGGGCGAGGGTCCGGCCGTCCGCGGTCAACGCCGTCCGGATCGCCGCCACCCGGGCCGACCACTCGGGGGTGGGCCGGCCGTCGCGGAACCAGACCAGCCACTCCGGGGCCCGGCCCCGCACGTCGTCCGCGCCCAGCGTGCGGGTGGCCCCGGTGAGCAGGCCCATCGCCAGCGGCCCCCGGTTGAGGCTGGCCAGGTCGAAGGCGTCGCAGACGGCGAGCATTTCCGGGTTGTCGCTCAGCACCGACTCGTCGTGTTCGACGGCGATGCAGTTCGGCCCCGCCCCGGCGAACGCCCGCGCCGAGTCCGGGTTGTCGGTGCTCCAGCCGTACCCCCGGATCTTGCCCTGGGTGACCAGGCCCTCCAGGGTGTCGACCAGGTCGAGCGCGGCGGACGCCGGCAGGTCGTTGAGGTGCAGCAGGTAGAGGTCCACGTGGTCGGTGCCGAGCCGGCGCAGGGACTCCTCCAGGCTGGCCACCGCGTACGCCGGGCCGGCGTCCACGCCCAGCGCCAGCCGGGTCGCCTCGTCGCTGCGGTTGCCGAACTTGGTGACGATCACCGCCCGGTCCCGCCGGCCGGCGAGCGCCCGGCCGAGCACCCGCTCGCTGTGCCCGGCCCCGTAGTTGCTGGCCGTGTCGAAGAGGGTGACGCCCAGGTCGAGGGCCTGGTGGATGGTGGCGACCGACTCGTCGTCGTCCACCTCACCCCAGCCGTACGGCTGACCGTCGTCGCCCCACAGCGGGCCGCCGATCGCCCAGCACCCCATGCCGATCGCGCTGACCTCGATTCCGCTGTGGCCCAGAGTCCGTGTCGTCGTCATGCCGACCAGTTTTCAACCTGGAGTGCGCTCCAGGTCAAGCGGTAACATCCGGCCCATGTACCCGCCCTCGGAGGCCGCCCGGCGCAGTGGGTTCAGCCTCGACACCCTCCGCTACTACGAGAAGATCGGCCTGCTCAGCGGCGTCGGCCGCACCTCGGGTGGCCGTCGGGTCTTCACCGACGACGACCTGAGCTGGCTGGTGGTCTTCCGCTGCCTGCGCGACACCGGCATGCCGATCGCCGAGATGTGCCGCTACGCCGAGCTGTCCCGCGAGGGGGAGCACACCGTCGCCGCCCGGCAGGAGCTGCTGGAGCAGCACGCCGCCCGGGTCGAGGAACAGTTGACCCTGCTCCAGCGCCAGTACGCCCACCTGCGCGAGAAGATCCGCTTCTACCAGGGCATCACCGGGGCGACCCCCGTCCCCTGAGCGCCCGGCGCCGCCGGTCACGGTCGGGTGGACCCCGACCCGTCCGGGGCCGGTGGGGCACCGGGCAGCCGGGCCAGCACCGGGACGAGCGGTTCGAGGGCGTCCCGGCGTACCACGAAGCGGGTGACACCCCAGCGACGCCGGTGGGCCGCGACCGCCGCGACGATCTCGTCCACCGTGCCGATCAACACGAACGGGGTGGCCAGCAGTTCGGTGGCGGTCAACCCGACCCGCTCGGCCTGCTCGGCGGCGACGGCCCCGGCGTCGTCGGTGACCACCACCGTCTGCACCAGCGCCTCCAGCGCGGGCGGGGTGTCCCGGCCGGCCGCGCCCGCGGCCACGTGCGCGAGCTGCGCCTCGATCTGGTCGACCCGCCAACGTGCCTCGTGCCGGTGGCCGTCGGCGAGGGTACGCCCGAAACCGGTCAACCCGACCACGTCGGCGTGCGCGCCGGCCCAGCGCAGCAGCGTCGAGTTGGCGGTACCCATGGTCAACGGGATGCGCTCCCGCACCGGCCGGGGCGAGGTCAGCCGGGCCTCCCGCGCCACCAGGTCGGGGGAGTCGACCGTCACCGGGTAGCCGTCGAGCAGGGCACGGACCGCCTCGGCGACGGCCATGCAGCGGCGTACCCGGCCGGCCACGTCGGGGCGTACCCGGCCGACGGCGGCCCACTCGGCGGGGGTGTGGCCGGCGCCGACACCGAGCCGGGCCCGCCCGCCGGAGACCAGGTCGAGGGTGGCCACGTCGGCGGCGAGCAGGATCGGTTCCCGCACCCCCAGGTTCGACACGTACGAGCCGAGACCGATCGTGGTGGTCACCGATGCGGCGGCGGCGAGGGCGACGAACGGGGACGCCACGGCACCCGGGTGGTCGGCGGCGAGCAGGGCGGCGTACCCGGCCGACTCCGCCCGGCGGGCGAGGCCGACCCAACTCGCCGCGTCGGTCGGGGTGGCCTGGAGTGAGAAGACGGTCACCAGGTCAGCTTCGCCGTCGTGGACCGTCCCGGCCATCCCGCAGGCCCGGATTCTGCCAACCGGAGAATCCCGGCACGCGCCGCCGGCCGGGAGGCTGCTCCCGCCGGGCTACGGCGGGTCCGGCCTGCCCTCCGCCGGGTTCGCCTCGTGCCAGCGGGCCCGCCAGGCGGCCTCGTGCGCCTCGTGGTCGGCCCGCTCGTCGTGTACGGCCCGACGCAGGGCCCGCCGGGAGCCGCTCATGATCACCACCTCTGTCGTGACCAACCCGACGCAGATGGCGGTCAGCAGCGCGAGCGCGCCCAGCGCCGAGAGTCCCGCCGCGACCGGCACGGCGGCGGCGAGCACCACCAGCGCGCCGAGCCGGGTCCAACTCAGCGTGTGCAGGGTGCGCAGTTGGAACAGCATGTTGCTGGCCAGATAGCAGATCACCCCGCCGAAGAACAGCGGCACGGCCGGCCCGTGGGCCTGCTCGCCGAGCCCGCCGGCCGGGTCGGTGACCGCGCGGACCAGTTCCTCGCTGCCGATCGCGAACAGGATGATGCCCGCGATCATCGGCAGGTAGAGGTAGGCGTAGGCGTCCCGGGCCATGGTCGTGCGGCGGCGGCCGGTCGCCGCGTGCAGGGCGATCCGGGCAGCCGGGCCGATCAGGTCGAAGTGTGCCCACCACAGGGCGGCGGTGAAGACGATGCCGAGCGCGGAGGCGATGACCCCGGGCCAGGTCACCGGCTTGCCGAGGACGTTGCCGCCGACGCCGACCGAGATGATCGACTCGCCGAGCGCGATGATCAGGATGAGGTCGTACCGCTCGGTCCAGTGCTCGGCGGAGGTCACCGCCCAACTCCAGGTGTCGGCGATCAGCCCGGTGCCGTACTGGACCAGCACCACCAGGATCCAGAGCACGTCGCGGACGAGGCCGGCCCGGTCGGAGTCGCCGATCGCCACCGGCACCAGGGCCGCCGCCAGCAGCAGCACGGTGCTGGTGAGCAGTTCGGGCAGGAAGTGGAACAGGGGCCGCCGGTCGGTCCGGTCGTCCTGCGCGGTGAGCAGGAACAGCACCACGTGTACGCCCCGCACCACCACGTAGCTGACCGCCACCACCAGCGGCCCGGCGAGCTCCCCCTGCGGCGGGCTGAACGCCTGCGGCAGGGCCAGCGCGAACGCGAACAGGGAGGCCATCGCCGCCACCATCAGCACCGGGACGAAACCCTCACCGAGCCGTAGCCGGGTCGCGGCCATGCTGTGCACCACCCAGCACCACCAGAGCACGGCGAGCACCAGGCCGGCGTGCAGCAGTTGCCGGCCGCTGATCTCGGCGGCGGTGGCCCGGGTGATGATGAAGAACGAGACGACGAACACCAGGTCGAAGAAGACCTCGAACTTGTCGACCCGGGCGCCGGGTGCGACGGCCACCGCCGGGCCGAGCCCGCCGCGCCGTCGTTCACCGTCCACCGGTCCACTCTGGCAGCGCGGCGTGGGGCCGGGGCGGGAATCCGGTAGCCGCTCCCCCGTCGTCAGTGCCGGCTCAGCCCGGCCATGAGCAGGTCGAGCAGGCGGCCGGCGAGGTCCCGTTGCTCCGGCCCCTGCGCCGCCAGCGACATCCCGCCCAGCCCGGCCAGCACGTCACCCGGGTCGACGTCCGGGCGGATCGTGCCGGCGGCGACACCGGCCGCCAGCAGCCGGGTCAGCGCGGCGACCAGCAGGTCACGGCTCTGCGCGTACGGGTTGGTGCCGGCGGCGATCACCAGGCGCAGGGCGTCGGCCATGCCCTGTTTGGTGGCGAGGTAGTCGACGAAGCGGTCCATCCAGGCCCGGGTGGCCTCGGCGGGCGGCAGCCGGGCCAGCAGGTCGTCGGCGGCGGCGCAGAGCTTGGCCAGCTCGCTGCGGTAGGCGGCCTCCACCAGCGCCTCCCGGGTGGGAAAGTGCCGGTAGAGGGTGCCGATGCCGACCCCGGCGTCCCGGGCGATCGACTCCAGGGTCACCTCCGGCCCCTGCCGGGAGAACGCCCGGACGGCGGTGTCGAGCAGCCGCTGACGGTTGCGCAGCGCGTCGGCGCGCAGCGGCCGGGGGTTGGCCGGCGGTGCGCCGCCGCTCGGGCCGGTCGGCCCCGGGTCGTGGTCCGGGCGGGTCGGCCGCGCGTCGCGGTCCGGGCCGGTCTGCGGGGCATCGCCGTCCGGGCCGGTGGGCGGCACGTCGCCTCCTGGGCTGGTGGGCGGCACGTCGCCTCCTGGTGTCCGGTGCGGTGGCGTCACCGCACGGGTGCGTGTCGGTGGTCCCCGGCGGGCCGGTCGGGGGGTGACGACGGCCACCCGGACCGGCCCGGCGCGGCGACCGGTTGGCAAACGGAGGAACCTCCGGTTAGTCTCGGAAGTCGTAACGGAGGGCCCTCCACTTCTCATCGTACCGGCCGGGCCACCCGGCCCACGCCGCACCGACAAGGACGGATCATGACCACCGACACCCCGGTCCACACCCCCTTCGACGCCCGCACCACCGCCCTGGAGGTGGTCCGCGACATCGATCTCACCGGCCGCCGCGCCGTGGTCACCGGCGGCGCCTCCGGCATCGGCGTGGAGACCGCCCGCGCCCTCGCCGCCGCCGGAGCGGACGTCACCCTGGCCGTACGCGACCTCGACGCCGGTCGACGTGCCGCGAGGGACATCATCGACAGCACCGGCAACGACCGGCTGCTGGTCGCCCCGCTCGACCTCGCCGACCAGGCGTCGGTGGCCGCCTTCGTGGCCGCCTGGGACGGGCCGCTGCACGTGCTGGTGAACAACGCCGGCATCATGGCCTCGCCCGAACGGCGTACCCCCGAGGGCTGGGAGCTGCAGTTCGCCACCAACCACCTCGGGCACTTCGCCCTCGCCACCGGGCTGCACCGCGCCCTCGCCGCCGCCGAGGGGGCCCGCATCGTCGCGGTCAGCTCCGCGGCGCACCTGCGCTCCCCGGTGGTCTTCGACGACATCCACTTCCGGCAGCGCCCGTACGACCCGTGGGAGGCGTACGGGCAGTCGAAGACCGCGAACGTGCTGTTCGCCGTCGAGGCGACCCGGCGCTGGGCCGACGACGGCATCGTCAGCAACGCGCTGATGCCCGGCGCGATCCCGACCAACCTCCAGCGGTACGTCAGCGCCGAGGAACTGGAGCGGATGCGGGCCGCCAGCGGGGGCGGCGCGGCCACCTGGAAGACCGTCGAGCAGGGTGCCGCCACCTCGGTGCTGGTCGCCACCTCGCCGCTGCTCGACGGGATCGGCGGCCGGTACTTCGAGGACTGCCAGCAGGCCGCCCCGCACCAGCCCGGCACCCGCACCGGCGTCGCCGCGTACGCCCTCGACCCGGCCGCCGCCGAGCGGCTCTGGACGGTCTCCGAGCAGACCCTGCGCGGCTGACCCGCCGGGACGTGCCGTGCCGGCGTGCCCGGCGACCCCGTGACGACGAAGGGCGCCCCGGTCGACCGACCGGGGCGCCCTCGCGCAGGCGGGGTGTTACAGGCCCAGCTCGGCCTCGAAGTTGCCGCCCTCCAGCCGCTCCTTCACCGCGACCAGGAACCGGGCCGCGTCGGCGCCGTCGATCAGCCGGTGGTCGTAGGACAGGGCCAGGTAGACCATCGACCGGACCGCGACGACCTCGCCCAGGTCCGGGTCGTTGACCACGACCGGACGCTTCACCACGGCACCCGTGCCGAGCATCGCCGACTGGGGCGACGGCACGATCGGGGTGTCGAACAGCGCGCCCCGGCTGCCGGTGTTGGTCAGCGTGAAGGTCGCCCCGGCGATCTCGTCCGGGCTGATCTTGTTGGTCCGGGTGCGCTCGGCCAGGTCGGCGACGCGCTTGGCGATGCCGCCCAGGTTGAGGTCACCGGCGTTGTGGATGACCGGCGTCAGCAGGCCCCGCTCGGTGTCCACCGCGATGCCGAGGTTCTCGGCGTCGGGGTAGGTGATGGTGCCCGCGTCGAGATCCATCCGGGCGTTCACGATCGGGTACGTCTGCAGGGCCTCGATGGCGGCCAGCGCGAAGAACGGCAGGAACGACAGCTTCACGCCGTGCCGCTGCTGGAACGAGTCCTTCGCCTGCGCCCGCAGCTTGGCGATCCGGGTGACGTCCACCTCGATCACCGTGGTGAGCTGCGCCATCTCGTGCAGCGACTCCTGCAGGCGGTTGGCGATGGCCTTGCGGATGCGGGTCAGCTTCTCGGTGGTGCCCCGCTTGCCGCTCGGCTGCGGCTTCGCCGCCGGTGCGGCCGGGGTCGCCGCGGCGGCCGGCTGCGCGGCGGGGGTCGGAGCCGCCTTGGCCGCCTTCGCCTTCTCCGCCGCCTCCAGCACGTCCTGCTTGCGGATCCGGCCCCCCACGCCGGTGCCGTTGACCGAGGCCAGGTCGACACCGTGCTCGCCGGCCAGCTTGCGCACCAGCGGGGTCACGTAACCGGGGGCGTCGCCGCCACCCTGGGCGGGCGCGGCCGGTGCCGCCGGGGCGGCCGGCTGGGCGGCCCGCTCGGCCTGCACCGGCTGGGCCGCCGACTCGGTCTCGGCGGCCGGCTCGCTGTAGCCCGCGCCCGGGGTCGGCTCGCTGACCTCCGGCTCCGGCTTCGCCTCGGCCTTGGGCTGCTCCGCCTTCGGGGCCTCCGCCTTCGGCTCCGGCTCCGGCTCCGCCTCGGCCGGGGCCGCGCCCGCGGCACCGATGATCGCCAGGTCCGCGCCGACGGCGGCGGTCTCGTCCTCGGGAACCTTGATCTCCAGGACGGTGCCCGCGACGGGCGACGGGATCTCGGTGTCGACCTTGTCGGTGGAGACCTCCAGCAGCGGCTCGTCGACCTCGACGGTCTCGCCCACCTGCTTGAGCCAGCGGGTGACCGTACCCTCGGTGACGCTCTCGCCCAGGGCCGGCATCTTCACCGGGGTGCCCTCACCCGACGACGCCGGGGCGGCCTGCGCCGCCGGCTGCTCCCGGGCCGGCTTCTCCTGCTCCGGCTCCGGGCCGGTGCCCTCGGCGGCGGCCGTCGGCTCGGGGGCCGGCGCGGCCTGCTCCTGCCCGTCGGCCTGCGCGGCGTCCCCGCCGGCCGACTCGCCCTCACCCGAGATGACGGCCAGCTCGCTGCCCACCTCGGCGGTCTCGTCCTCGCCGACCACGATCCGGCTCAGCACCCCCGCGGCGGGGGAGGGGATCTCGGTGTCGACCTTGTCGGTGGAGACCTCCAGCAGCGGCTCGTCGACCTCGACGGTCTCGCCCTCCTGCTTGAGCCAGCGGGTGACGGTGCCCTCGGTGACGCTCTCGCCGAGCCGAGGCATGGTGACCGATACCGGCATGTTCTGAAACTCCTTCGTGGCCTGGTGCGATCCTCGCCCGCTTGCCGCCGGCGTCGCGGAATGAGTGTGGGTCAGGCGTGCGCGTGCAGCGGCTTGCCGGCCAGGGCCAGGTGCGCCTCGCCCAGTGCCTCGTTCTGGGTCGGGTGGGCGTGCACGAGCTGCGCCACCTCCGCCGGGTAGGCCTCCCAGTTGTAGATGAGCTGCGCCTCGCCGATCAGCTCACCGACCCGGGCACCGACCATGTGGACACCGACCACCGGGCCGTCCTCGACCCGGACCAGCTTCACGAAACCGGCGGTCTTGAGGATCTGGCTCTTGCCGTTGCCGCCGAGGTTGTAGTTGTAGACCTTGACCTTGTCGCCGTACTGCTCCTTGGCCTTCGCCTCGGTCAGGCCCACCGACGCGAGCTCCGGGTCGGAGTAGGTGACGCGCGGGATGCCTGCCTCGTCGATCACGGCCGGGTTCAGGCCGGCGATCTCCTCGGCGACGAAGATGCCCTGGGCGAAGCCCCGGTGGGCGAGCTGGAGGCCGGGCACGATGTCGCCGACCGCGTAGACGTTCGGCACGCCGGTGCGCAGCCGCTCGTCGGTCAGCACGTACCCCCGGTCGAGCTTGACGCCCTGCTCCTCGTAACCGAGGTCGGCGGTGTTCGGGCCCCGGCCGACGGCGACCAGCAGCAGCTCGGCCTCGACGGTCTCGCCGCCGGCGATGGTCAGCTTGACGCCGTTCTCGGTCTTCTCGACCTTCTCGAACGGCTTGCCGACCTTGAAGTTGATCTTCCGCTTGCGGAACGCCCGCTCCAGCGCCTTCGACGACTCCTCGTCCTCGGCGGCCACCAGCCGGGGCAGCGCCTCGACGATGGTCACGTCCACCCCGAAGGACTTCCACACGCTGGCGAACTCGACGCCGATCACGCCGCCACCCAGCACGATCACCGACGCCGGCACCCGGTCCAGGGTCAGCGCGTGGTCACTGGTGATGATCCGCTCGCCGTCGACCTCCAGGCCGGGCAGGCTCTTCGCGTACGAGCCGGAGGCCAGGATCACGTTGCGGCCGGTGTAGCGCTTGCCGTCCACCTCGACGACGTTCCGGCCGACCAGCTTGCCGGCGCCCGCCACGAAGGTGATGTTCTTGTTGCCGCCGACCAGCCCCTGCAGGCCCTTGTAGAGGCGGGAGATCACCCCGTCCTTGTACGAGTTGACCCCGGCCATGTCGATGCCGACCAGCTCGGCCTTGACCCCGAACTGCGCGGACTCCCGGGTCTGGTCGGCGATCTCCGCCGCGTGCAGCAGCGCCTTGGTCGGGATGCAGCCGTTGTGCAGGCAGGTGCCGCCGAGCTTGCCCTTCTCGACCAGCGCGACGGAGAGATCAAGCTGGGCGGCACGCAGCGCCGCCGCGTAGCCGCCGCTGCCACCTCCGAGAATGACGATGTCGAAGGTTGCGTCGTTCGGCTCGCTCACGTCCAACTCCCTGGTCGCTTCGCTGCATCGGGGGGTCACGGTGGGGCGTCACGGGCAGACCCCACCTCGGTCATCTTGTCACTTGCCCGTCCGGAGCGCGTACCGAGGTGCCCAACGACACGTCCCCGACACGTACTCTTGGCACCGTTCCCGACGACGGACGGGGGAGAGGAGTGGCACCGGTGGCGCTGTTCCGGCGACGCAAACCGCCGACCCCGGCCAACCGTGACCGGCCGGCCGACCGGGCCGACCTGGATCACCTGGCCAACTTCGCCCGCACCCGCCGGGGGGTCGAGGCGTACGTCGAACCCCGGACCACGATGACCGACACCACCGTCATCATGATCGCCGACGACGGCGAGTGGACCCGGCGGCGCATCGACGGCCCGGACGCCGCCCGCCGCTTCGCGCACGCCCTGGGCATCCCGATCTACGACGTCCGGCTGATGGGCTACCCACAGCGGATGCGCGACTACAACGAACGCCGCAAGCGCCGCCCCGAGCGGTACTGACGGCCACCCGGCCGACGACCCGGGAAACGCGGACGGGACGCCCGGAGGCGTCCCGTCGTCGTGTCGCGGATCGTCAGCCGTTGGCGGCGACGTCCTCGACCAGCTGCACCAGGGTACGCACCGGCACGCCGGTGCCACCCTTGGTCCAGTAGCCGGTCGGCTCACCCGAGTGGTAGCCGGGACCGGCGATGTCGATGTGCGCCCAGGCCACGTCGTCGGTGACGAACTCGCGCAGGAACACCCCGCCCTGGAGCATGTGGCCGGCCCGGTCCATGCCCGCGTTGACCTGCGAGATGTCCGCGACGTCCGAGTCCATGCCCTTGCGGACGTCGTCCGGCAGCGGCATCGGCCAGGCCGGCTCGCCGACTGTGTCACCTGCCACCTTCACCCGCTCGCACAGCTCCGGGGTGCCCATCACGCCGGAGATCCGCTTGCCCAGCGCGATCACCTGCCCGCCGGTGAGGGTGGACGTCTCGAACAGGTAGTCGGTGCCGTCGGCGCAGGCGCGGGCCATCGCGTCGCCGAGGATCATCCGGCCCTCGGCGTCGGTGTTGAGCACCTCGACCCGCTTGCCGTTGAACATGGTGACCACGTCACCCGGCCGGTAGCTGGTGCCCGACGGCATGTTCTCCGCCATCGGCAGGTAACCGGTCACCGTCACGGCCGGCTTGAGCGCCGCGATCGCCAGCATCGCCGCGCCGACCGCCGCCGCGCCGGCCATGTCGGACTTCATCTCCCACATGCCCTGGGCCGGCTTGATCGAGATGCCGCCGGTGTCGAACGTGATGCCCTTGCCGACCAGCGCCACCCGCTTGCCGTTCGTCCCGCCCCGCGGGGTCCAGGTCAGCTTGACCAGCCGCGGCGGGGCATCCGAGCCCTGCCCGACGGCGGTGATGCCGCCGTACCCGCCGGCCCGTAGCTGCTCCTCGTCGAGCACCTCGACGTCGAGCCCGGCGGCCCGGGCGGCGGTGGCGACGGCCTCGGCGAAGGCCGGCGGGCGCAGCTCGTTCGGCGCGGTGTTGACCCAGTCGCGGCTGGTGCGCACCGCGCCGGCCACGGCGGTGGCCCGGTCGACCTCGGCCCGCGCGGTCGCGTCGGCGGCATCCGGCACGGCGATCAGCACCTCGGCCACCGGCTCCCGCCGGGACGGCTGCGGCTTGGTCTTGTACCCGGCGAACCGGTAGCCGCCGAGCAGCGCCCCCTCGGCGACCGCGCGCAGCGCGGCCGGGGCGTCGGCGTCGTCGGGCAGCGGCAGGCTCAGCGCCACCCGGGGCGCCCCGGCCAGCGCCCGGACCGCCGCGCCGGCGGCCCGGCGCAGGGTCTCCGGGGCGGGGGCGGCACCGGTCGGCTCCGGACCCAACCCGACCGCCACGACCAGCGGGGCGGTGACCGTGCCCAGCGTGGCCAGCTTGATCACCTCACCGGGGCCGCCGGTCGCGCCGAGCAGGGCCAGCGTCGCGGTCAGCTTGCCGTCGAAGGCGGCGGCGATGCTCTCCGCGCCGTCGGCGAGCAGCAGGGTGCCGGCCGGACCGCTCGTGGCGTCCGGGCCGGTGGTCTGGCTGTGCACGCCGATCACGATCGCGTCGACCGCGAGTTCGGCGGGGTCGGTGTCGACCAGGCTGAGGGTGGTGCTGGACGATGTCACTGAAGCTACTCCGGGCGGGCCGGGCCGGCCGCTGCGTCGCGTACCGGCGGTGATGGTCTCCGGCGGCAACCTACCCGCCGGAGCGCGGGTGCGTCCCGCCGAAGTGCCGACGGGTCCCGCCGATGCTAACCAGCGGGACACCCGGCGGTAAGTTGCCACCCATGACGGACGTGACCTCCGACGCCGCCGCGACCCGGCTGCGCCGTTCCCCGCTGCACGCGCGACACACCGCGCTCGGTGCCAAGTTCGCCCCCTTCGGGGGATGGGAGATGCCCCTGGAGTACGCCGGTGGCGGTGTGCTCAGGGAACACGCGGCGGTCCGTACGGCGGTCGGCGTCTTCGACGTCTCGCACCTGGGCAAGGCGCGGGTCACCGGCCCCGGCGCGGCCCGGTTCGTCAACTCCTGCCTGACCAACGACCTGGACCGGATCGGCGCGGGCCGGGCGCAGTACACGCTGTGCTGCGACGACGCCACCGGCGGCGTGGTCGACGACATCATCGCCTACCGGTACGCCGACGACCACGTCTTCCTCATCCCCAACGCGGCGAACACCGCCGAGGTGGTCCGCCGGCTGCGCGCCGCCGCGCCGGCCGACGTCGAGGTCACCGACGAGCACGAGCGGTACGCCGTGCTGGCCGTGCAGGGCCCCCGCTCGGCCGAGCTGCTCGACGCGCTGGGCCTGCCCACCGGACACGACTACATGAGCTTCTCCCCGGCGACGCTGGCCGGGGCCGAGCTGACCGTCTGCCGCACCGGCTACACCGGCGAGCTGGGCTACGAGCTGGTGGTGCCGGCCGACGACGCCGTCGCCGTCTGGGACGCGCTGTTCGCCGCCGGGGAGCAGGTCGAGCTGCGGGCCTGCGGGCTGGGCGCCCGGGACACCCTGCGCACCGAGATGGGCTACCCGCTGCACGGGCAGGACCTCTCCCTGGACATCACCCCCGTGCAGGGGCGCTCCGGCTGGGCCGTGGGCTGGGACAAGCCGGCCTTCTGGGGCCGCGACGCGCTGCGCGCCGAGAAGGCCGCCGGCCCCCGCCGTACGCTGCGCGGCCTGGAGGCCGTCAACCGGGCCATCCCGCGCGCCGGGATGACCGTGTACGCCGGTGACGCCCCGGTCGGCACGGTCACCAGCGGCACCTTCAGCCCCACCCGCAAGCAGGGCATCGCCCTCGCCCTGCTGGACACCACCCCGAAACTCGTCGACGGTGACCTCGTCGAGGTCGACATCCGGGGCCGCCGCGCCCAGATGCGGGTCACCCGACCCCCCTTCGTCACCCCCTCCGTCCGCTGACCCCGCCCGGTTCACCCCCCGGCCCCGGTTCACCCCGGCTCCGGTTCGCCCCGGTGATCAAGAGGTTTGCGTCACCCCGCCCCCACCGGTTGGCTTTTTCCTCTTGATCACCGCCTCGGCCACCCCGCCAGCGTCGGTGATCAAGAGGTTTGCGTCATCCCGCAGCGGATTTCTGACGCGAATCTCTTGATCACCATGGCGAACCGGGGCGGGGAGGGCGAGCCGGGCGCGGGAGCGAGCGCAGGGGAGTGCTGGGGGTGGGAGAGGGGCCGGGTCAGTGGGTGGGGTGGGGGCGTTCCCCGGCGTCGAGGACGGCCTGGGTCCAGCCGCCCTCGATGACGCCGGTGCCGTCCAGGACCGCCCAGTCGACGACCTCGGCGACCGCCACCACGACCGGGGAGCCGATCCGCACGCTGGGGTCGGTGTTGGCGTCGCTGGCGCTGGCCCCGACGATCCGCTCCGGGGCGTCCCACGAGCTGACCCCGGCCCACACGTACTCGGGGCCGTCGTCGCCGGGCAGACCGTACTTGACCACCAGCTGCGCCTCCGGCGGCAGCCCGTCGGCGAGGAACCGGGCCCGGATGTCGTCCAGCCCGGCACGGGCGGTGGCGACGGCCCGGCTCATCGCGTCGCCGGAACGGGCGTACCGGACGTCCGGCTCGATGCCGGAGAAGAGGGTCGCGCAGGCCGCCGCGTAGTAGCGGCCGTCCGGCCCGGGGTGACCGGGCGGCGGGCGCAGGCTCAGGAACGAGTCGGCGTCCGGGTCGGTCGCCGGGTCCAGCTCCAGCCGCAGCAGCACCGGGGCCGTCGCGCCGTGCTGCTCCGGATTGCCGTACGCCACCGCGATGTCGTGCCCGGTCACCGTGGCCAGCACCGGTAGCTGCACGAACGCCGGCACCTCCTCGCCGGCCAGCCCGTCGGTCCAGTCCCGCAGCAGCCGGCGGGCGGCACCGGTCAGCACCGCCCCCCAGGCCCGGGTGAGATGGTCGGGCACCCCCTGGGTCTGCAACTCCAGCAGCCCGAAGCGGCGCAGCCCCTTGGTGGTGAACCACAGCCCCTCGGTGTCCGAGGAGTACGGCACGAGCACCCAGTCGACCAGCCGGATGCGGCCCTGCGCGTCGGGCAGCGACTTCAACGCCGTCGCCGGGTCGAGGAACTGCAACCCGAACACGTCCACCACGTCACCGCCGACGGACTCGGCCACCGCGGCGGCCACCGCGCGGGCCGCCCACTCGTGCGCCGGCGGCCAGCCCGGCCGGTACTCGGCCTGCACCACGACCAGGTGACTGGCGGCGGCGAGCCGGCCCAGCTGGGCCTCGGTGGCGCCGAACGCGGTGAGCAGGTCCGGCGGCAACTGCGGGAACTCGTCGATCGACCGGGTGTCCACCGACATCAGCGGGCTGTCCAGCATCTGCGTGGCCAGGCCGTACACCGGGTCGGCGAGGCGGCCGGCGAGACCCCGTACCGCCGTCTTCGGGCTCACCGGTGGCAACCCCGCCACCGGCACCAGGTAGGTCGCGCTGAGCGACTCCGGGACCGGTACGGGCAGGAAGTCGTCCGTGATGAGCAAGTCGTCCCCCGGAAGGCCGTGCCGGTGCTGTCGGGGCAAACGCTACCCGGCGCGCCGCGTCGTCCTCAGCCGGACAGCACCAAGCCCAGGTAGACCAGCGTGGTCACCACCTCCACGACGGCCCCCAGCACGTCGCCGGTGATGCCGCCGAGCCGGCGTACCAGATGGCGGAGCAGGCCGGTGGCGACGGCGAGGGCGGCCAGCACGGCCAGCGGCCCCTGCCACGGGCGGCCCGGCACGGCCGGCACCGCCACCAGCGCGACGGCGACCGTGCCGACGACCGGCGCGACCGGCCCGACCGTCCCGGCGACCAGCGCGCCCAGCCCGTCGGGGCGGGCCGCCGGCACCCCCCGGCGGCAGGCCAGGGTCACCCCGAGCCGGCCGGCGGCGGTGCCGGCCAGCACCGCCGCGAGCACCGCCGGCCAGGGCCGACCGACCAACTCGGCCAGCGTCGCCGTCTGCAACAGCAGGACGACCACCAACGCGACCACGCCGAACGGGCCGACGTCCGGCTTCTTCATGATCTCCAGCGCCGCCGTGCCCCGCCGGTAGGAACCCAACGCGTCCACGGTGTCGGCCAGCCCGTCCAGGTGCAGGCCCCGGGTGAGCAGGGCCGCCGCCGCGACGGTCACCCCGGCGGCGACCAGGGGCGGGGCGAGTGCGGCCAGGCCGAGCAGCACCGCACCCAGCACCGCCCCGAGCAGCAGCCCGACCAGGGGCGCGAGCGCCATCGCGGTGCCCGCCGTCGCCCGGTCGATCCGCCCGGCCCGGACCGGGACGGTGGTGAGGGTGGTCAGCGCCAGCCGGAGCCCGTCGCCGCGCCCCGACTCAGCCGGCACGCCGGCCGGACGGGTCGGGCTCCGGCCCGGCGTCGGCGGGGGCGGTGGTGGTCGGACCCGGACCGGCCGGCGTCGGCTCGGCGAACTCCGGGGTGACGTCCGGCTGCCCTGCCCCGTCCCCGGCGGCCACCGGCGCGGCGGTCTCCGGCTCGGCGTCGGGGACGGTCGCGGCGGCGTCGGCCGGCAGGTCGGAGTCCCCGTCGTCGTCGGGGCCGCCGTGCTGCGGGTGCGCCGGCAGCGACCCGGCCAGCGCCAGCACCGAGCGCAGCAGCGGCAGGGCGGCCAGCGCGTTCGCCCCCTCACCCAGGTCGAGCCGCAGGTCCAGCAGCGGGGTCAGGCCGAGCACGTCGGCGGCGAGCCGCACCGCCGGGTGACCGCCGTGGTCGACCAGCAGGCACCAGTGCCGGGCCTGGCCGGCCAGATCCCGGGCGACCATGCCGGCGGCCAGCCCGACCGGCCCGTCGAGCAGCACCGGCACCCGGCGGGCGGTCGCCCCGAGCAGCACCCCGCAGGCCACCGCCACGTCACCGCCACCCAGCTCGGCCAGGATGTCCTTGGCGTCGCGGGGGGAGCGGCGGGTGCGGTGCAGCGCGTCGCGGACCGTCGCGCACCGCACCATCCAGGCCGCGTCGTCGATCTCGCCGTCGGCGGTGTGCACCCGGCCGAGCACCGTCGGGGCCTCCGCGCCGGCCGTCGCGACCAGCACCGCCGCGGCGGCGGCCTCCGCGCCCGCGCCGCACGCCCCCAGCACCAGCAGCCGTACGCCCGCCTCGGCGGCCTCCTCGGCCAGCCGCCAGCCGTAGCGCAGCGCCGACTCGACGGTGTCGGCGTCCAGCGCCGGCCCGTGCTCGATCGGCGCGGCCGGCGGGGCGTCCACCACCTGCAGACCGGCCCCGTTCTCGGCGGCCAGCCGGGCCAGCGCCCCCCGGCCGGCGCGGGCCTGCCGGGCCAGCCGGGTCGACTCGCCGACCGGTGCCCCGGCCGCCACGCCACCGGTGTGGTCGCCGTGCAGCAGCAGCACCCGGACGTCCGTCCACGGCGTCGGGGTGGGGGTGCCCTGGGTGGCGGCGGCGAACTCGACCACCCGTTCCAGCACGCCCAGCCCGGCCCTCGGCAGGTCCAGGGTGCCGAGCCGCTGCACCGCCTGCGGGCCGGCGTACTCGTCGGGCATCGGCAGTTCCATGCCGGGCTGGATGACCAGGCCGGTGGCGACCACCGGCAGCGCCATGGTCGGCGTGGTCCAGGTCGTGCCGGCCGGGGTCCGCGGGGCCGGCGGCACGGTGGGGGTGAGCACCTCCGGCAGCGGCCCGTCGGCCGGGACCGTCGCGGCGGCGGCCGGGACGGCACCGTCCGTCCCGTCGGCCGGGGCGGCCCGGGTGGGTACGTCGACCGGCGGGAGCGGCGCGGACGGCTTCAGCCAGGCCGGCTGGCCGGCGACCACCAGCGCGACCGCGTCGCAGGCGTCCGCGACGGCCCGGTTGGCGGCGCCCAGCGCGTCGGCGAACGCCCGCCCCAGCGGGGTGGTCGGCACCAGCGACAGCCCCACCTCCGGGCTGACCAGGACGATCCGCGCCTCGCTGGCGCGTACCGCGTCGGCCAGTTCGGTGATGGTGGCGACGTCGTCGGCCGGCTGGTGGGCCGGGTCGAGCAGCACGGTCACCCAACCGCCCAGGTCGTCCACGAGCAGCGTCTCGTTCGGGCCGGCTGAGGCGAGCACGTCGGCCAGCCGGCGCGGGTCGTCGGCGGTCTCCTCGGTGGTCCAGCTCCCCGGCCGGCGGGCCCGGTGGGCGGCCAGCCGGGTGGCCCACTCGGTGTCGTCCGGGTCGGCGGCGGCCGAGGTCGCCACGTAGCGCACCGTGGGCGCGTCGGCCACCAGGGACTCGGCGAACTCCGACTTGCCCGAACGGATACCGCCGAGCACCAGGACCGTGTTCCACCCCTCAACCGACATGCCCGTACCTTAAGGCCGCCCGACCCGGCCCCGCCCGCCGGCCCGGACCCGTCACGCTGGGCGGAACCCGGGTGCGGGGGCGTGCGTGCGGTGCGCGGCGGTGCCGGCCGACTACGCTTGCGGGGATCCGTCCCCCGGGGACGGTTGAGCGGCGAGGGGAGACGCGGCATGGCGTGGAGCTGGCGGTACGAGGGCACGGACGGCGCAGCGGTCGACGGGCCGGCGGAGACGTTCAGCAGCCAGGCGGACGCCGAGTCCTGGATCGGCCAGACCTGGCGGGAGCTCGCCTCGTCCGGCGTCACCGCGGTCACGCTCGTCGAGGACGACCGGGTCGACTACCGGATGAGCCTGCTGCCGACGGCGGAGTGATGGCGGGCGACCGCCCGGGGGGCGAGCCGCTGGTGCTCGGTGTGCCCCGGGCGGCGTTCCGGCCCAGCCCGGTCTTCCTGGCCCTGGTCGCGCTCTTCGTGACCAGCGGCGTGCTCACCTGGAACGGGGTCGGCAACGTCCGGTTCGACGTGTTCCTCTTCGTCGTCTCCGGCTGGCTGGTCTCGCTGTGCCTGCACGAGTACGCGCACGCCGTGGTCGCCTACCGGGCCGGCGACCGGGACATCGCCCACCGGGGCTACCTGACCTTGAACCCGCTGAAGTACACCCACCCGCTGCTGTCGATCGTGCTGCCGGTGGTGGTGGTGCTGCTCGGCGGCATCGGCCTGCCCGGCGGGGCGGTCTGGGTGGACCGGCACGCCATCCCGGGCCGGCTGCGGCACACCCTGGTCAGCCTCGCCGGCCCGGCCACCAACGTGCTGTTCACCCTGCTGCTGGTGGTGGTGCTGCGGGTGGGCATCGACGCGGGCGGCCCGGTCGAGTTCTGGGCCGGGGTGGCGCTGCTGGCGTTCCTCCAGCTCACCGCGAGCGTGCTGAACCTGCTGCCGGTGCCCGGCCTGGACGGCGGCAACATGATCCAGCCGTGGCTCAGCCCGCAGTACCGCCGGATGTACGACCTCTTCGCGCCGTTCGGGTTCATCCTGCTGTTCGCGCTGCTGTGGAACCCGCGCATCGGCGGCTGGTTCTTCAGCGCCGTGTTCTGGCTCAGCGACCTGCTGGGGCTGCCGCCGTGGCTCTACGGCACCGCGCTGTCCCTGATCCGGTTCTGGCAGAACTGACCGCACCCCACCCCGCGACGATCCCGGGGTGGGGTGCGGCCGGAGCCGGTCAGGGCCGCTTGGCCGGGCTCTCCGTCTTGGCCGGGTCGCGCTCGGTGACCGGGGCGACGATGTCGTCGATGGCCTTGAGCAGGTCGGCCTCCAGGGTCACCCCGGCGGCCTTGACGTTGTCGTGCACCTGCTCCGGGCGGGACGCGCCGATGATCGCCGAGGCGACGTTGGGGTTCTGCAACACCCAGGCGACGGCGAGCTGCGGCATGGTCAGCCCGGCCTGCTCGGCGAGCGGCTTGAGCTGCTGCACCCGGGTCAGCACCTCGTCGTTGAGCCACTGCGCGATGAAGTTCGCGCCGGACTTCTCGTCGGTGGCCCGGGAACCGGCGGGCGGCGGCTGACCCGGCAGGTACTTGCCGGACAGCACCCCCTGCGCCATCGGCGACCAGACGATCTGGGAGATGCCCAGCTCCTCGCTGGCCGGCACCACCTCGGCCTCGATGACCCGCCACAGCATCGAGTACTGCGGCTGGTTGGACACCAGCGGGATGCGCAGCTCCCGGGCGAGGGCGTGCGCCTCGCGCAGCTGCGACGCCTTCCACTCCGAGACGCCGATGTAGTGCGCCTTGCCGGCGTGCACGACGTCGGCGAACGCCTCCATCGTCTCCTCCAGCGGCGTGCTGTAGTCGTACCGGTGGGCCTGGTAGAGGTCCACGTGGTCGGTCTGGAGCCGACGCAGCGAGCCGTCGATCGACTCCATGATGTGCTTGCGGGACAGGCCACGGTCGTTGCGGCCGGGACCGGTCGGCCAGTAGACCTTCGTGAAGATCTCCAGCCCCTCCCGGCGCTCCCCGGCCAGCGCCTTGCCGAGGACCGTCTCGGCCCGCGTACCGGCATAGACGTCGGCGGTGTCGAAGGTGGTGATGCCGGTGTCCAGGGCGGCCCGGACACACGCCAGCGCCGCCTCCTCCTCGACCTGCGAACCGTGGGTGATCCAGTTGCCGTACGAGATCTCACTGACCATGAGGCCCGAGCGGCCAAGGTGTCGGAATTCCATGCTCCGACCCTAGCCCCGTCCGGTGCCGGGCACCCGTCGGCGCAACCGGCGTCAGAGCACCGGGTGGGTGTCGGCGAGCAGCCTGTCGATCTCCGATACCACCGTGTCCCAGTCCGGGTGGACCGGCGGGATCAGCGGCTCACCCCGCCGGTCCAGCGCCCCCCAGTGGTTCATCCCGTCGCCGACCAGGAACGCCACCGGGTGCACCACCAGCGCCGGGTGCACCGGCCGGACCAGCACGGTGCCGGTGCGGTCGAGCACCCCCCGCCGGCCGGCCAACTCCACCACGGCCAGCCCCTCGTCGGTGAACCCGTCGAGACGGCGGCCGTCGGACAGCGTCGTGTCGATCCCGTGGTAGCGCGGCGGGACGACCAACCGACCGTGCCGGTCCACCGCCCCCCAGCCGCCCCGGCGTACCGCCGCCACCCCGGCCCGGAACGGCCTGACCTCCTCGAAGCCCGCCGGCACCACCACCGTCCCGTCCGGTTCGATCGCCGACCAGTCGGCGTCGCCGCCCTGCGACACCCAGGCCAGGCCGTCGGAGAAGGCCAGCACCCGGGCGTACGCGGGACCGAGCAGGACGCCGCCGGTCTCGTCGATCAGCTCCCACCCGGCCTGGTCGGGGCGGCGTACCCAGGCCATCCGCTCGTGGAACGGCTGCGCCTCGACGTACCGGTAGTCGACGACGAGTTCACCGTCGGTGTCGGCGTACCCCCAGCGACCCTGGCCGTCGTGCGTGGGGCGCGGGGACCGGCGGCCGTGCCGCACCTCGTCCCGACTACGCGGGTACGGCCCGAAGCCGCCCCGGCCCGCCGCGCGGGCGTGCACCGCGTCCAGGCACACCGCGATCCGGTCGGTCAGCTCCGCGTCCTCGGCCCGGTACAGGTCCAGGGCCCGTTCGAAGTGTCCACACGCCTCGATCAACCGGCCCTGGTCGTAGCAGGACCGGCCGGCGTGCTCGTGCAGCGCCGAGCGCAGCCGGTCCGGCAGTTCCGTCGAGTTGGCCTCGGTGAACAGCCGGTCGGCCTCGGCGAACTCACCCTTCCACCGCAGCGCCTCGGCCAGCCGCGCCCGGGCCAGTGCGGTACGCCGCAGCTCACCTGTCGCCTCCGCGTAGGTCAACGCGAGCCGGCCGTCGGCCACCGCGTCGTCCAGGTCGTCGACCAGCCGGGACAGCACCGCCCGCAGGCTGAGCAGCCGGGCACGGGCCCGGTTGTCCAGGGCCGAGGCGAGCTTCTCGGTCAACCGACGGCGGACGATCCGTAGCTCCGCCGGATCGTCGACCACCTCGCGCAGGGTCTCCGGGTCCAACCGCCACCGGTAGCCGGCGAGCACCTGTTCCGGATCGGTCGGCCGGGCCGCCGTCGCGGCGTCCCCGGGTGCGGCCGGGACGCCCACGGTCGGGCCCGCAGCGGCGGCCCGGTCTTCGGTGACCCGGTCTCCGGTGGCCCCCCGCTGCGTGGTGCGGGCCCGGTCCGTGTCCGTCTGTGGGTCCGTGTCCGCCGGCCGGTCGGTGCCTGCCGGCCGGTCCGGGATGGTGGCCCGGTCGTCGGGCTCAGCCCGGTCCGGGGCGGCGGTCCGGTCGGTGCCTGCCGGCCGGTCCGTGGTGCCGGCCCGGTCCTCGGTCGCCACCGGAGCGGTGGCGGTGGGTCGGTCCGGGGGTGCCGCCCGGTCCGCAGTCGCGCGGGGGTCCACCGGGACGGTCCGGTCCGGCGAGGGCGGTCCGTGCTGCTCGCCGACAGTCACCGTGGCTGCCGGACCGCCACCGCCCGTCCCGCCACCGCCCGTCCCGGTGCCGTCGGTCACGGTGCCGTCGGTCAGGGTGCTGCCCGGTCCGGTGCCGTCGGTCACGGCGCTGCCCGGTCCGGTGCCGTCGGTCAGGGCACTGGCCGGTCCGGTGCCGTCGGGTTCGGTCCGGGTGGGGGTGGTGCGGGACGGCTCGTCGTCTCCGGTGCCGGTGCCGGCCGGACCGGTGCCGGTCGATGCGGTGTCGCCCGGATCGGTGCGGGCCGCTCCGTCGTCCTCCGTGGTGGTGCCGGCCGGTCCGGGGTCCGTCGGCCGGGTGCCGGCGGGACCGGTACGGGCCGGGTCGTCGCGTCCCACCGCGGTGCCGACCGGGCCGGCCCCGGCCGTGGCGGTGCCGGCCGGTGGGGCCGTGGCGGTACCGGGCCGCGCACCGCCGGGCAGGGCGCTGCCGGGCAGGCCGATGTCGGCCAGGGCGGACTCGGGCAGGCCGGTGTCGGGCCGGGCGGTCCCGGGCAGGTCGGTGACGGTGCTGCCGGTGACGGGGGCGGGGGAGACCGGGACGGTGCGGTCGGGGACGGCCGCCGGGACGGCGTGGTCGCCGGCCGGGTCGGTACCGGTGGGGGCGACCGGGGTGAACCTCTGCGTCGGGCCGGCGTCGGCGTCCACCGTGTCGGACCGGTTCTGCGGGCTCGTCCCGGCCGGAACGTCCGGCGGCGTGACCGGGTCCGGCGTCGCGGGCGGACCACTCCCGGCGGTGCCGAGGGTCGCGCCGAACGGATCGGGGGCGTCGAGCAGGGCGTCGGGGGTCGCCGGTACGGAACGCCCGGCACGGGGTGGCCCGGCTGCGGCTCCGACGTCGGCCGGGCCGTCCACGGTGTGCGGCTCGGCCCCGGCGGCGACGGCGGGCCGCCCACCGGGGTCGGCGGGGTCGCCGGCCGGGATGGTCGACCGGCCCGGGTCGCCGGTGGTGCCCGATGGGACCGGACCCGGGTCGGTGGGGTGCGACGGGGGTGCCGGCGAGCGGGGCACGGGTACCTCCGCGCCACCGGTCGGCGTCCCGTCGGGCGCGGCCGGGCGGCCGGCCGTGGCCGGGTCCGGCGCGGTGCCGTCCGCCGTGGTGCGGTCCGTCGGGGTGGCCGGGGTGGGGGTCGACCGGCCGGGCCGGAACCAGGCCGCCGAACCTTCCGACGGGGGCCGGGTGGCGCTGCCGGGACGGTCGGTGCCGCCGGTCACCGGTGCCGGTGGAACGTACCGGCGGGGCCGGTCGGGGGTGATCTCCAGGGCCGGCCGGTCGGTGGCGGGTGCCGCCGGGGGCCGGCCGCCGGTGCCCGGCTCGGTGGGCCGGTCGGTCCCGGTGGCGGGTGCGACCGGGGGACGTCCGGTGGGCCGGTCGACCGGTGGCGTGCTCTCCGGCGGCCGGCGGAACTCGATGTGCAACCGGGCGGCCGGCGGCGCGGAGACCGGGGTGGGCTGGTCCGGGGCGGGGACGGGCGGCCGGCCGGCGGCGTGGCGCTTGCGGGTGGGCAGCTCGGCGGGGGACGCGGGGGCGTCCGGCGGCAGGGGGGTCCGCCGGCCGGCCGCCGGGGCCGGCGCGTCGGAGCCACCCGGCCGGGTGCCGGCCGGCGGTGGGGGAGGACCGGGGCGGGGACCCCACGGACCGGTCGCGGGCGGGCCCGCCGCAGTCGAGCCGGGGGGCGACGACACCGGGGCCGGTGACACCGGCAGCCCGGAGACCGGCGCCCCGGACACCGGGCGGCCGGACGGTGGGTCGAGGGGCGGCGTACCGACGCCGGGACGTCCCGGGGCCGCGCCGGGACGACGGTCGCCGGGCTGCCCCGGGCCGGTCCAGGCCGCCGGACGGTCCTCGTGGCGGGTGGGCGGCTCGGCCGGGTGCCGTGGGGGGTACGCCGGCCGGCCGTCGCGGCCGTGGTCCGGTTCCCGTGCCGGGCGGGGCCCGGTGCCGGTACGACCCCACGGCTCGCGGTACGGCTCGTCCTGCGGACGCAGGTCGGGGTACGCCACGTGGCGGGCCGCCGGTTCGTACGGCTGCGCGGGCCGGCGCTCGTCGTGGCCACGCGGGTGCTGCCACCGCTCCTCGGGGATGGCCGGCGTCGTCGACCGGCCGTCGTGGCGCGGCGGAGGGCCGGGCGGGGTGTCGTCGCGCGGGCGGACCGGCGGCTCGTCGTGGAGCGGGCGCTGCCACCGGTCCGGGTGCCCGTGGGCGGCGGGCCGCCGGTCGGTGTCCCGGCGGGGCGGGTCGTCCTCCCGGAACCGGGTGGGCAGGTCACCGCCCCGTGCCGGTCCGGCCGGGTACGGGTCGTACCGGTCGGCGGCGCGGTGGTGCGGCTCGTCGTCGACCCGGTGACCGGGTGCGGCGGTGGGGCGTTCGCTGGTGGTGCGTCGCCGGGGCGGGCCCTCGTCGGGTTCGCGCCGCCAGTCCGGTTCGGTGAACCGGTCGGGGCGGTCGCGGGGCGGCTCGTGGCGGGGCGCGGGGGACACGGGCGGGCGGCCGGGGGAGACCGGCGTGATCCCGGGGGCGCTGCGCTCCTGCCGGGGCGGGCTGTCGTACCGGTCGGTGTCGGCCCGGTCGCGGTGCCAACCGGTCGGTGCCGGTTCGCCGCCGCCCCGGCGACGGTCCGACCAACTGACCCGGTCGGTCCGCCGGTCGACGTCGGGTCGGTCGTCGTGCCGCCCGGGTGCGGGCTGCCGGCGTTCCCGTTGCCAGATCGGCTCGTCCGACGGCCGCCGGTACGCCTCGTCGGTGGGTGCCCGGTACGTCTCGTCCGTGGGTGCCCGGTACGTCTCGTCGGCCAGCCGGCGGTACGGGTCGTGGTCGCCGTGCCGCTCGTCGCGGGGGTCGTCCCGGCGGGGCGGCCCGTCGTCCAGGTCGGACCAGGACCGGCCGAGGTACGTGCCGTCGGAGCGGGTCGGGGCGAGCGGGGGCACCTCGGCGCGGCCGGAGGCGGTGACCCGTCCCCGGGGGTCGGCGTACTGCGAGCCGAGGTCGCCGGGATAGCGCTGGCCGGGGAACTGCGGGTGCCACTCGCTGGTCGGCTCGATCACCCAGGACGGTTCCGCGGGGGCGTCCCATCGGTCGGACCAGCCCGTCACCGGGGGGCTCCGGGTCCACGCGTGCGGCGCGGCCCGATGCCCGGCTCGCGTCGCTCGCTCACGGCGGTGTCACCTCGTTGCAAATTGTCGTGCAGGGCGCCCCGGGATGCCGGTAGAGTCCCCCGTCCGGCATGGCGGGGCTGCGGAAGGAGGGTAACGGCGTGGGCTCGGTCACCGCCACTGCGGCACCGTCCACGAGCGCAAACGTTACCCGATGGTTCCGGACATTCGGGGCCATATCCCGGGCCGGCTTCCGTCGCTACTCAACGTACCGCCAGGCGGCCCTGGCCGGGGCCGTGACCAACACCGTGTTCGGCTTCCTGCACTGCGCGGTGCTGCTGGCCGCGGCCGGTTCCGGGACCGTCGGCGGGTACGACCGGCCCCGGCTCGCCACGTTCGTCTGGATGGGTCAGGGGCTACTCGCCGTCGTGCTGCTCTGGGGCTGGACGGACCTGGCGGACCGGATCCGTACCGGCGACGTGGCCGCCGACCTGCTCCGCCCGGTGCACCCGGTGACCAGCTACCTCGCCACCGACCTGGGTCGGGCCGGGTACGCGGCACTGGCCCGGCTGCTGCCGCCGGTCCTGGTGGGGCCGTTGTTCTTCGACGTCTACCTGCCGTCCCGGTGGCCCACCGTCGGGCTGTTCGTGGTTTCCGTGGTGACCGCCGTGGTGCTCTGCTTCGGCTGCCGGTTCCTGGTCAACGCCGCCGCCTACTGGTGGCAGGACGCGCGGGGCCCGGTGCTGCTGTGGACCCTCGGTTCGGGGGTGCTGGCCGGGCTCTACTTCCCGCTGCGGTTCCTGCCCGACTGGCTGCAACTGGTGCTGTGGTTCGGCACCCCGTTCCCGAGCCTGATGCAGACCCCGCTCGACGTGCTGGTGGAGCGGGACCCGCCGGCGGTCCAGGTGGGCCTGGTCGCGCTCCAGCTCGGCTGGGCGGTGCTGGTGCTGGCCGCCTGCCGGCTGGTGCAGCGGCGGGCCGAACGTCGCCTGGTGGTGCAGGGTGGTTGAGCACCGGACGGCGGTGACCGCGGCGGACCGTCCCGCCCGGCCGGGTGGGACGTTCGGGGCGTACCGGGCGTTGCTCGGGGCGCAGGCCCGCGCGCAGACCACCTACCGGGCGTCGTTCCTGCTGGACCTGGTGGGCAACGTCGGGGCCACCGTGTTCGACGTGGTCACCGTCCTGGTGATCTACGGGGTGACCCGGGAGCTGGGCGGGTTCACGCTGCGCGAGACGCTGGTGATGGTGGGGCTGTCGTCGAGCGCCTTCGCCGTGGCGGACCTGCTGGTCGGCAACATCGAGCGGCTGCCCACCCACGTGCGGACCGGCCTGTTCGACGCGGTGCTGCTGCGCCCGCTCGGCGCGCTGCCCCAACTGCTGCTGATGAACCTGCCGCTGCGCAAGGTGTCCCGGGGCCTGTTCGGGGTGGGCGTGCTGGTGGTGGCGCTGACCTCGGCCGGGATCGACTGGACGCCGGCCCGGGTGGCGTTGGCGGTGGTCGCCCCGCTGGCCGGGGTGGTGTTCTTCGGGTCGCTCTTCGTGGCCACCGCCACCGTCTCGTTCTGGTGGGTCGACTCCGGCGAGCTGGCCAACTCGGTCACCTACGGCGGGCGGGACTTCACCACGTACCCGGCGACCGTCTTCGACGGCTGGTTCCGGGCCGCGTTCGCGTACGGCCTGGGGTTCGCCTTCGTCAGTTACCAGCCGGCGCTGGCGCTGCTGGGCCGCGCCGACCCGCTGGGCCTGCCGTCGTGGGCCGGCTGGGCCGCGCCGGGGGTGGCGCTGGTCGCCGTCGCGGTCGCGGCGGCGGCCTGGCGCACCGGCATCCGCCACTACCGGAGTACGGGGTCATGAGCGTCATCGAGCTGGACGGGCTGCGCAAGGAGTTCACGGTACGGGTGAAGGCGGGCCGGCTGCGGCGGGAGAAACGGACCGTCACCGCCGTGGACGGCATCGACCTGCGGGTGGAGCGCGGCGAGCTGCTCGGCTACATCGGCCCGAACGGGGCGGGCAAGTCGACCACCCTGAAGATGCTCACCGGGGTGCTGACCCCGTCGGCGGGGCGGGCCCGGGTGTGCGGGCTGCGCCCGGTCGCCGACCGGACCCGGCTGGCGCTGCGGATCGGGGTGGTCTTCGGCCAGCGTTCCCAGCTCTGGTGGGACCTGCCGCTGGCCGACTCGTTCGACCTGTTGCGGCACCTCTACCGGGTGCCGGCCGCCGCGCACGCCGCCCGGCTGCGCCGCTGCCGTGACCTGCTCGACCTGGACGACTTCCTGGCCACCCCGGTCCGTCAGCTCTCGCTGGGGCAGCGGATGCGGGGCGAGTTGACCGCCGCGCTGCTGCACGACCCGCAGGTGCTCTTCCTCGACGAGCCGACCATCGGGCTGGACGTGGTGAGCCGGCAGGCCGTCCGGGGGTTCCTCGCCGAGCTGGGCCGCACCGGCGACACCACGCTGGTGCTCACCACCCACGACCTGGCCGACATCGAGCGGCTCTGCGCCCGGCTGGTGGTGGTGGACCACGGCCGGGTGGTGCACGACGGGACGATCGCCGCCCTGCACGCCCGGTACGGCTCCCGCCGGCTCGTCGTCGCCGACCTGGACGCCCCGCTGGCGGTCCCGCCGCGACCGGCGGGGGCGGCGCTGCACCGGGTCGAGGCGGACGGCCACCGGCTGGTCTACGCGTTGGAGTCGGCGGGGGTGGCGGAGGTGGTCTCCGCGCTGGCCGGGTTGGCCGCGCTGCGTGACCTCTCGATCGTCGAACCGGACATCGAGGACGTGGTGGCCCGGCTCTACCGGAGCCCGGCCCCCGACCCGCGCCGCCCGTCCTGACCGCCTGTCAGATCGGGTCGCCGATGTTCACCCGGGGGGCCGGGGCGCGCATCCGGCGGAAGGTGATCGACCGCATGATCGCGTAGAGGTAGAGCGACCCCATCCGCTCGCCGCTGTTGGGGTGGCGTTCCCGCACCAGCTTCTTGATCCGCCGGGAGATCAGCACCGAGTCGATCACCACGCCGAGCGCGAGCGCACCCCACACCACGTTGGAGGCGAGCCGGATCACCTGCGGCATCGCCGCGTTCGACCCGATCAGCACGATCAACGCGCCGCCGAAGAACCAGGTGCCGACGGTCCGCCGGGAGTCGACCACGTTGCGGGCGAGCAGCCGTTCCGGCCCCCGGTCCCGGGGGCCGCCCTCGCGGCGGAACTCGGCGGCGGCCTCGGTGCGCGCCTTGCGACGCTGCTCCCGGGCCTCCTCCTTGGTCAGCGGTCGGGTCGGGCCGGCCGGCCGGCGGCCGGCGACCGGCCGCTTCGGGGTCTCGACGCCCAGTTCCTTCTTGCTCGGGGTGTAGCCCCGGGGGCGCGCGGCGGGTGGCTCCTCGGTCACCACCGGGGCGGTGGCGGAGGAGTCGGAGTCGGCGGACTTGCGGCGAAACAGCGACGGCACGAGGTGAAGGGTAGCCATACGACGGCGCCCGGTGCACATCACGGGTGCACCGGGCGCTCGCTGGAGCGGGTCGGCCGGGCCGACGGCGGCGGTCGGGGCCGGTCGGGGGACGCGGCTGGTTACGGCCGCTCGACGTGCGCGCCGAGGCTGGCCAGCTTCGCCTCGAAGTCCTCGTAGCCCCGGTTGATCAGGTCGACGCCGTACACCCGGGAGGTGCCCTCGGCGGCGAGCGCCGCGATCAGGTGGCTGAACCCGGCCCGCAGGTCCGGGATGACCAGGTCGGCGGCGTGCAGCTTGCTCGGCCCGGCGATCACCGCGGAGTGCTTGAAGTTGCGCCTGCCGAACCGGCACGGGGTGCCGCCGAGGCAGTCCCGGTAGACCTGGATGTTGGCGCCCATGGTGTTCAGCGCCTCGGTGTAGCCCAGGCGCTGCTCGTAGACCGTCTCGTGGACGATCGACAGCCCCCGGGCCTGGGTCAGCGCGACCACGAGGGGCTGCTGCCAGTCGGTCATGAAACCGGGGTGCACGTCGGTCTCCAGCGCCACCGCGTTCAGCTCGCCGCCCGGGTGCCAGAACCGGATGCCGCCCTCCTGGCCCGGGTCGCCGAGCTTCGGCGGGCGGGCGTCGGTGACCTCGTACTCGCCGCCGACGGAGCGGAAGATGTTCAGGAAGGTCATCATGTCGGCCTGCTGCGCGCCGAGCACCTCGACGTGGCCCCGGGTGGCCAGCGCCGCCGCCGCCCAGCTCGCCGCCTCGATCCGGTCGGGGATCGGCCGGTGGGTGTAGCCGTGCAGCTTCTTGACGCCCTGGATCTCGATCACCCGGTCGGTGTGCACCTTGATGATCGCGCCCATCTTCTGCAGGATGCAGATCAGGTCGATGATCTCGGGCTCGACGGCGGCGTTGCGCAGCTCGGTGACGCCCTCGGCCATCACCGCGGTCAGCAGCACCTGCTCGGTCGCGCCGACGCTCGGGTACGGCAGGGCGAACTTGGTGCCGTGCAGCCCGTTCGGCGCGGACAGGTGCAGACCCTCGGGGGTCTTGTCGACGGTCGCGCCGAACTCGCGCAGCGCCTGGAGGTGGAAGTCGATCGGGCGCGGGCCGATGTGGCAGCCGCCCAGGTCGGGGATGAAGGCGTGGCCGAGGCGGTGCAGCAGCGGGCCGCAGAACAGGATCGGGATCCGGCTGGAACCGGCGTGCACGTTGATCTGGTCGGTGCTGGCGCTCTCGACGTTGGACGGGTCGAAGACCAGCTCGCCGTCCTCGGTGCCGTCGGTCACCTTCACGCCGTGCAGGCCGAGCAGCCCGCGGACCACCTCGACGTCACGGATCTTGGGGACGTCGAACAGCCGGCTGGGCGAGTCGCCCAACAGGGCCGCGACCATCGCCTTGGAGACCAGGTTCTTCGCGCCGCGCACGCGGATCCGCCCTTCGAGCGGGGTACCTCCGTGTACGACCAGGACGTCGTCCGTCAACGCAAACCTCCAGCGCGCGTCGGGTGGTGCGGGGTGAGTCGATGATGGGGCATGCTGTCCAGCTGTCCGGTACGAGCTGTCCAGCTACCCGGAACGGGGCCGGCTCAAAACGGTCCCCGTGGTACGTCGCCCCGGCAGCATAGCCCTCCGTGACGAAATGGGAATCGGTCACCGCACCGGTACGGGAACGAACCGGGAATCCGGTACGATTCCGCACCTCGGTGGTGACTTCGGGTGATCAGGTCGTGGCGGGGGGCGGGGTGTCGACGCCCGGCAGCGCGAGCATCTGGTCCAGCGCCACCCGGGCGTGGTGCGCGGTGTCCGCGTCGACCGTGATCTGGTTGACCACCCGGCCGGCGACCAGCTCCTCCAACGCCCAGACCAGGTGCGGCAGGTCGATCCGGTTCATCGTGGAGCAGTAGCAGACCGCCTTGTCCAGGAACATGATCTGCTTGTCCGGGTGGGCCAGCGCCAGCCGGCGCACCAGGTTCAGCTCGGTGCCGACCGCCCACGCCGAGCCGGCCGGGGCCGCCTCGATCGCCTTGATGATGTACTCCGTCGAACCGACCTGGTCGGCGGCCGTGACCACCTCGTGCCGGCACTCCGGGTGCACCAGCACGGTGACCCCGGGCACCCGGGCCCGGACGTCCTGCACGCTGTCCAGGGTGAACCGGCCGTGCACCGAGCAGTGCCCCCGCCACAGGATCATCTTCGCGTCGCGCACCTGCTCGGCGGTGAGCCCACCGTTCGGCTTGTGCGGGTCGTAGAGCACGCAGTCGTCGAGCGAGTAGCCCAGCTCCAGCACGGCGGTGTTGCGGCCGAGGTGCTGGTCGGGCAGGAACAGCACCTTCGAACCCTGCGCGTACGCCCAGTCCAGCGCCCGCCTGGCGTTCGACGAGGTGCAGACCACGCCGCCGTTACGGCCGACGAAACCCTTGATGTCGGCCGAGGAGTTCATGTACGTCACCGGGACGGTGTCCGCCGCGACACCCAGGTCGGTCAGCACCTCCCAGGCCCGCTCGACCTGCGACAGCACCGCCATGTCCGCCATCGAACAGCCGGCCGCCAGGTCGGGCAGGATCACCCGCTGCGCGTCGGTGGTGAGGATGTCGGCGCTCTCGGCCATGAAGTGCACGCCGCAGAAGACGATGTACTCCGCGTCGGGCCGGGCCGCGGCCTCCCGGGCCAGCTTGAACGAGTCGCCGGTGACGTCGGCGAACTGGATCACCTCGTCGCGCTGGTAGTGGTGGCCGAGGACGAACACCTTCGTGCCCAGCGCGGCCTTCGCCGCCGTCGCCCGGGCCACCAGGTCCGGGTCGCTCGGCGCCGGCAGGTCTCCCGGACACTCCACGCCACGCTCGGTGGCGGGGTCGCTGCCGCGGCCGAGGAGCAGCAGCGCGGTCGCCGTGTTGGAGGGTTCCACCCAGGTCGAAGTCACATCCTCATGGTCCCACAACGGGACGTTCGCACGACCGCTGCCGGTGTGGGCTGCCACACTGCCCCGCGCCGATGTGTCCTGCCACACTCGGGGCATGCGCGTGCTGCTCTGCCCGGACAAGTTCGCCGGCACCCTTGAGGCCCCGGAGGTGGCGGCCGCCGTCGCCGCCGGGTGGCGCGAGGTCGACGCCGCCGGCGAGCTGCTCATCCGTCCCCTCGCCGACGGTGGGCCGGGCTTCGTCACGGTGCTCGCGGGCGCGCTCGACGGCCGCCGGGTGGCGGTGCCGACCGTCGACCCGCTGGGCCGGCCCGTCACCGGTGAGATCCTGCTCACCGCCGACGGCGTCGGCTACCTGGAGAGCGCCCAGGCGTGCGGGCTGCACCTGCTGTCCGCCACCGAACGCGACCCGAAGGCCACCACCTCCTACGGCCTCGGCGCGCTGGTCGCCGCCGCCGTCGAGCACGGGGCCCGGACGGTGGTGGTCGGGCTGGGCGGCTCCGGCACCAACGACGGCGGGGCCGGCCTGTTCGCCGCGCTCGGCGCGACCCCGCTCGACGACGCCGGCCGGGCCCTGCCGTACGGCGGGGCGGCGCTGAGGGCCGTCGCGGCCCTCGACGGGACGCCCCGGCTGCGCGACGCCACCCTGGTCGCCGCCACCGACGTGGACAACCCGCTGCTCGGCCTGCACGGCGCGAGCAGCGTCTACGGGCCGCAGAAGGGTGCCGACCGGGCCGACGTGCTGCTGCTCGACGCTGCGCTGGAACGCTGGGCGGCGGTGCTGGAACGGGACCTGCCCGGCTGCCCGCCCGGCCTGGGCACGCTGCCCGGGGGTGGCGCGGCCGGCGGCCTCGGCGCGGCGATCCTCGCCCTCGGTGGGCGCTGCGAATCCGGCATCGACCTGGTGGGCCGGGCGATCGGGCTGGAGGCCGCGCTGGACGACTGCGACCTGGTGATCACCGGGGAGGGCTCGTTCGACCACCAGTCGCTGCGCGGCAAGGTGGTCGCCGGGGTGGCCGGGGCGGCCCGCGACCGGGGGGTGCCCTGCGTGGTGCTGGCCGGGCGGGTGAGCACCGGCCGGCGGGAGGCCGCCTCCGCCGGGGTGACCGAGGCGTACAGCCTGGTGGAGCACTTCGGCGGGGAGGAACGCGGCGGGGTGGCGGCGGCGATGGGCCGGCCCGCCGAGGGACTGCGGGCGCTGGGGGCGCGGCTGGCCCGGCAGTGGAGCCGCTGAGCTGCCGGGCCGGGTCCGCCGGTGAGCCGGTGGCCGGGCCACCGGGAGCGGGCGGCGGCGACGATCGCGCCGGCCGGGTGGGCTCCGCCGGGGCGGCGTACCATCGGAGGTGGACCACACCGGGAATCACTGGCCGCGACGTGCTGTTGGCCAAGATGTCCGGACCCATACCGCGCAGGGAGATTTCCACGTGACCACGCCAGCGCAGACCGACCCGACCGAGGCCCAGGCCCCCACTTCCGTCGTCCTCACCGACGTCGCGGCGCAGAAGGTCAAGGCCCTGATCGAGCAGGAGGGCCGCGACGACCTGCGGCTGCGGGTCGCGGTGCAGCCGGGTGGCTGCTCCGGCCTGCGATACCAGCTCTTCTTCGACGAGCGTTCGCTCGACGGTGACGTCGTCACCGACTTCGGCGGGGTCGAGGTCGTCGTCGACCGGATGAGCGCCCCCTACCTGACCGGGGCGACCATCGATTTCGCCGACCGGATCGACGCCCAGGGCTTCACCATCGACAACCCGAACGCGGGCAGCTCCTGCGCCTGCGGCGACTCGTTCAGCTGAGAGTCCAGGTCCGTCCGAGGGGGCCGTCCCGCGCCGGGACGGCCCCCTCGTCGTCCCGCCCGGACCGGTAGGCTGACCCGCGCCGTGCTCCCGACCCCGAGGGTTGACATGAAGATCGCCGTGACCGGCTCGATCGCGACCGACCACCTGATGAGCTTCCCGGGTCGCTTCGCCGACCAGCTCATCGCCGACCAGCTGCACAAGGTGTCGCTCTCCTTCCTGGTGGACGACCTGGTGCTGCGCCGGGGCGGGGTGGCCGCCAACATCGCCTTCGGCATGGGGCAGCTCGGGCTGCGTCCGATCCTGCTCGGCGCGGTCGGCGCCGACTTCGCCGACTACCGTTCCTGGCTGGAGCGGCACGGTGTGGACTGCGACTCGGTGCACGTCAGTGAGGTGGCGCACACCGCCCGCTTCGTCTGCACCACCGACACCGACATGTGCCAGATCGCCTCGTTCTACGCGGGTGCGATGAGCGAGGCCCGCAACATCGAGCTGGGCCCCGTCGCGGACCGGCTCGGTGGCCTCGACCTGGTCCTGGTCAGCGCGAACGACCCGGAGGCGATGATCCGGCACTCGGCCGAGTGCCGGGACCGGGGCTACGCCTTCGTCGCCGACCCGTCCCAGCAGCTCGCCCGGATGGACGGCGCGGACGTGGTCTCGCTGATCGACGGCGCCGAGTACCTGATGACCAACGACTACGAGAAGTCGTTGCTGCAGAGCAAGGCCGGCCTGACCGACGCCCAGCTCCTGGAGCGGGTGAAGGTCCGGGTCACCACCCTCGGCAAGGACGGCGTCGAGATCGCCACCCGGGACGCGGAGCCGTTCCGGGTACCGATCGCCCGGGAGATCCGGGCCGTCGACCCGACCGGGGTCGGCGACGGCTTCCGGGCCGGCTTCTTCGCCGCTCTGTCCTGGGGCCTCGGCCTGGAACGCGCCGCCCAGGTCGGCTCGCTGCTGGCCACCCTGGTGCTGGAGACGGTCGGCACCCAGGAGTACGACGTGCGCCGCGACCTGTTCGTCAAGCGGCTGGCCGAGTCGTACGGTGACGCCGCCGCCGAGGACGTTCGGCCGCACCTGGTGCCATGACGCAGCTCCTGGTCGTGTTCGCCGGCCTGCCGGGGGTGGGCAAGAGCACCCTCGCCCGGCAGGTCGGCGTGGCGTTGGGCGCGGCGGTGCTGGCGGTCGACCCGGTCGAGCGGGCGCTGGCCCGGCACGGGCTGACCGGCCCCGGGCCGGGCCAGGCCGGCTACGACGCGCTGGCCGGGCTGGCCGAGGTGCAGTTGGGGCTGGGCACCAGCGTGGTGGTCGACGCGGCCAACCCGGCGGCCGGCACCCGGGGGCTCTGGTTCGAGCTGTCCGAACGCGCCGGGGTGCCGCTGCGGCTGATCGAGGTGTACTGCGGCGACGAGGCGGAACTGCGCCGCCGGGTCGAGGCCCGGCACACGGCCGACCCGCTCGCCCCGACCTGGGAGCAGACCCGGCAACGTGGCACGGGGTACGAGCCGCTGATCGGCCCCCGCCTGGTGGTCGACACCACCATCCCGATCGACCCGCTCCCGGCGATCCTGCGGTACCTCACCTGATCCCGGCCCGACTGGCTGTCCCGGTCCGGGCACCTGGCTGTCCCGGTCCCGGTCCGGGCACCTGGCGTGCGGCCGGTTCGGCTGGCGGCTGAATTTCGGGGAAGGCCGCCGACTCGCGTCGGGCGAGGTCAGCCGGCCTGACCGGGGGAGCGGGCCGGGGTGGCGGCGACGAACGCCGCCCACTGACGGGCGGGGAAGACCAGCACCGGGCCGGACCGGTCCTTGCTGTCCCGCACCGCCACCCCGTCGGGCAGGACGGCACACTCGACGCAGTCGCCGTTGTTGGTGCTGCGGCTGCTGGTGAACCAGCGGGCGGTGGTGGGGTCGGGGGTGCGCACGGTGGCCTCCGGGGGGCGCTAGGCCGCGCCGGCCAACTCCCTGATCAACGCGCGCGACTCGGCGGGTGAGAGGGCGACCTGGCGCAGGTTGTCTGCCACCATGCTATAGGTGCGGACACCGTCCGGGTCCTGCACGTAGATCGCCCCGTCGAGCACCTCGGTGTAGGCGATCGGGCGCACGTTGGCGAAGTCCAGCAGGACGAATTTGCCGATCGCGCCGGCGGCGTGTGGGCCGTCCTCGGGGCGGAGCACCTGCACGGTGACGTTCGGCAGCTCGGACATGGTGGCCAGGTGGGCGAGCTGCGCCCGTCGGGTCTCGTCGCCGTTGACCCGTAGCCGCAGCGCCGCCTCGCCGATCACCGCGTGCAGGGTGAGCGGGTCGTCGTCGGTGAGCCGCCGGGCCCGGGTCTGCCGGAACGACACGAAACGCTCGGCGTGGTCGGGGCGGACGAACCCGGTGCCCAGGGTCAGCGCCTGGGCGTACTCCTCGGTCTGGAGCAGACCGGGGATGACCATCGACTCGAACACGAACGCCCCGTCGGCCAGCCCTTCCAGCCCGACGTACGTCTTGAACCAGTCCGGCATCACTGCGGCCCAGGGTGCCCACCAGGTCTTGGCGTCGGAGCGGCCGGCCAGCGTGGTGAGCCGGTCGATCGCAGGCTGGTCGGCCCCGCAGGCGCGGAGCACGGCCGCGATGTCCTCGGGAAACTGCTGGTAACGGCCGGTCTCCATGTGGCCGAGCTTCGGCTTGCCGATGCCGGTGCTGGCCGACAGTTCGGTCAGCGTCATCGGTGCTTCGCGGCGATACCGACCCAGCTCGGCACCGATCAGCCAGCGCAGCGCCGAAGGATCTGTTCGCCTGCCCATGTATCGCCTCCACCACGTGTACCGACGAGAACATCATGCCGTCGAGTCTTCCGACGAGCAAGGATCAGGGCTATACGTATAGCAACGACTCTTGGAGGTGCTCATGCCTGACCCCGCGCCGCTCGGCACGCCCGAGGAGTTCCACCTGATGCTCGTCGAACTCGCGAACGAGTTCGCCCCACGCCGGTTCGCGCTCTGCGAGGAGTACGGCGACCGCCTCGACGGCGCGGTCTTCGCCTGGGGCCTGGCCTTCCCCGACAGCGCCCTGCTGCGCCACGACGGGAGAACGTCGACCGGGCACTTCGCCACCGCCGAGAGCGCGTTGCGCCTCTTCGCCCGCACCGGTCGCCGCCTCCGCCTGATCTGGATCGACACCCCCACCCCCACCGCCCCTGTCGATCATGGAGTTGTGGTGCCTTCGAAGCGGCAGTAATGCCGCAGATCGGCCACCACAACTCCATGATCGACAGGGGCGGTGGAGGGGGTAGAGGGGTGGGTTAGTGGGTGCGGCGTACTTCGTAGCCTGGGCCGTCGGGGGTGGTGGTGACGAACTCCTGGGCGCGCATCCGGCACCAGGCGGGGATGTCCACGGCCGCGGCCGGGTCGTCGGCGAGGACCCGCAGGACCGTGCCGACGGGCAGCTCCGGCAGCCGGCGGGCCAGCGCGATCACCGGCAGTGGGCAGCGCTGCCCTCGACAGTCCAGCACCTCCACCGGCCCGGACCCGTCGCTGCTGGCCCCGGCTGGGCGGCCCACCGGCCCGGCCCCGTCGTCGGCCGGCCTGCCGTCGTCCGGCCCGTCGCCGGCCGGTCCGGTGGGGAGGTCGTCCGGCCCGGTCACAGGCCCACCACGCCGGCGTCGGCGCGTAGCTCGGCGACGATCCCGGGCAGCTCGGCGAGGAACCGTTCCACGTCCGTCCCGGTGGTCTCCCGGTGCAGCGAGACCCGGACGTTGCCGTGCGACAGCACCCCCATCGCCTCCAGCACGTGCGACGGGCGCAGCGTGGAGGAGGTGCAGGAGGAACCGGAGGAGACGGCGAAGCCGCGCCGGTCCAGCGCGTGCAGCAGCACCTCGCCGTCGACGTACAGGCAGGAGAACGTCACCAGGTGGGGGAGCCGGTCCACCGGGTCGCCGACCACCTCCACGTCCGGCACCTCGGCGGCGACCCGGGACCGGATCAGGTCCACCAGGGGCGTCAGCCGGGCCGCCTCGGCCGCCGCGTCGGCCGCCGCCGCGCGCAGGCTCGCCGCCGCCGCCACCACCGCCGGCAGGTTCACCACCCCGGGGGTACGCCCGAACTCCCGCTCGTCGGCCGGCCACGGCGACTCCCACCGGGTGCCCTTGCGGACCACGAGCAGCCCGACCCCGGGTGGACCGCCCCACTTGTGCGCGCTGGCGGTCAGCACCGACCAGCCGGCGGGCACCGGCATCCGGCCGACGAGCTGGGCCGCGTCGACGTACAGCGGCACCCCGACGGCGGCGCAGGCGTCGGCCGCCCCGGTGACCGGCTGCACGGTGCCCACCTCGTGACTGGCCCCGATCAGCGTCGCCAGCGCCACCCCGGGGGAGCGCACCGCCGCCGACCAGGCGGCCAGGTCGAGGCGTCCGAGCCGGTCCACCGGTACGGACGTGGCGACCCCACCGGCCGCCACGTGCCGCTGCGCGGCGTGCAGCACCGCCGAGTGTTCGATCGCCGAGTGCACCAGCGTCGCCCCGGCCCGCTGCCGGCCGAGCAGGCCACCGAGCACGGCGGAGTGCGCGGCGTGCGTACCGCTGGGGGTGAAGGAGACCTCGTCGGGGCGGACGCCGAGGGTGTCGGCGGTGGCCTCGCGGGCGGCGTCGAGGAGCTGCCCGGCGCGGCGGGCCCGGGTGTAGAGGCGGGCGGGGTCGGCCCAGCCGTCGTCGAGGGCGGCCAGCAGCGCCTGCCGGGCCACCGGGTGCAGCGGCGCGGCGGTGGCCGCGTCCAGGTAGACCGGGTGGGCACTCACGACCGCAGACGCTATCGCGTCGGATGCGGACGGCACCCCCCGATGGGGGCGGACACTGACCCCAAGACCGTCGAGCCCGCCATGGTCGAGTAATCTGCGACCGTCGGTGACGCCTTTGCCGTCGGTGCTGATGGAATACCCCACCGCGGCGCGCTAGGGAGGCAGGACCAGGTGGTCGCAAGGAGTTCGGAGGTACGGCCGTCGGCCGTACGGCACGGTGCTTCCCCCGGAGCCGGTGTGCGTCGGCGGCGTGGTGCTGGCCGGCTCGCCGGGCTCGGTCTCGGCGGAGCTGCGCTGCTGGTTCTGCTCACCGGGTGTGACGTCGGCCGCTCGGTCGACGGCTTCGGCTGGCCGCAGGGTGGCATCACCCCCGAGTCGCACCGGATGTACGACCTGTGGATCGCCTCCTGCATCGCCGCCCTGGCGGTCGGTGTCTTCGTCTGGGGCCTGATCTTCTGGTGCGTCGTGCGCTACCGCAAGCGCGGCAACGAACTGCCGGTGCAGACCCGCTACAACCTGCCGATGGAGTTCCTCTACACCATCGCGCCGATCCTGATCGTCTCCGTGCTGTTCTACTACACGGCGGTGGTCCAGACCGACGTGGTGCGTACGACGAAGAACCCCGACGTCACCGTCGAGGTCGTCGCGTTCAAGTGGAACTGGCAGTTCAACTACCGCGACGGTCAGGGCACCGAGGCGAACACGGTGGCGTCGGTGCTGGGCACCAGCGAGGTCATTCCGGTGCTGGTGCTGCCGACCAACCGGTCCATCCGGTTCGAGGAGACCAGCCGCGACGTCATCCACTCGTTCTGGGTGCCGGAGCTGCTGTTCAAGCGTGACGTGATGCCCGGCAAGATCCGTAACGTGTTCGAGGTCTCCAAGCTGGAGTCCGAGGGCGCGTACGTGGGCCGCTGCGCCGAGCTGTGCGGCAGCTACCACGCCTTCATGAACTTCGAGCTGCGGGTGGTCTCCCCGGAGGCGTACGACCAGTTCCTCGCGGCCAAGCGGGATGGCAAGTCGACGCAGGAGGCGCTGACCGCCATCGGCCAGGATCCGTACGCGAAGACCACGCAGCCCTTCGACACCCGTCGTACGAAGGACAACTTCAACCCGGACGACGCGTCCGCGAGCGCGGGAAACTGAGGTATCCGGCATGAAGACCGAGTGGCGTATCTTCCTGATCATCGCCGTGTTCCTGCTCGGCGCGACGGCCCTCTACGGCGCGTGGACGTACGGCGACTCCGGCGGCCACGTCGAGTGGGTCGGCACGGTGGCCCTGCTGCTGTCCTTCCTGCTCTGCGCGATGTGCGGCGGCTTCTTCTGGTTCGTCTCCCGCCGTATCGACCTGCGCCCGGAGGACCGGCCGGACGGGGAGATCGCCGACGGCGCGGGCGAGATCGGCTTCTTCAGCCCCGGCAGCTACTGGCCGTTCGGGCTGGCGCTGGCCGCCGCGATCGCCGGCCTCGGCCTGGTGTTCTGGCAGTTCTGGCTGCTCGGCCTGGGCCTGGTGCTGGTCATCTTCGCCGCCTGCGGCCTGCTCTTCGAGTACTACTCCGGCACCCGGCGCACCGCCGAGCACTGATCCGACGACGACGGGCCCGCCTCTCCCTACCCGGGAGGCGGGCCCGTCGTCGTCGGATGACCGACTCCGGGGGCCGAGGTGGCGGTGTCCCCGCGACCTGATACCGCTGTCTCGGCTCAGTCGAGCCGGTCGGGCCAGACGGGACCCTGGTCGGTCCAGGTGACACCCTTGTTGCGGCAGAGGCAGAAGGGGTGGCCGACGGGGTCGGTGTAGACCCGCCATCCGTAGCCTTCGGGGCCGACGAAATCCTGCTTCAGGGTCGCGCCGAGGGTCAGGACGCGGCGCTGTTCGGCCTCGATGTCGTCGACCTCGAAGTCGAGGTGGAACTGCTTGGGGTGCTCGCCGTCGGGCCACTGCGGGGCGCGGTACCCCGCCACCCGGATGAAGGCCAGCTCGACCTCGCCGAACCGGATGCCGGCCCACTCCTCGTCACTGCCCTGCTTGACCGGGCGACCCGTCACCGCGGCGTAGAAGGCCGCCAGCTTCATCGGGTCCGGGCAGTCGATGATGAAATCCGTGAGTCGGAGCATCAGGTGATCCTGTCATGCCGCTCAGCAGGCCGGGGCCCGCGACGGGACCCGGGCCCGGCGGTACCGCCGCAGGGGGCGGGCCACGCGGCTCACCAGGCTGGAGCCGGGAGCCGGCGGTGCCCCCACAGGGGTCAGGCCGCGTGACGACCGGCTGACGGCCGGCGGCGGTCGGCCAGGCGGGCGGGCCGGAAGGTGAAGGTGGCGATCAGCACGGCCGCGCCGCAGCCGGTGCAGAGCAGCTCGGGGCAGTCGACGCCGTGGCCGTCGGCGCACGGCGGCGTCTCGAACGGCTGAACGCCCCCGCAGGTGTCGCAGTAGAGCTCGCGGTCCGACACGGGCGTCTCCTCTCGCTCCGGAACCCGCCGATGGGCATCGCCGCCATCGCCGGAAACGGAAGAACTACTCCCGTGTAGTTTCCCACGCCCCTCCGACAACTACCCGCCAGCCCCACCGGCGCGGCCGGGGCGCACCGGCTCCGAGCGGCCGCCACCGGTCAGGCCCCCGACGCACCGCCCCGCCTGGCCCCGGGGGAGCGGGGGCCAGGGACGGTCGGGCGCAACAGCGGGTCAGAGGGAGCGGGCGACGTCGACCCAGCGTTCCAGGACGGCCGCCGCCGCCCCCGAGTCGATCGACTCGGCGGCCCGGGCCATGCCGGCACGGACCGCCTCGGTGAGGTCACCGTGAAGCGGGGTCTGGGTGGCCAGCGCGACGGCCGCGTTGACCAGGACGGCGTCACGCACCGGACCGGTCTCGCCGGCCAGCAGCCGCCGGGCCACGGCGGCGTTGTGGGCCGCGTCGCCGCCCCGCAGGTCGGCCAGGGTGGACCGGGGTACCCCGAGGTCGACCGCGTCCAGCAGGGCCTCCCGTACGGTGCCCTGCTGGGCCACCCAGACCCGGGTCGGCGCGGCGGTGGTGAACTCGTCCAGGCCGTCCTCGCCGCGCATCACGATCACCGAGTCGCCCCGGCGGGCGAACACCTCGGCCATCACCGGGGCCATCCGGGCGTCGAAGCAGCCGACCGCCCCGGCGTGCGGCCGGGCCGGGTTGGTCAGCGGGCCGAGGAAGTTGAACGCGGTCGGCACGCCGATCTCCCGGCGGACCGGGCCGGCGTGGCGCATCCCGGGGTGGAACCGGGCGGCGAAGCAGAAGCCGATCCCCGCCTCGGCCACGCACCGGGTCACCTGCTCCGGGCCGAGGTCCAGCGGCACACCGAAGAACTCCAGCAGGTCGGCGGTGCCGCACAGCGACGAGGCGGCCCGGTTGCCGTGCTTGACCACCCGGACGCCGGCGCCGGCCACCACCAGCGCGGTCATCGTCGAGATGTTGACCGTGTGGGCGAGGTCACCGCCGGTGCCCACCACGTCGACCGAGGTGCGCCGCAGCTCCTCCGGCAGGGTCACCGGCACCGCGTTGCCGAGCATCGCCTCGACCAGGCCGGCCAGTTCGGCAGGGGTCTCGCCCTTGGCCCGCAGCGCGATCGCGAACCCGGCGATCTGCGCCGGTACGGCGGCACCCGCCATGATCTCGTTCATCGCCCAGGCGGTGTCGGCGGTGGACAGCTCGTCGCCGCGCAGCAGCGCGTTGAGCAGGTGCGGCCAGGTCCGATCGCCCATGGTGGGCCTCCCGAGGCGGGCGTGGGGTGCGGGTGGACGGGTGCGCCCGTCACCCCGGGCGCCTGGGCGCCGCCGAGTGTCTGCGACTCAGGCGGCGGCGTGCGTACGCAGCAGCTCGGCGACCGTGGTGCCGGTGGTCACCGGGTCGAGCGGGTGCATCAGCACGCCGTCGACCTGCGCGTACGAGGCGAGCCATCGGTCGGCGGCCCGGGCGATGACCACGCACGTCGGCGGGGCGTCGTCCCGGTCGTCCTTGATCTGGCGGGCGATGCCGAGGCCGCCGCCGGGGCTGGCCTCGCCGTCGAGCAGCATCAGGTCGATCTCGTAGTCGTCGACCAGCCGGACGCAGCCGGCGTAGTCGGACGCCTCGACGAACTCGATCTGGATGCCCGGCGCGGGACGGGTGCCGACGGCCAGCCGCATCCGGTCCCGGACCTGCTGGTCGTCGCTGTAGAGCAGGACGGTGCAAAGACGCTCGCTCATGCCGGCACTCCGCTTCGCTCCGTGCCGTGATGAGGCACCGTCGCACTGAGCCTGACTCGCTCGCTGCGCTCACTCATGGGCTGTACTCCTCGTTGCTGCCCGTTGATCGTACCGGGCGGTGTGGCGTACCCGACATCCCGCCTGCCGGCCCCCGGCGGACCGGGTGTCGCGGCAGCTCAGGACGGGGTTCCGGGGGCCGCGGCGGGGGTGGCAGGCGGACCTGCGGGGGCGGTGGTCGCGGCGTCGGACGTGGCGGTGGCCACGACGGGGACAGCGGCGGCCCCGGCGGCGCGGTCGCGGGCCTCCTGCCGGTCCAGCTCGCGGTCCACCCGGCGGGCCTCCCGCTCGGACTGCTTGATCCACTGCACCACCAGCACCGCGATCATCGTCACGCTGACGAACTCGCCACCGGCCCACAGGATGCCGCCGGCGACCACCTGGTCGTTCCACGGGTCGGACCAGGCCAGGTTGAGCGAGGGGTACCAGTCGCCGCCGAACAGCGTGGTGCTCTGCATGATGGTGAGCCCGAGCACGGTGTGGAACGGCACCGACAGCAGCATCAGCAGCGCCCGCGCCGGGTACGGCCAGCGGCCGGGCAGCGGGTCGAGCCCGAGCAGCGGCCAGAAGAACACGCAGCCGGTCATGATGAAGTGCGCGTGCACCAGCTCGTGCGCCCAGGCGTGTTCGAGGGTGTAGCGGTACAGGTCGGTGAAGTAGAGCGCGAACGGGTTGACCACGAAGATGGCGAACGCCACCAGCGGGAAGCCGTAGATCCGGGCGATCCGGCTGTGCACGACGGCCAGCAGCCGCTTGCGCGGGCCGACCGGCAGGGTGCGCAGCGCCAGGGTGACCGGCGCGCCCAGGGCCAGGAAGATCGGGGAGATCATCGACAGCACCATGTGCTGCACCATGTGCACCGAGAGCAGGGCGGTGTCGTAGGCGTGCAGGCCGCTGACCGTGACCGCGGCGATGCCGCCGAGGCCCGGCCCGAGGAAGCAGACGGTACGGATCGCCGGCCAGCGGTCGCCGCGCAGCCGCAGCCGGTGGACCCCGTAGAGGTAGAGGCCGGCGGCGAGGACCAGGCCCAGGGCGAGCCAGCTGTCCAGCCGGGTCTCGGTGAAGACCCGGGTGATGTCGAACGGCGGCGGTACCTCGACGCCGCCGGCCGCCAGGCCGGTGGGCGGGGCCCCCGAGGTGGCGGTGAAGATCGAATCGACGTGCAGCACGCTTTTCAGGCTAGGCCAGGCGAACCGGACCGCCACGATCGGGCCATCCCCGCCCCGGGTTTGGCCCCCCGCTGATCGCCCGCCCCGGTCAAGGGCAATAATGACCGCGTGACTGCGGCCCCAGCCATTGACAAGAGCCGGATCCACTCTCTGACGCGGCCCAACATGGTCAGCGTCGGGACGATCGTGTGGCTCTCCAGCGAACTCATGTTCTTCGCGGCGCTGTTCGCGATGTACTTCTCGATCCGCGCGGCGGCACCGGAGCAGTGGGAGAAGCACACCGAGGTCCTCAACATCCCCTATGCGACCACCTTCACGGTGATCCTGGTGCTGTCCTCGGTGACCTGCCAGCTCGGTGTGTTCGCGGCCGAGAAGGGTGACGTCCACGCCCTGCGGCGCTGGTTCACGATCACCTTCGTGATGGGCCTGATCTTCGTGCTCGGCCAGGCGAACGAGTACCTGACCCTGGTGCACGAGGGCGTGAAGATCAACGAAGACGGTTACGGGTCGATGTTCTACCTGACCACCGGCTTCCACGGCCTGCACGTGACCGGCGGTCTCATCGCCTTCATCATCTTCATGATCCGCACCACCATGGGCCGGTTCACCCCGGCCCAGGCCACGTCGGCGATCGTCGTGTCGTACTACTGGCACTTCGTCGACGTCGTGTGGATCGGGCTGTACGGCATGATCTACTGGCTTCAGTGATCTTGGCGTGTCACGTTCCGCGCCGCTGCTCCGTCCCCTGAGACAAGGTCCAACCGGTTAAGGACACAGGTCATGACTTCTGACAACGACCGCCGACGCGGTCTGCTCGCGCGCCTGCGCGGGCGGCCCGCGGCGCGCAGCAGGGGCCGCCGCCGGCTGGGCGCGGCGTTCCGGCTGATCGCCGCGTTGACGCTGGCCGGCGGCGCCTACACCGTCTTCGCCCCCGGCGTGCAGGCGCAGGAAAACCCGCCGCTCACCGGCGCCGCGGCCGAGGGCAGGGCGCTGTTCGACGTGAGCTGCGTGACCTGCCACGGCCGCAACGCCCAGGGTGTCGAGGGTCGTGGCCCGAGCCTGATCGGGGTGGGCTCCGCGTCGGTCGAGTTCCAGGTCGGCAGCGGTCGGATGCCGATGGCCCGGCAGGAGGCGCAGGCCATGCGCAAGCCGCCGGTCTTCACCGACGAGCAGGTGCGCCAGCTCGGCCAGTACATCCAGGAGCTCGGCGGGGGTCCGCAGGTCCCGCAGGGCAACCTCCGCGAGGGCGCCAACCTGGCCACCGGTGGCGAGCTGTTCCGGATCAACTGCTCGCAGTGCCACGCCTTCGGCGGCGGCGGCGGCGCGCTCTCCTCCGGCAAGTACGCCCCGAGCCTGAACCCGGCCAGCGACGCGCAGATCTACGCCGCGATGCTCAGCGGCCCGCAGAACATGCCGGTGTTCGGCGACAACCAGATCACCCCGGAGCAGAAGGCGGACATCATCGCCTACATCCAGGAGACCCTGAAGGCCGACCAGGACCAGGGCGGCTTCAACCTCGGCCGGTACGGCCCGTCCACCGAGGGTCTGGCGATCTTCCTGGTGGGCATCGTCGCGCTGGTCTTCGCGAGCCTGTGGATTGCGGGCAAGTCGTGACCGAGCGGATCGTCAACACCATTGCCGTGGTGCCGTGCGCCGGCACCGCCCGTAGCGAGGTGACGGCATGAGCACCAAGACCGAGCAGCACGCCCCGCAGGACCGGGAGCCGCTCGACATCCACGACCCCCGGCTCTCCCGGTTCGACATCGTCACCGAGGGCGCCCGCCGGGACGACATCGAGATCGTCCATTACGAGGAGCAGGTCGTCCCGGGCAGCAAGGCCGAGCGCCGGCTGACCCGTACGGTCGCGGCGATGTTCCTGCTCACCGGCCTGGCCGCCACCGCGTTCCTGGTCGTCTACATCTGGTGGCCCTGGGAGTACGAGCCGGGTCGCGGCGGCGACAAGTGGTACACCCCGCTGCTCGGCCTCACCCTCGGCATCGCCCTGCTCGGCATCGGCTTCGGCATCCTCACCTGGGGCAAGAAGCTGCTGCCCAAGGAGGTCTCGATCCAGGACCGGCACGACGGTCCCGGTTCGGCGGAGGACCGGAAGATCACCGGCGAGACCATGCTCTACCTGGCCGACGAGATGGGGGTGCGGCGGCGTCCGCTGCTCGGCGTCTCGCTGGTCGCCGGCCTGCTGCCGGTCGGCGCGGTCGCCGCGGCCCCGCTGGTCGGCGGGCTGATCTCCAACCCGCACAAGAACAACCAGATGTTCACCACCGGCTTCGCCCCGCAGGACGGCAAGAAGATCCGGCTGGTCCGCGAGGACGGCCGGCCGATCCGCCCGGCCGACGTCAGCGCCGGCGGCCAGCTCACCGTGTTCCCGGGCATCGAGCACGGGGTGAGCAACAAGCACGCCGACTCGCCGACCCTGCTGATCCACCTGCGGGAGACCGACGCGGAGAAGTCCCGGCAGGCCAACTCGCGGGTCGGCCACGGTGACTACATGTGGGGCAACTACGCGGCGTACTCCAAGATCTGCACCCACGCCGGCTGCCCGGCGAGCCTGTACGAGCAGCAGACCAACCGGCTGCTCTGCCCGTGTCACCAGAGCCAGTTCCTGATCACCGACAACGCCCGGCCGGTCTTCGGCCCGGCGAGCCGGCGGCTGCCCCAGCTGCCGATCGAGGTGGACGAGGACGGCTTCTTCGTGGCGAAGTCCGACTACACCGAAACCGTCGGCCCCGACTTCTGGGAGCGGCCATGAAGCGCCGAAAGTTTGACGTAGCAGCGGTGCCGGGCAAGGCCGCCGGGGGAGTGGACGACCGCTTCCAGGTCGCCACCCCGCTGCGCAAGCTGCTCAACAAGGTCTTCCCGGACCACTGGTCGTTCCTGCTCGGCGAGATCGCGCTCTTCTCGTTCGTCGTGCTGCTGCTCACCGGGGTCTTCCTGACCTTCTTCTACGAGCCGGCGATGACCGAGGTGGTCTACAACGGCAGCTACGCCCCGCTGCGGGGCACCCCGATGTCCGCCGCGTACGCCTCCAGCCTGGACATCTCGTTCGATGTCCGGGGTGGCCTGATCATGCGGCAGATGCACCACTGGTCCGCGCTGCTGTTCATGGCCGCGATCGTGGTGCACATGATGCGGGTCTTCTTCACCGGCGCGTTCCGCAAGCCGCGGGAGACCAACTGGATCATCGGCTCGCTGCTGTTCTGGGTCGGCTTCCTGGCCGGCTTCACCGGCTACTCGCTGCCGGACGACGGCCTGTCCGGCACCGGTCTGCGGATCGCCTCCGGCATCATGCTGTCGATCCCGGTGATCGGCTCCTGGGTCACCTCGTCGGTCTTCGGCGGCGAGTTCCCCGGCGAGATCATCATCAGCCGGTTCTTCATCGCCCACGTGCTGCTGATCCCGGGTCTGCTGGTCGCGCTGATCAGCGCCCACCTGGGCCTGGTGTTCAAGCAGAAGCACACCCAGTGGCCCGGCCCCGGCCGGACCAACGAGAACGTGGTCGGCGAGCGGATGTTCCCGCGCTACGCGCTCAAGCAGGGCGGCTTCTTCATGGTCGTCTTCGGCGTGATCGCGCTGATGGGTGGCCTGTTCCAGATCAACCCGATCTGGTACTTCGGCCCGTACGAGGCATGGGTGGTCTCGGCCGCCAGCCAGCCCGACTGGTACGTCATGTTCCTCGACGGCTCGACCCGCCTGATGCCCGCCTGGGAGATCAACATCCCGATCGGCAACGGGTACGTCATCCCGCCGCTGTTCTGGCCGACGGTCGTGCTGCCGGGCATCCTGGTCGGGCTCTCCACGCTCTACCCGTTCGTGGAGGCGCGGCAGCTCAAGGACTACCGGCACCACAACCTGCTGCAACGTCCCCGGGACGTGCCGGCCCGGACCGCGGTGGGCGCGATGGCCGTCGCCTTCTACATCGTGCTGACCCTCTCGGGGGCCAACGACGTGATCGCCGACAAGTTCCACATCAGCCTGAACGCGATGACCTGGGCGGGCCGGATCGGTCTGCTGTTCATCCCGCCGCTGGCGTACTACGTCACGTACCGGATCTGCCTGGGTCTGCAGCAGCACGACCGGGAGGTGCTGGCCCACGGCGTGGAGACCGGCATCATCAGGCGGCTGCCCGACGGCCGGTTCGAGGAGGTCCACCAGCCGCTCAGCGCCGGCGACGGCCACGGGCACGGCGAACTGGACTACGTCGGCTGGGTGGTGCCGAAGAAGATGAACCGGCTCGGGGCGCTCGGCCCGGCGATCCGGGGCTTCTTCTACCCGATCGAGAAGCCGGTCGAGGCACCTGTCTCGCCGGGGCACCCGCCGGTGGAACCCCGCCCCGAGCGGGAGGAGATCGGCAGCGGAGATTCCCGCCGCTGACCTGCCCGTACCACTGCACCGAAGCGCCCGCCGGAGGACTCCGGCGGGCGCTTCGTCCGTTCCGGTGGCCGACCCGCCGGGCGGGCGGTGGGCGGCGTGACCGGCCACCAACGGGTGGAAAGCACAGGAATAACCCGCGCCAGCCGGGTATCCGTGCGGTCCAACGAAAACGGGGAGGGAACATGTTGGGTATCAAACGCCTGGGACTGCTGGCCACGCTGGTGGTGGTCGGCCTGGCCCCCGCGGCTGCCGCGCAGGCCGCCGCGCAGCCGTCGGCGCAGGACACCCAGTACCTGCAGGCGGTGCACCAGGTCAACCTGGCGGAGATCGTCACCGGGAACCTGGCCCAGAAGAAGGGCCAGAACGAGCAGGTCAAGCAGTTGGGGCAGCAGTTCGTCACCGATCACACCCAGCTCGACCAGACGGTGAAGAGCACCGCCCAGCAGCTGAACGTGACCCTGCCGAACGCGCCGACGGCCGACCAGCAGAAGGTGATCGACAAGCTCAACGGTCTCAACGGCGCCGCGTTCGACAAGGCGTGGGTGACCGCTGAGCTGGCCGGTCACGTGCAGGCCATCCAGGCCACCCAGACCGAGATCTCGCAGGGCTCCGAGCAGTCGGTGGTCCAGCTCGCGCAGGACGCGCTGCCGGTGTTGCAGGCGCACTACGACGCGCTGGTCGCCCTGGCCCAGGAGCTGGGCGTCCCGGTCCCGCAGACCAGCGCCAGCGGCACCGCTAGCCCGGGTGGCAGCGGTACGCCGGCTCCGGGCGGCACGACCGAGTCCCCGGCCCCGGGTGGCACCACGGAGTCGCCGGAACCGGGTGGCACCACCGAGACGCCGGCTCCGGGCAACAGCTGACGTCCCGTACCACCTGACGGTGGCCGGTCCCCGACGGGGCCGGCCACCGTCGCCTGTGCGGCGCGGCGGTCAGTCGGCGCTGGCCAGGCCGATCGCGAACGCCTCCTCCAGATCGTGCTGGGAGTAGGCGCGGAAGGCGATGTGCGACTCGGTGTTGAGCACGCCGGGGACCTTGGAGATGCTGCCGGCGATGACCTTGGCGATCTGCTCGAACTCCCGCACCCGGACGATGGCGATCAGGTCGACGTGCCCGGCCACCGAGTAGACCTCGCTGACCCCGGGCAGGTTGGCCAGGTTCTCGGCCACCTCGGGGATCGAGTCGGTGGCGCAGTCGATCAGGACGATCGCGGTGATCACTTGACGATTCTCCGTTCGTCGTGCCCGGCGCGACGCCGGCCTGGCGTCGCTGACCATGCTAGTGCCGCACGGCGTCGGTCAGAGCAGCATGGTGCGGGGGTCGGCGGCCATGGCGCGCAGCCAGGCGGACGCCTCCGGCGCCCCCGGGCAGCGGGCGGTGTCCAGCGCGGCGGCCAGGGCGTACATCTCGGGCGGCGGGATCAGCAGGCTCTCCTTGCTGCGCAGCCCCAGCTTGACCGTGCCGGTGTCGGCGGTGACGGTGAGCACCGGGGTCCGGGTGACCGCGCCGGTGGCGACCACCGAGCCGTCGCTGGAGACTCCGGTGTGCGCGACGGCTGTGGCCTGCAACGTCACCGACCGGGCGGCCCGCAGGTCGACGCTCTTCGTGGTGAGCCCGACCACGGTGAGCCGGGTACCCTCCAGCCACGCGCTGCTCCGCACGATGTTGGTCACCAGCAGGCCGACGAAGATGATGACCAGCCCGGCCGACAGCAGCGCGACGACCGCCGGGACCGCCCCGCTGCCCGAGGTGCCCTCACCGACCGTCGCGTTCAGGACGGTCCCGAGCATGGCACCGACACAGCCGCAGGTCACCGTGAGCAGGGCACCGAGCACCAGCAACGAGACGACCCGACCGGTGCGGCTCGACCGGTAACCGACGGACAGGGGGATCCGGGGCGGGGAGGGCTGCATGCCGGTGATTCTGACACCGACGATCAACGTCCGCCCGGTACGGCCGGCACGGTGAGCCCGTCGCCGGCCCGGATCGCGTCGCGCAGCCGTTCGTCCGGGCCGACCGTCGCGCCGGGCCAGACCACCACGCGCTCCACGTCGCCGCGTACCACCGCGCCCGCGCCGACCACCGCGTGCCGGACCCGGCCGGTGACTGTGGCGTCCGGGGCGACCAGGACGTCGTCGCCGGCCGCGTGGAGGTTGGCCGCCAGGTAGTCGGCGGGCGTCCCGGTGTCGAAGAACGTGCCCGGGTACGGCACCACGGTCAGCTCGCCGGCCGCCTCCGCCGGCCGCCACACCGTGCGGACCAGGTCACCGAAGCTCGCCGGTAGCTCCCGCACCCGGTGCCAGGGCAGCAGCGAGAAGCCGGTGAAGACGTGCCCGTCGAAGGTGCCGGGGGCGCGCGGGTCGGGTGCCGGCCGACCCAGCAGGCGTACGGACCGGAAGTCCCACCCGGCCAGCAGCGCCGCGACGTCCGGGCCGGGGGCGGCGCCGGGATCGGCCAGGTACGCGTCGGCGTTGCCGACCAGCACCCCCCGGCCGGCGATCCAGTCCCGCAGGTTGCCCAGGCCGCCGGCGGTGCCCAACGGGTCGCCCGGCTCCACCGACAGGTGCGCCCGGTCGCCGACGTGCGTCACCACCTGGTCGGCCAGGTAGCAGGCGTTCACCGCCACCCGCTGCGGCCCGGTCAGGCCCAGCCCGGCGAGCCGGTGCAGGGCCCGGTCCAGCAGCGGCACGTTGCCGACCGGGCAGAGCGCCTTGGGCACCCGGGCGGTCAGCGGGCGCAGCCGGGTGCCCTCACCGGCGGCGAGCACCACCGCGCACAGGCCGTCCGGGGCGGTCACGTCGTCGGCTGGCCGGCTTGCGGCCCGATGCCGTAGTGGCCGAGCAGGTTGGCGGTGGCCCGGCTCAGCCGGGGCAGGTCGTCCAGCGGGTGCCAGGCCGCCTCGAAGACCTCCGCGCCGTCCACCTTCAGCGGCGTGGTGGCGGCGGGGACCTCCGCCTCGAAGACCATGTCCACCCAGCCCCGGGTGTGCACCACGGCGTTCGGCACGGCCGGGCGGAGCTGTTCCGGGGCGAGCCGTACGCCCGACTCCTCGTGCAGCTCGCGGGCCGCGCCGACGACCGGGGCCTCCCCGCGCTGGAGCAGGCCGGCGGGCAACGTCCAGCTGTGCCCGGGGGGCTGGCGCAGCAGCAGGAGCCGGCCGGCCCCGGCGGCCCCGCTGTCCCGGACCAGGGTCACCGCGCCGACGACGTACTTCGGCCCGGCGAGCCGGACCAAGCGACGACGCACCGAGACCGGCAGCCGGTAGAAGACCTTGTACGCGACGGCCCGGCCGGTGGCGCGGGAACGGAGGATCATGGTCTCCAGGCTAGGCCGTCGGTGCGCTGCCGTGGGGTGCGGGGCGACCGGTCACCCGGCCAGGGCCTCACTGTCGATGGTCGACCAGGTCGATGAGCTGGCGGACCACGGTGTCCGGTTCGACGGCCCGGTCGAAGACCGCGACCAGCAGGGTCTCCAGGTCGGGGTAGCCGAGTTCCTCCGACAGCCGCAGCAGCGGCAGGTCGCTGGCCAGTCCCCGGTTGTGCGTACGCAGCGCCAGGCCGATCGTGGCCCGGCCCAGGCGGACCTTGTCGGCGATGGAGATGCCGGGCTCGACGTGCTCGGTGAACCAGCGGCTGATCTGCATCTGCGCGTGCGGCGACTTGACGAAGTCGAGCCACTCGCGGCGGGGGCCCCGGGGGGCGACGTCCGCCTCGAAACCGCTCTCCGCGTCGCTCTCGGTGTAGATCTCCACCACGTCGCCCTCGTCCAGTTCGGACGCCAGCGGGGCGAGCCGGCCGTTGATCCGCGCGGCGAGGCAGTGGTCGCCCCGCTCGGTGCCCAGCTCGTAGGCCAGGTCGACCGGGGTGGCCCCGGCCGGGAGCACCACCTGCCGACCGTCGGCGACCACCTGGATCTGCGCCTCGGCCAGGTCGCAGCGCAGCGACTGGAGGAACTGGGCCGGGTCGGGGGCCTCCTGCTCCCAGTCGAGGACCCGGCGCAGCCAGGAGAGCTGGTCGGTGTTGCTGGCCCCGGTGGCGGCCCGGGGGAAGCGGAAGTCGGCGGCCACCCCGTACTCGGCGCAGCGGTGCATCTCCCGGGTGCGGATCAGCACCTCGACGGTGCGGTCCTGCGGGCCGCAGACGCTGGTGTGCAGGGAGCGGTAGAGGTTGTTCTTGGGGGAGGCGATGAAGTCCTTGAACCGGCCGGGGACCGGTCGCCAGCGCCCGTGCACCGCGCCGAGGGCGGCGTAACAGTCGGTGGCCGGGCCGTCCACCACAATCACGATCCGGGGCAGGTCGTACGGCACGGCGTGCCCGCCGGCCACGGTGTCCTTCCAGATCGAGTAGAGGTGCCGGGGGCGGACGCTCACCTCGGCGTCGACCCGGCTGCGGCGCAGCGCCACCTTGGCCTGGGCCACCACGTCGTCGAGGTAGGCGTCCCAGCCGGGCCGGTCGTGCACGTGCCGGGCCAGCCGGGCGTGCTCGTCGGGCTCCAGGTGCAGCAGCACCACGTCGTCCAGGTCGCGCTTGAGGGTCTGGATGCCGAGCCGGTCGCAGAGCGGGACCAGCACCTCCTGGGTCTTGCGGGCGATCCGCTCCCGGGAGGCGGCCGAGCGGACCCCGAGGGTACGCATGTTGTGCAGCCGGTCGGCCAGCTTGATGATCAGCACCCGGACGTCCTTGCCGGCCGCGATGATCATCTTGCGGATCGTCTCCGCCTCGGCGGCCTTGCCGTAGAACGCCTTGTCGAACTTCGTCACCCCGTCGACCAGGTGCGCCACCTCGGGCCCGAAGTCCTCGCTGAGCGCCTGGAGGGTGTAGCGGGTGTCCTCCACCGTGTCGTGCAGCAGCGCCGCGACCAGGGTGGTGGTGTCCATCCCGAGATCGGCGCAGATCTGGGCGACCGCCAGCGGGTGGGTGATGTACGGCTCGCCGCTCTTGCGGAACTGGCCGCGGTGCATGTTCTCGGCGATCGTGTACGCCCGGCGCAGCACCGAGGCGTCCGCGCTCGAATGGATGCCCCGGTGGGTGCGGACGAGCTGGGTCACCGGGTCGGCGTCGTTGGCCGGCCAGCTCAACAGGGACCGGAGCCGCCGGGTCAGGGGCAACTCACCCGGCTGGGCCGGGAGCGCACCCCCCAGGGCGGCGCCGTGTCCGGCGTCGACGTCCACGAGGGACACCTCCTCACCCCGGCTCCACGGTCACCGTCGCCGGCAACCGGAAGCAGGCCCACGAAACGGGCAGGACTGCACTCCCTTAACAGACTAAGCGAGGCGGGGTCGTCCGATCGGACACTTGCTCATGAGCGTTCGGTCGAGAGTTGGTGGGACCCGCCGCCCTCGGCCTTCTCCAGCAGGTCACGGAACCGTCCCGCGCCGGCCACCGGGGACGACCAAACGGAGGTCATCTCCACCAGCCGGGTCTCCGGTCGTTCCAACCAGGACAGGATGCGTTCGGTCTCCTCGGCGGTGGCCCGGGGCACCGGCCCGTGCCCGCCCGGCTCCACCGTCTCGGCGGTCGCCCGGATCGCGGTGATCGTCGGTCGGGGGTGGACGCCCGGCGGGGACACCCCGGCCCCGGCGAGCCGCCCGTGCCGGACCAGCGCCAGCTCCCAGCCGCCCCCCGGGGCGGGCCGGGCGGCGGCCAGCTCGGCGATCCGAGTCAGCCCGGCCAGCCGCTGCATCCGGACGGTGGCCCGCAGCACCGCCGCCAGCCGGGAGCGCACCACCGCCGCCTCCTCGTAGCGCTGCGCGGACGCCAACGCCTCGATCCGGGCCAGCAGGGCGTCCACCACCACCTGCGGGTCGCTGGTGGTGGCGGTGCGGAACGGGGCGACCGCGCGGTCGTCGTACTCCTGCGGGGTGATCCGGTGCTCGCAGGGCGCCGGGCAGCGGCCCAGCTCGGCCAGCGCGCAGGCCGGCGTGACCGTGCGCAGCGACAGCCGGTGGGTGCACTGGCGCAGCGGGACCGCGTCGTGGAACCCGGCGGCGGCCAGCTCGGCGGCCCGGGTGGAGCGGAACGGGCCGAGGTAGGCGGTGTCGCCGGGGGCGAGGCCGCGCACCACCGACAACCGGGGGTACGGCCCGCCGGTGAGCTTGAGCCACACCATCCGCTCCGGATACTTCGACCGCCGGTTGTACGGCGGCGCGTGCGCGGCGATCAACCGCAGCTCCCGGACCTCCGCCTCCAGCGGGTGGGCGCACTCGACCGCCTCCACCCGCTCGGCGGCGGCCAGCATCTCCGACATCCGGGCCCGCTTCTCGGCGGCGGTGAAGTAGCTGCGGACCCGGGTGGCGATGTCGCCGGACGTGCCGACGTAGAGCGGCCGGTCGTCGGCGGCCCGGAAGATGTAGACCCCCGGCCCCCGGGGCAGCCCGTCGGCGAGGTGCCGCTTGCGCCGCTGGGTGGGGCTGACCGCGCGGGCGAACTCGATCGCCTCGCCGACCGTGTCGACCCGGTGCCCACCGAGCCGGGCGATCAGGCCGTGCAGCACGTCCACCGTGGCCTTGGCGTCGTCGAGCGCCCGGTGGGTGGGCTGGGTGGCGGTGCGGAAGTAGGCGGCCAGGGTGCCCAGCTTGCGGTTGGGCACCTCGTCGCGGGTGAGCACCCGCCGGGCCAGCGCCGCCGTGTCCAGCACCCGGGGGTTGGGCCAGCGGTAACCGTGCTTGGCGCAGGCGGCCTTGAGGAACCCCACATCGTACGGCGCGTTGTGGGCCACCAGCACGGCGTCGGTGATGAACTCCAGGAAGCTCGGCAGCACCTGCTCGATCGGCGGGGCGGGCACCAGCATGGCCTGGGTGATGCCGGTCAGCACGGTGATGAACGGCGGGATCGGCACCCCCGGGTTGACCAGGGTGGCGAGCACCCCCAGCTCCTCGCCGCCGCGCACCTTCACCGCGCCGATCTCGGTGATGCCCCCGCCGTCGGGTGAGCCGCCGGTGGTCTCCAGGTCGACCACCACGAACGTCGTCGCGTACAGCGGCAGGGCCGGATCGACGCCACCGGCCGACCGGTCCAGACCGGCCAGGGTCTGCTGGACGTACTCCCCAGGTGCCACGGGCGGCAGGCTAACCGTTCGGTGCGACACTCCCGTCACCGCAGCCCCAGGGGCCCCTGGCGGCATAGGATGAGAGATCGGCTCACTCATCCGGCGGTGGGCCCGGTCGCGGTGGGAGACTTGCCCCATGCCCCTCACCGACCCGCACGACGGCCACCTCCCGCTGGAGGGGTCGTCCACCGCCGCGCCCGGGGCCGGCGGGGACCTGGGTGCGGGGGCACCCGAGCCGGCCCGGCCCGATCCCGACGTCCTGCCCGACGCCGTCCCGACCGGGCCCGACGCCGTCCCGACCGGGCTCGACCCGGTGCCGGCGACCGATGCCGGGGCGGCCGGATCCGACGCTGACCCGCCCGGCGACGGTGCAGCCGACACGGACGCCGCCGACACGGACACCGCCGAGGCGACGCCGCCGGAACCGGAGCCCGTCCTGCCCGAGCCGGTCCGGCAGCGGATCGTGGCGCTCACCGCGGCGGTCCTGCCCGGCCTGCCCGCCGACGAGGTGCCGGTGCCGCTGCGCCGGGTGGCCAAGTTCGCCCCCAACCGGCGGGCCCGGCTCGGTGGCTCGGTGATCGCCGCCCAGCTCACCGCCGACCCGCTGTTCCGGCAGCGGGTCACCGCCCGGGTGCTGACCGACGCCGGTGACCTCGGCGCGGCAGTGGTCGAGGGCACCGCACCGGCCGCCGCCGACCCGGTCGAGGTGGCCGCCCTGGCCTACCTGGTCCGCCCCCGGGGCTGGCGGGAGCTGATCGACGCCAGCGGCGCGGCGGTCCGCGCCGAGGCGGACAGCGCGGTCGTCGCCGAGCTGGTCCGCGAGGCCGAGCAGCGGGCCACCCGGGCCGAGCACGACCGGGCGGTGGCCCGGGTCGAGGCGGACAAGCTCCGCGACGAGCTGGCCCGGGTCCGCGAGGAACTCGGCCAGCTCCGGGAGGAGAACCGCCAGCTCCAGCGCGGCCTGCGGGAGACCCAGGCCCGGGAACGCCGGGCCACCGAACTGCTCGCCACGGAGCGTGGCCGGGCCGCCCGCGCCGCCGCCGACAGCGACGCCGAGCTGCGCCGGGCGCGGGCCCGGCTGGCCGAGGCCGAGGCGGCGGCCGGCGTGGCCAAGGCCAGCGCCAAGGAGGCCCGTTCGGTCGACGACGCCCGGCTGTGGCTGCTGCTGGAGACGATCGGCCAGGCCGCCGTGGGGCTGCGCCGCGAACTGGCCCTGGACCCGGTGGACAAACTCCCCGCCGACTTCGTGGCCGACGCCTTCACCGACGCCCCGGCCGCCCAGGGCGGGCCGGCCGCCCGCGCCCGGGACACCGACGACCCGGCCCGGCTGGACCAACTGCTCGCCCTGCCCCGGGCGCACCTGGTGGTGGACGGCTACAACGTCACCAAGCGCGGGTTCGGCGAGATGTCGCTGGAACAGCAGCGCAAGCGGCTGATCACCGGCCTGGGCGGGATCGCCGCGCAGACCGGCGACGAGGTGACGGTGGTCTTCGACGGGGCGGAACGGATGCACGGCCTGCCGCCCACCCCGCGCGGGGTACGGGTGCTCTTCTCCCGCAAGGGGGAGACCGCCGACGAGCTGATCCGCCGGCTGGTCCGGGCCGAGCCGCCAGGCCGCCCCGTGGTCGTGGTCTCCTCCGACCGGGAGGTCGCCGACGGGGTGCGCCGGCACGGGGCGTACCCGCTGGGGGCCGACTCGCTGCTGCGCCGGCTGGCCCGCTCCTGAGGTGTTGATCACCGGTTGTCCGGTTGTGTCGTACCCGATGGTTAGTGTCCGACCTGACCGACGGTGCTCGGGCGGTGACGAGGGTCTGCCGCCCGGCGCCGCACTGCGTCAGGAGGCACGATGCTCATCGACTGCGACGGCTGCCGGGTCCGGGGTGCGGGCTGCGCCGGCTGCCTGGTGACGGCCCTGCTCGACACCGACTCCCCGGCCGCCGGCCTGGGCGTCGCCGAGCACCGGGCGATCGAGGTGCTCACCCGCGCCGGCTTCGAGGTGGAGGTGCTGGCCCACGAGACCCGTCCCGCCCGGTCCACCCGTCGCCGGGTCGCCTGACGCCCCCGCCCCGCTCCGGCGGGGCCCGGGGCGGACACCACGGCGGGGCCGCGTCGGCGGGCCATAGGATGGGCGCTCACGGCGGGAGGAGCGGCGGCATGACACGGGTACGACGCCACGCCCGCGGACCCGTCCCCGGGGCGCCCCGGTGACCCCGCGTGGCTGGGCGGTGCTCACCCTGGCGGCGCTGGTGCTGGCCCTGCTCGTGGTCGGTGCCCTGCTGGTCCCGTGGAGCCGCCCCCCGGCCCCCCGCGCCGACCAGCTCGCCGCCCTGCGTGACCTGCCCGCCGACCAGGTGGCCCGGGGGCGCGCGTTGCAGGCGGCCCTGCGCCCCGGCCGCTACACCGGGCTGGCCGTCGGCCTGCTGGTGGCGCTGCTGCTCGGGCTGACCCCGCTCGGCGCGCGGCTGGTCGAGCTGGCCGGCCGGCCGTTCGGCGACCACTGGATCGCCCGCGCCGTGCTCGGCGGGATCGCCGTGGTGCTCGTCGCCGACCTGCTCACCCTCCCGTTCGCCGCCTGGCGGCAGTCGGTGCTGACCCGGTACGGGCTCGCCACCCAGGGCTGGGGCGGCTGGACGGTCGACCTGCTCAAGTCGTACGCGCTCAGCGCGGTGCTCGCCGCGACCGTGCTGCTCGGCTTCTACACCGTCACCCGGCTCGCCCCGCGCTGGTGGTGGGCGTTCGGGGCGGCCGGAGCGGCCGGGCTGGTGGTGCTGCTGTCCTTCGTGCTGCCGGTGCTGGTGGAGCCCGTGTTCAACCGGTTCACCCCGATGGAGCAGGGGCCGCTGCGCACCGAGCTGACCGCCCTGGCCGCGCGGGACGGCGTGCCGGTGCGGGACGTGCTGGTCGCCGACGCCTCCCGCCGCACCCGGGCGGTCAACGCGTACGTCTCCGGTCTGGGGCCGACCCGCCGGGTGGTGGTCTACGACACCCTGCTGCGCGAGGCCACCCCGGCCGAGGTGACCAGCGTCGTGGCGCACGAGCTGGGTCACGCCAGGGACCGCGACGTCTGGACCGGCACGCTGACCGGTGCGCTCGGAGCCGCCGCCGCGGTCGTCGCCCTCTACCTGGTCGGCTCCTGGACGCCGCTGCTGCGCCGGGCCGGCGTCGACTCGATCGCCGAGCCCCGGGCGTTCGCGCTGCTGATCGCCCTGGTGACGGTCGTCGGGCTGGTCGCCGGCCCGGTGCAGGCGCTGGTGTCGCGCCGGATCGAGGCACGGGCCGACGCGCACGCCCTGGCGCTCACCGGTGACCCGGCCACCTTCGAGGCGATGCAACGCCGGCTCGCCGGGGTCAACCTGGCCGACCCCGACCCGCCCCGGGCGGAGTACCTCTGGTTCGCCTCGCACCCGTCCACCGTGGAGCGGATGGCCGCCGCCCGCGCGTACGCCCGGGAGGCCGGCAGGTGACCCGGACCCTGCTGGTCACCAACGACTTCCCGCCCCGCCCCGGCGGCATCCAGTCGTTCGTGCACCACCTGGCGGTCCGCCAGCCACCCGGCTCGGTGGTGGTCTACGCCTCCAGCTGGCGCGACAGCGCCGGCTTCGACGCCGCGCAGCCCTTCCCCGTGGTCCGGGACGCGACCCGGGTGCTGCTGCCCACCCCGCGGGTCGCCCGCCGCGCCGCCCGGCTGGCCCGGGAGCACGGCTGCGACACGGTGTGGTTCGGTGCCGCCGCCCCGCTGGGCCTGCTCGCCGGTGGGTTGCGCCGCCGGGCCGGCATCCGCCGCACGGTGGCGCTGACCCACGGTCACGAGGCCGGCTGGACGACGCTGCCGGGGGCCCGCGCCGTGCTGCGCCGGATCGGCCGGGACACCGACGTGGTCACGTACCTCGGCGACTACACCCGGGTACGGCTGGAGCGCGCCCTGCGCGGCGTCACCGAGCTGCACCGCCTCGCGCCCGGGGTCGACGTGGACACCTACCACCCCGGGGTGGACGGCGCGCCGGTGCGGGCCCGGCTCGGGCTGGCCGACCGGCCGGTGGTGGTCTGCGTCTCCCGGCTGGTCCCGCGCAAGGGCCAGGACATGCTGATCCGGGCCCTGCCGGCGATCCGCCGCCGGGTGCCCGACGCGGCGCTGCTGGTGGTCGGGGGCGGGCCGTACCGGGCGACGCTGGAGAAGCTGGCCCGGTCCACCGGGGTGGAACGCGACGTGGTGTTCACCGGCTCGGTGCCGTGGGAGGCGCTTCCCGCCCACTACGCGGCCGGTGACGTGTACGCGATGCCCTGCCGCACCCGCAACCGGGGGCTGGACGTCGAGGGGCTCGGCATCGTCTACCTGGAGGCGTCGGCGACCGGGCTGCCGGTGGTGGCCGGTGACTCCGGCGGCGCACCGGACGCGGTCCGCGAGGGCGAGACCGGGTACGTCGTGCCGGGGCGTGACGTCGCCGTGCTCGCCGACCGGGTGGCCACCCTGCTCGCCGACCGGGACCTGGCCCGGCAGCTCGGCGCGGCCGGGCGGGCCTGGGTGGAGAAGGAGTGGCGCTGGGAGACCCAGGCCCGCCGCCTGACGGACCTGCTCACCGGCACCGCCGGCCCCGGCTGAACCGCCGGCCGACCAGCCTCGGAACGAGCCTCCGGCGGTGGGTCAGCGGATCTGTTCGAGGATGCGGGCGGCGGGGGCCGGCTTGCCGAAGTGCCAGCCCTGGCCGGTGTCGCAGCCGATGGCACGCAGCAGGTCGGCCTGGTCGGCGGTCTCCACCCCCTCGGCGGTGACGGTCAGGTCCAGCGCGTGGGCCAGCGACACCAGCGAGGCCAGGATCTGCTCGTCGTTGCGGCTGGCCGGGTCGGCCTGCGGGCTGCGCAGCCGGGTCACGAACTCGCCGGCCACCTTCAGCTCGGTGACCGGCAGGTCCCGCAGGTAGACCAGGTTGCTGTAGCCGGTGCCGAAGTCGTCGATGGCGATCCGGACACCCAGGTCGTTGAGCATCCGCAGGGACCGGACCGGGTCCTCCCCGCCGGTGCTCATCATGGTGCTCTCGGTGATCTCCAACTGGAGCCGTTGCGGCGGCAGGCCGGTCTGCGCCAGCAACCCGCGCACCTCCTGCACCAGGTCGGGGCGGTGGACCTGCCGGACGGCGAGGTTGACGCTGACGAACGGGGCCGGCCCACCGCCGGCCGCCCAGCTCTCGGCCTCCCGGCACGCCTCGGCGAGCACCCAACCGCCGAGCCGGACGATCAGCCCGGTCTCCTCGGCCAGGCCGATGAAGCTGTCCGGGCCGAGCACCCCCAGCTCGGGGTGCCGCCAGCGGACCAGCGCCTCCACCCCGACCACGGTGCCGTCCCGCAGTGACGTCAGCGGCTGGTAGTCCAGGAAGAACTCGCCCCGGTCCAGGGCGGCGGGGATGGCCGCCGACAGGGCGTACCGGGCCAGCTCGGTGCGGTGCCGGGCCGGGTCGAACAGCGCCCAGCGGGCACCGCCGGCCGCCTTGGCCCAGTGCAGGGTGCTGTCGGCGGCCCGCATCAACTCACCCGGGGTGGTGCCGGCCACCGGCCGTTCCACGATGCCCGCGCTGGCGGTGACGGTCAGCTCGTGCCCCTCGACCAGGGCCGGCTCGGCGACCGCGGCGAGCGCCGCCTCCGCCACCTTCACCACGTCGTCGGTGCCGTCGGTGTGCTCGACGAGGACGACGAACTCGTCACCGCCGAGGCGGGCCACCAGGTGCTCGCCGAGGGCCCGGCTCAGCCGCTGCGCCACCTGCACCAGCAGGGCGTCGCCGAGCTGGTGGCCGAGGGAGTCGTTGACCACCTTGAACCGGTCGAGGTCGAGGAAACACACCCCCACCCGGGCGGTACCCCGCCCGGGGACGGTGAGGGCGGTGGCGAGCCGCTCGGTGAACAGGGCGCGGTTGGGCAGGTCGGTGAGCGGGTCGTGGGTGGCCTGGTGGCGGAAGCGGGACTCGCTGTCGCGCAGCGCCCGTTCGGCCTGGGCGCGGGCCACCATCGCCGCCCGCCGGATGGACTCCTGCTCGTCGAGGGTCCGGTCGCGCAGCGCGCGGGCGTACCCGGTGGTGATGGTGGCGAGCAACCGGGCCAGCCGGTCGGAGATGTCGTCGCCGACCAGGCCGAGGTCGCGCAGCAGGCGGAGCTGGACGACCTCGACGGTACGCCCCAGCCCCTCCGCCGAGGCGATGTGCGCGGCCACCAGCTCCGCACCCACCTGGTGACCGATGCGCGGGTCGAACGGCTCGGCCCGCAGCGCGGCGGCCAGCCGTACGGTGAGCCGTTGCAGCAGCTCCTCCAGCTGGGCCTGGGTCATCGGCAGGTAGCTGGTGCCGGAGACCGCCTTGGCCCAGGCGCGGGCGAACGTGCCCGGGCAGGACGCCCGGGGGCCCGCCGGCTCACCCATCGAGACGCCCGACGCCGCCGAGGAAGACGGCCTGCTCGGCGTTCTCGGCGCTCTCCGGCGTCTCGGGCCGCCACTGCGGCACCCAGACCACCCCGGGGTCGACGATCGTGAAGCCGTCGAAGAACGCGGTCAGCTCGCTCCGGCTGCGGATGCACAGCGGGCTGTCGGTACGCCGGTAGACCCGTTCCGCCTCGGCCCGTTCGGCCCCGCCCCGGGTGTCGTCGCTGGCCTGGGAGAGGACCAGGAAACTGCCCGGGGCGAGCGCCGCGCGCAACGTCCGCAGGATGTCCTCGGGATGGTCGGAGTGCGGGATGAAGTGCAGCACCGCCACGATCATCACGGCCACCGGCTGGGAGAAGTCGATCAGCCGGGTCACCTCGGGGTGCGCCAGGATCGCCTCCGGCCGGCGCAGGTCCTCCTGCACGACGGTGGCGGTGGGGTTGCCGGCGAGGATCTCCTGGCTGTGCGCGACGGCGACCGGGTCGACGTCGACGTAGACCACCCGGGCCCGCGGGTCGGCCCGCTGGGCGATCTCGTGCACGTTGCCGACGGTGGGGATGCCGGAGCCGATGTCGAGGAACTGGCGGATGCCGGAGTCGACCAGGTGCTGCACCACCCGGCGCAGGAAGGCCCGGTTGGCCTGGGCCATCAGCGGCGCGTCGGGCACCGCCTCCACCATCGCCCGGGCGGCCACCCGGTCGGCGGCGAAGTTGTGCGAGCCGCCGAGGTAGTAGTCGTACATGCGGGCGACGCTGGGGCGTTCGATGTCGATGTCGTCGGGTGCCCAGTTCGGTCGCTGCATCCCCAACCCCTTTGTCGAGTGCCACCGCGAACATGGTCGACCGTGCGGTTCACCCGGGTATTCTGCCCGCCCACCGCCCGGGTGCAAAGACCGCGATCAGTGCGCGACCGGCCCCTCACCGGGCGCAGTCGAACCGGTGGTGTGCCGATGGCAGGCCCGGGTTCGGGGTGGACCCGGGCCTGCCATCCCGGCGGGGTGACCCCGCCTCAGAACTTCGGGGCGTCCGGCGCCTCGAGCAGGCCCAGCCGCAGGGCGGTCATCAGCGCCTGCGCCCGGTTGGCCGCGCCCAGCTTCTCGTAGAGCTTCGAGATGTGGGTCTTGGCGGTCGACTCGCTGACGAAGAGCTGCTTGGCGATGCCGGCCACGCTCATGCCGTCGGCGAGCAGCCGCAGCACCTGCCCCTCGCGGGGGGACAGCTGCGGGCCGGACGGGGCCAGCCGGCGCTTCATCGCCTCGGCCAGGTCGGCGGCGGTGAACGCGCTGGGGGAGGAGGCGGCGTGCCGGGCGGCGGCCACCACCTCGTCGGCCGGCGCGGTCTTCGGCACGAAGGCGCTCGCCCCCGCCTCCAACGCGCCGAAGAGCTGGTCGTCACCGGCGTACATGGTGAGCACCACGATGCCCATCGACGCGCTGGACTTGCGCAGCGCCCGGGTGGCCTCCAGGCCGCTGCCGTCGGGAAGCCGCAGATCCATGATCACGACGTCCGGTTGCAGCGCGCCGGCCTGGCGCACACCCTCCGCCGCCGTGGCGGCCTCGCCGACGACCTCGAACTGACGGTCCCGCTCGAAGGCGTGCCGCAGCCCCTTGCGGATCAGATCGTGATCGTCGACAAGGAGGACCTTGGTACGGGTGGCCGGTGTCGGGCTTGTGGTCATCCTCGAATTACTCCACTTCTGCTGCTGCGCTGCCACGCACGTTATCGCGCCGGGGCGACGAACCCACCACCACCGCCACGGTCGTACCACTGGGTTGCCGGGGACTGATCTCCAACCGGCCCCGGATACGTTCCGCCCTCTCCGCCATGATCGCAAGGCCGTAGTGACCGTCGGTGCGCTGGTCACCGATGCCGTGACCGTCATCCGACACTTCAATTTGCGCGTACGGGGGGTCCACCTCGCAGGTGACCCAGAGATTCGACGCCCCGGCGTGCTTGCGGGCGTTGGTCACCGCCTCCTGGGCGATGCGCAGCAACTCGGCCTCGGTGGCGGCCGGCAGCCGGGCGGTCGACTCGTCAAGTGACAGGTGCACCCGCAGGCCCCCCGACGCGCCTACGGTACGGGCGTACTCGGCGATCGCCGCCGCCAGGCCGCCGTGCCGGTCGACCTCGCTGCGCAGCTCGAACAGGCTCAGCCGCAGCTCGGTGATCACCCGGGTCACCTCGGCGCGCAGGGTGCGCAGCGCCTCGGCGGTCTCCTTCGGGTCCTCGTCGACGTAGGCCAGCGCGTTGTCGATGCCGTAGCCGACCATCACCAGCTCCTGCGCCACCCCGTCGTGGATCTCCCGGGCTAGTCGCTGCCGCTCCTCGTTGGTGGCCAGCGACCGCACCTCGTCGAAGAGCAGCGCCGCCTCCAGGCGCAACGCCGCCGGGCCGGTCAGCGCGGTCACCCGGGACACCACCGGCGGCGGGTAGGCGTGCGCCGCGTCCGCCTCCAGCACCACCAGGCCGACCGTGCGGACCCCGGCGACCAGCGGCACGATCAGCGCCGAGACGTCCCCGCCGGTGTGCGAGCGGGCCTGCGACCGGGCCGAGGTCTGCGGCTGCTGGCTGGCCCAGGCGTCGGCGATCGCCGAGTCGGCGTCCAGCGTCGTCTCCCAGTCGACCCGGTCCACCCCGACCTGGGCGAGCACCACCAGCCGCCCGCCGCCGCTGGCCGACAGCACCGCGCCCCGGTTGCCGGGGGCGACGGTACGCAGCTCCTCCAGCAGGTGTTCGGAGATGCCGCCCGGGTCGAGGGTGGCCCCGGGTAGCTGCCGGGCGACCGTACGCAGCTGGGTCAGCAGCCGGGTCGCCTCGGCGTACGGCTGGGGCTTGCCGTCGGCCCGGACCCGCATCACCTGGTGCAGCGTGCCGGCGGCGTAGAGGCCGAGCCCGGCGAGGATCAGCCACTGCGCGCAGACCGCCAGGTAACCGGGCTGGCCGAGCTGCCGTCCACCGTCGACCTCGGTGAAGGCCCCCGCCACCAGCAGGGTGGCCGCGGTGACCCCGAGCAGCACCGCGCCCTCGCGGAACTGCCGGCGCAGCGCGGTGACGGTCACCGGCACCGCCAGGTAGGGCAGCACCGCCGAGGCGCCCAGCCCGCCGACCGACGAGCCGAGGGCGGAGGAGACGGCGACCTGGCTGGCGGCCAGCCCGATCACCACCGCCTCGGCGAGCCGGCTCAGCGGGCCGAGCAGCCGGTGCTCGGGGGCGAGCAGGGCGGGCGCTCCGGCGGCCGCCAGCAGGGCGATCCACCAGAGCTGGGCGGGATCGCGGGTGGCGATCAGGGTCAGTGCGCCGACCAGCGCGAGCATCACCGCACGCGCGGCGGCGGCGACGGGACGCGTCTGGGGGCGGACGGCTGTGGAGGCGGGCACGTGACGGATCGTAGTCAGCCTTGGTAGATCTCCGCGATCTCGGCCGCGTACGTCTTGTGGACGACCTGCCGCTTGACCTTCAGCGAGGGGGTCAACTCGCCGGTCGCCTCGGTGAAGTCGCGGGGCAGGATGCGGAACACCTTGATCGCCTCGGCCTTGGAGACGGCCAGGTTGGCGGTGTCCACCGCGCCCTGGATCTCGGCGCGCAGCGCGTCGTGCGCCACGAGCTGTGCGACCGGGGTGTCCTCGGGCAGGCCGTGCGCGGCCAGCCACTTCGGCAGCGCCTCCTCGTCGACGGTGACCAGGGCGGCGATGAACGGCTGCCGGTCGCCGACCACCAGGCACTGGCTGACCAGCGGATGCGCCCGGACCTGGTCCTCCAGCACCGCCGGGGCGACGTTCTTCCCGGCGGCCGTCACGATGATCTCCTTCTTGCGGCCGGTGATGCTCAGGAAGCCGTCGTCGTCGAGGTGCCCCAGGTCGCCGGTGCGGAACCAGCCGTCGGTGAGGGCCTCGGCGGTGGCCGCCTCGTTCTTCCAGTAGCCCTGGAAGATCAGGTCACCGGCGATCAGGATCTCGCCGTCGTCGGCGATCCGGATCGTCACGCCGGGCAGCGGCCGGCCGACGGTGCCGATCTTCGTGCCGGTGGGCAGGTTGGCCGCGGCGGCGGGGGAGGTCTCGGTGAGGCCGTACCCCTCGCAGATGGTCACCCCGATGCCCCGGAAGAAGTGCCCGAGCCGGGCGCCGAGCGGGGCACCACCGGAGATCGCGTCCCGGCACCGGCCGCCGAGGGCGGCCCGCAGCCTGCGGTAGACCAGCCGGTCGAAGACCGCGTGCTGGGCGCGCAGCGCGAACCCGGGACCGCCCGGGGTCTCCTGCGCCTCGCTCCAGGCGATCGCGACCTTCTCCGCCCGGTCGAAGATCGCGCCCTTGCCGTCGGCCTCGGCCTTCTGCCGGGCGCCGTTGTAGACCTTCTCGAAGACCCGCGGCACCGACAGCACGAACGTCGGCCGGAACTCCTGGAGCTGGGCGACCAGGTCCCGGGTGTCGGCGCAGTGCGCCATCGTGGCCCGCGCCTGCACCACCCCGATCTGGATCAGCCGGGCGAAGGCGTGCGCCAACGGCAGGAACAGCAGGGTCGAGGCGCCCGGCCGGAACAGGTTCGGCAGCACCGGCACCGCGTTGGCGATGTCGGCGTACATGTTGCGGTGGGTCAGCACGCAGCCCTTGGGGCGGCCGGTGGTGCCGCTGGTGTAGATGATCGTGGCGACGTCGGCGGCGCGGACCGAGGTGCGGCGGCGCTCGATCTCCTCCGGGTCGACCGACGTGCCGGCGGCGACGATCTCGTCGACCCCGCCCAGCTCGATCTGCCAGACGTCGCGCAGCTCGGGCAGCCGGTCGCGGATCCCGGCGACCAGGGTGGCGTGGCTGTTGCTCTCCACCACCACCGCGACCGCGCCGGAGTCGGCGAGGATCCAGGCGGCCTGTTCGGCGCTGGAGGTCTCGTAGATCGGCACGGTGACCGCGCCGGCGGCCCAGATGGCGTAGTCGAGCAGGGTCCACTCGTAGCGGGTGCGGCTCATCAGGGCGACCCGGTCGCCGGGGGAGACCCCCGCGCCGGCCAGCCCCCGGGCCACCGCGACCACCTCGTCGCGGAACTGCCGGCAGGTGACGTCGGCCCCGGCGCGGCCCTCGACGGCGGGCCTGACGAACTGCACCGCGTCCGGCGCGGCCTCGGCGTTGTCCCAGACCGGGTCGGTCAGGTTTGCCGCGTCGCCGATGGTGACGATCGGCGGGACGGAGAACTCGCGCACCTGCACTCCCTCGTGCTCGCACTGGCCGGGCCGACCACGGGCCGGCATGGTCGAAACCTACCCGGCCGGCCGGGCGGACGCGCCAGCCAGGTTGCCCGGCCACCGGCCCGACCCCTGCCCGGGGGGTGGAGCGGGGCATCCGTCGGGCGCGCCGGGTAGCCTCCCCCCATGGCGGACTCCTCCACCCAGTCGATCGTCATCGGCGCGTCACCGGACCGGGTCGCGGCGGTCGTGTGCGACTTCGCGCGCTACCCCGAGTGGACCGAGGCGGTGCGCCGGACCGAGGTCGTCGAGGAGTACGAGGACGGTTACGCCAGCCAGGTCCGGTTCACCATCGACGCCGGGGTGATGGCCGACGAGTACGTGCTGGCCTACGAGTACGCCGAGGACCTGTCCCGCATCGAGTGGCACCTGGTGACGCCGTCGAAGATGCAGAAGTCCCAGCGTGGCTCGTACGACCTGGTCGGCAACGCGGACGGCACCTGCACGGTGACCTACACGCTGGAGGTCGAGTTGTCGGTGGGCATGCTCGGCATGTTTCGCCGCAAGGCCGAGAAAATGATCATGGATACGGCGTTGAAGCAGCTCAAGCGCCGGGTAGAAGCAACCGGTGCGGCGTAGCGACGCGACGGCCGGCGACACGACGGAGGAGCCGACCATGGGCGCAACGGAACCGGGCTCGGCCCGGGAGGAAGCGGAACGGCTGGTCGCCACGCTGCTCGCGACGGCCCGGCTGGCGTCCGCCGGCTCCGGTTCGGGGTCCGGGCCGTGGGGTCCGCTCGGTGGGATCGTCTCGGGTGTCCTCGGTCACAGTGCCGGCCCGTCCCGGTCGCCCGGCGGCAGCCACCGGGCGGAGGGTTTCGCCACCGGATCCGCCGAGTGCTGCATCTGTCCGATCTGCCGGGCGGTCGCCGCCCTGCGCGATCCCAGTCCCGAATTCGCCGAGCGGCTCGCCACCGGCGCGGGGGATCTGGCGGCCGGCGTCGCCAGCCTGATGCGCGCGTTCGCCCCGCCCGGAGCCGGGGAAGCACCCCCCGGGGCGTCAGGTGACGCCGCCGCGCCGACCGGCCCGTCCGATTCCGGAGCCGATCATGTGTGGCGCGAGGCCACCCGCACCGGGCATGATTCTGCGTCGGCGCCGGAGCGGGACGTCTGGTCCGCCGCCACCCGGGCGGAGGACGCGGTCGAACCGGCCGCCGCCGCACCGCCCGTCGACGACGCCGGGCCGGCCGCGCCGGCCCAGCAGGTCCGGCCCGCGGCCGACGGTCCCGTGGTGCCCACCTCGCGCGCGCCGGCCGGCGCGGACGGGGACGCACCAGGCGACGGGGCCTGACCACCGGACATCCCGGCAGCGTACGGCCGGTTTCGGCCGATGTCGGGCAGCACAGCAGAGGGGAGTGGCCGCGGTGACGCTGACCATCGGAGTCGACGTCGGTGGCACGAAGGTGGCCGGCGGTGTCGTGGACGACACCGGCAGGGTGCTCGTGCAGGCCCGGCGGGACACCCCCGCGGACGACGTCGGCAAGACCCGCGACGTCATCATCGAGCTGGTCACCGAGCTGTCCACCGGCCACCAGGTCGACGCGGTGGGGATCGGCGCGGCCGGCTGGATCGACGCGTCCCGCTCCACCGTGCTGTTCGCTCCCAACCTGGCCTGGCGGGACGAACCGCTGCGCGACTACGTCAGCGCCGCCACCGGCCTCCCGGTGATCGTCGAGAACGACGGCAACGTGGCGGCCTGGGCCGAGTTCCGGCACGGCGCGGCCCGCGACGCCGACGACTCCATGGTCATGTTCACCATCGGCACCGGCGTCGGCGGCGGCATCGTCCTCGGCGGCGAGCTGGTCCGTGGCGCCCACGGCATCGCCGCCGAGCTGGGGCACATGCTCACCGTCCCCGACGGCCACCAGTGCGGCTGCGGCCGGCTCGGCTGCATCGAGCAGTACGCCAGCGGCAGCGCCCTGGTCCGGTTCGCCCGCGCCGGCGCCCGGCAGGAACCGCAGCGCGCCACCGCCCTGCTGGAGCTGGCCGGCGGCGAGGCCGAGGCGATCACCGGCCCGATGGTCACCACCGCCGCCCAGGCCGGCGACCCGATCTCGGCCGAGGCGTTCGCCCAGATCGGCCGCTGGCTCGGCACCAGCCTCGCCGACATGGCGCAGATCCTCGACCCGCAGGTGCTGGTGGTCGGCGGCGGCGTGGTCGACGCCGGTGACCTGCTGCTCGGCCCGACCCGGCGGTCCTTCGCCGACGCCCTGGCCCAGCGCAGCCGGCTCCCGGTGGCCGAGGTGCGCCCTGCCGAGCTGGGCAACAGCGCCGGCGTCATCGGCGCCGCCGACCTGGCCCGCCGCCGATGAGCGCCGCGCCGACGGGGCCGCGCCCGGACGCCCCCGCGCCCGCCGACGCGGGGACCGCCGTCGCGCCGCCGGCACCGGCCCCGACGGGAACGGCCGGGACCGGCCCGGCCGCCGGCCGGGTGCCGCTGCGGGTGGTGTCGTACAACATCCACAGCCAGCGCGACGACACGGCGGCGCTGGCCAGCGTGGTCCGCGAGGCGGCCCCGGACGTGGTGATCGTGCAGGAGGCGCCGCGCCGGTTCCGGTGGCGGCAGAAGTCCGCCACCCTGGCCGACTCGTTCGGCCTGGTGGTGGCCGCCGGTGGGCTGCCCTCGCTGGGCAACCTGCTGCTGACCAGTCTGCGGGTCCGGGTGACCGGGACGCACTGCCAACGCTTCCCGCTGACCCCGGGCCGGCACCTGCGCGGCGCGGCGTACTCCCGCTGCCAGGTCGGCGGGGCCCGGTTCCTGCTGGCCGGCTCGCACCTGTCCACCGACCCGGCGGAGCGGCCCGGCCAGGCGGCGCTGCTGCGGCGGGAACTGTCCGCGAGCGACCTGCCGGTGGTCTTCGGTGCCGACCTCAACGAGGGCCCGGACGGCCCGGCCTGGGGCACCGTGGCGGCCGGCCTGACCGACGCCGCGATCGCCGCCGACGCGGCCGACCGGCACACCTACTCGTGCGCCAACCCGCGTCGCCGCATCGACGCCCTCTTCGTCGACCCCCGGGTCGAGGTGGTCGGCTACGACGTGGTGGACACCCCGACCACCCGCCGGGCCAGCGACCACTTCCCGGTCCTGGTCGACCTGCTGCTGCCGGTCGTCGACTGACCGGCCGGCAGCGTCCCCGGGCCGGCCGTCGCGGCCGCCCGGGGGCCGGCCCGCGACGCGTCCCGACACCTCCGCGAGCCGGGCTGGACAACGCGTCGGGGGCCCGGAAGGATGCCGGTCGAACCGGCGTACCTGGCCGCACATAAGGAGATTCCCGGTGTCCCCCTCCACCGAGCACGGCCGGCCCGAACCGGAGCCCACGACGCTCGCCCCGAACCGGGACGGCCGCCCGGTCTCCGACCGGGGCGACACGGTCTGCGTGATCGGGGCCGGGGCCAGCGGCCTCACCGCCGTCAAGAACCTCACCGAACACGGCTTCGGCGTCGACTGCTACGAGCGCGAGACCGGCGTCGGCGGCGGCTGGAACTGGCGGCACGACCGCAGCCCGGTGTACGCCAGCACCCACCTCATCTCGTCGCGGCCGTTCACCCAGTTCCCCGACTTCCCGATGCCGGACTCCTGGCCGGACTACCCGCACCACAGCCAGCTGCTGTCCTACTTCGAGCGGTACGCCGACCACTTCGACCTGCGCCGGCACATCTGGTTCGGCACCGAGGTGGTACGGGTGGAACCCGTCGACGGCCACCGGTGGGACGTGACCACCCGCAGCACCGGCGGGTACGGCCCCGAACGCACCTCCCGGTACGCCGCCGTGCTGGTCGCCAACGGGCATAACTGGTCGCCGAAGCTGCCCCGCTACGAGGGGCTTGAGGAGTTCCGGGGCGAGGTCATGCACGCCTCGTCCTACAAGGACCCCGCCCAGTTGCGCGGCAAGCGGGTGCTGGTGGTCGGGGCCGGCAACACCGGCTGCGACCTGGCGGTCGAGGCCGCCCAGCAGGCGTCCCGCTGCTGGCACTCCACCCGCCGCGGCTACTGGTACGCCCCGAAGTACGTCCTCGGCCGCCCCGCCGACCAGGTCAACGACGCGCTGCTGGCGCTGCGGGTGCCGCTGCGGCTGCGGCAGTGGCTCTACCACTGGACGCTGCGGCTGACCGTCGGCGACCTGACCCGGTTCGGGCTGCCGAAGCCGGACCACCGGGTCTACGAGACGCACCCCATCGCCAACAGCCAACTGGTCTACTACGTCGGCCACGGCGAGATCACCCCCGTGCCGGAGCTGGCCCGGTTCCATTTCGGCGGGGTGACCCTCACCGACGGCCGGGATATCGACCCCGAGCTGGTCGTCTTCGCCACCGGCTACCTGCCCCGCTTCGAGTTCCTCGACCCGGGCGTCCTCGGCGACGCCGACGGCTCGGGCCGCCCCCGGCTGTGGCTGCACGCGTTTCCGCCGGGCCACCCGACGCTGGCGGTGGCCGGGCTGTTGCAGCCCGACTCGGGGCTGTTCACCCTGGCGCACTGGCAGACCGTGCTCTTCGCCAGGTCCCTGCGGCTGCGCCGGGAGCAGCCGCAACGGGCCGCGGCGTTCGCCTCCCGGGCGGCGGCCGGTGCGGGGGAGCGGTACGCGGGGAAGGTCAAGGACAGCAGCCGGCACTGGTTCGAGGTGGGCCACGTCGACTACCTGCGCGCGGTGCAGCGCGCCCTCGACGAGCTGGAGGGCAAGTGACCGGCACGACCGATCAGCGGGTCCGGATCATGCGGGGCCGGGAGTGGGCCCACCCGGTCCGTCCGGCCCGGCGCGAGGTGCTCGGCGTCGACCCGGAGCTGGATGAGGGGCGTCCGCCGCTGCTGTTCGTCCCCGGGTTCGGGCACGGCGCGTGGGCGTTCGCCGAGCACTGGCTGGAGCACGCCGCGTCGCGCGGTTTCCCCGCGTACGCGATGAGCCTGCGCGGGCACGGCGGCAGCGAACCGGCGCCGGGGGCGACGCTGCGGGCGTACACCCACGACGTGGTCCAGGTGGCGGCGGGGCTGCCCCGGCAGGCGGTGCTGGTGGGGCACGGCGCCGGCGCCCTGGTGGTGTCGCACGCGTTGGCGCGGTACCCGGCCCGCGCGGCGGTGCTGGTCGCGCCGGTGCTCGGCGGCGCGGCTACGGCCGGCGCGGCGTTGCGGGCCAACCCGCTGGGCACCCTGCCCGCGCTGTTCGGTGGTGGTCTGCGGCTGCACCGGCGGCAACTGTTCAGCCGGGAGCTGCCCGAGGCGGACGCCCGCCGGCACCTGGCCCGGCTGGGTCGGGCCGGGCGGCGGGCCCAGTGGCAGTTGCTCGCCGGCCGGGCGGCGGAGCCGGCGGTGGGTCGCCCGCCGGTGCTGGTGCTGGGCAGCCCGGACGACCGGGTCGTCCCGCCGGCCGCGCTGACCCGGGCGGCCCGCCGGTACGGTGCGGCCCCGCTGCTCTTCCCCGGCATGGGGCACGACCTGATGCTCGACACCCGCTGGCAGGAGCCGCTGGACGCGCTGCTGGACTGGCTGGTCAAGGAGCCGGCGAAGAGCTGACCGTCGGCACTGCACCGGGCGGCGACCCGCCGCCCGGTGCGGTGCCGGTGTCCTCAGCCGCTGCTGCTGAGCCGGGTGAGCAGCGAGCCGGTGTCGTCCAGGGCGCTGAGGTAGGAACGGGCCCAGGCCCGGATGTCGTGCCGGTGCAGGTGGTGGCGCATCGCCCGCATCCGGTCGCCGAGGTCGGTGGGCCCGGCCCGCAGCGCCGACAACAGCCCCTGCTTGAGCCCCTCCAGGTCGTGCGGGTTCACCAGGTACGCCCGGTCCAGCTCGGCCGCCGCCCCGGCGAACTCGCTGAGCAGCAACGCGCCGGTGTCGTCGACCCGGGCGGCCACGTACTCCTTGGCGACCAGGTTCATCCCGTCGCGCAGCGGGGTGACCGCCATGACGTCGGCGACCCGGTAGAGCGCCGCCAGCTCGGCCCGGTCGAAGGGCTGGGTGAGGTAGTGGATGGCCGGCTCGCCGACCCGGCCGAACTCGCCGTTGATCCGGCCGACCTCGCGTTCGATCCGGTCCCGCAGGATCTGGTACTGGCCGACGCGTTCCCGGCTCGGCATGGCGACCTGCACCAGCACCGTGTCCCGGACCTTGACGTCACCGCTGGCGAGCAGCTCGCTGTAGGCCTTCAGCCGCTGCTCGATGCCCTTGGTGTAGTCCATTCGGTCCAGGCTGAGGACGACCCGCTCCGGGTCGCCCAGGTCGTGCCGGAGGCGGCGGGCCCGCGCGGTGACGTCCGGCCGCGCGGCCAGCGCCGCCATCTCGGCGGTGTCGATCGAGACGGGGTACGCCCCGATCCGCACCACCCGGTCCTGCACGCCGATCCGCCGGTCGGTGGCCGGCAGGCCGAGGACCTTGGTGGCGAGCTGGGCGAAGTTGTGTGCCGCCTGGGCCCGCTGGAACCCGATCAGGTCGGCGCCGAGCATCCCGCGCAGCAGTTCGGCCCGGCGGGGGAGCTGCATGAACAGCTCCGGCGGCGGGAACGGCACGTGCAGGAAGAAGCCGATCCGCAGGTCGGGCCGCAGCTCGCGGAGCAGGCCGGGGACCAGTTGCAGGTGGTAGTCCTGCACCCAGACCACCGCGCCCGGGTCGGCCGCCTCGGCGGTGGCCTCGGCGAACCGCTGGTTGACCCGCTGGTACGCCTCCCACCAGCGGCGGTGGTACTCGGGTTGCTCCACCGCGTCGTGGTAGAGCGGCCAGAGCGTCGCGTTGGCGAAGCCCTCGTAGTGGTCGCGCAGGTCGTCGGCGCTGAGCGGGACGGTGCGCATGTGCACACCGTCCACGTCGGGCAGCACGGGTGCGGGCCCGGTGCCGCCGGCCCAGCCGACCCAGGTGGCCGGGGTCTGCCGGAGCAGGGGGTGCAGGGCGCTGACCAGCCCGCCGGGGCTGCGCCGCCACTCACAGGCGCCGTCGGGCGCCACGCTGTCGTCGATGGGGAGCCGGTTGGCCACCACCACGAGTGAACTCTGTCGCATCTCGGGCATTCCGATCGGCAGGGGACCGACCACGCGAGCAAGGAACAACCGGGCAGTCGGTGGGTGAAGTGACCTACAGCGGTATTCCTACTGACCGTAAGTTACACCACTGTTACGCCCGGCGTGAGGGCTGCGGTGTCCCGGGATGCGGGCGGGACGACCGGTGGCCCCGACGGGGTGCCGCAGGGTCAGACGACCGCGCCGTCGTCGGGGTCGTGATCGTCCTCGTCGCCGGGACGCAGCCGCCAGATCAGCGTGACGAACCCGGCGAGGATGCCGGTGAAACCGAGCAGGGTGACCACCGAGGCGTCCACCGGCAGCAACGACGGGTTGAGGAAGAGCACGAAACCGAGCACGATCCCCAGCACCCCGACCACCGCGTACTTCGAGATCCGGGGCAGCGGCGGAGGCGGCGGCGGGGTGTAGCCCTCCTCCGGGTCGTCCGGCAGGTCGGCCCCGAAGGTGTCCAGGCCGTCCAGCAGCGACGGCTCGTCCTGCTGCCGGCCCCGTGGGGTCACCGAGATGCCGGAGATGTCGGCCGCGTACGGCAACCGGCGCACGTCGGTGGCGGTCGGACCCGTCGGCTCGTCCGCCCTGGTCGTCGGGCCACCCGCGCGGGCGGCCGGGTCGGCCCCGTCGTCGTCGATGTCCTCGGACGCCGGCCAGGGATGGCTGCCGGCGGCGGGCGCGGTGTGGAAGGCGGCGACGAGACGTTCCCACTCGGCGTCGACGTCGGGCTCGGCACGGGCCGGCTCCGGCGTCGCCTCGTCGGCGAGCTGGGTCAGGTAGTCCCGGGCGGTGGTCAGGTGCGAACGGTCCACGTAGAGCCGGTCGACCGGCCGGGACGGCACGGTGGTGGTGCGGGTGATCGGGTTCAGGTCGGCGGAGGGCTGGAGGTAGGCGGCGATCCCGCCCGCGGCGAGCACGTCGAGCAGGTGCTCACCGACCCGCGGGTCGACGTCGCCCGCGACGGCGTACTCGCTCGCGTCGAGCCCGTTGTCCCGCCGTCCCCGGCGGGCGCCACCCGCTGACACCGGACATCCTCCTCCGCGCACCTGCCGGTGCGGTCGTGTCGGCGCCCCGTACGCCGTGCTCTGAATCGTGACACGTCGGCACCCCGTTCCGGGAGTGCGTTGTGGCGCGCCGCTCGTGGTTCGTCGGCTCCGTCGTCGGCGGGCGGGCCCGGCGGCGGCTCTCCGGGCGGCCCACCCGCCACCCCCGCGACCTGTCCGGACGGCCCCGACCCGGGCCGTCGGCGGTGGACGGGGCGGAAATCCGGTGCCGTACCGGCTGGTAGTGCCGTTGACCGGCGGTCCGCCGCACCCGACGGGTGCGGCGGCTGCGGCACGCGGGGTGCCGGAGCTGCCCGCCGACGGGCCGGTGCCCCCGGCCGGCGGCCGGCCCGGTCGCCGCCGCCCGCCGCGCCCTCGCCCCCCACCCGCAAGAAGTCACATTCCACGCGAAAGCGGAATACCTCTCCCGGACCCCGCCCGGCGGGCTCGCTGCCCGTCGGCGGGCGACCCGTCGCGGCCGTGACCGCCCCGGGGCCGTCGTTCGCGGGTGATCGACTCCTGTGGGCCCGAACAGCGCCATCAGGTCTTCCGGACACCGCGTCGTCGGCCCAGGTGAGTCGATCACCGACCCCGGTCAGCTCCGGTCGGGCGTCGCCCGGGCGGCCAGCCGGACCAGACCGGGCATCCCGTTGCGGTCGGCGAAGTCACGTACCCGGTCGAGGGTGGCCGCCGCCTGCGCGGGGTCGGCCACGGTCAGGGCCGGCACCGACAGCGCCGTGGTCAGCACGTGGTCGGTGGTGTCGGGCATCCGGGCATAGCGCTCCGCCGCCGCCGCGAACAGCCGGGCGGCCCGTGGGGCGTCCCCGTCGCCGAGGGCCAGGGTGGCGTCGGCGGCCTGCCCGGCCGCCTCCACCCAGGGGGTCGTCCGGGGCGACCGGGCAAGCATGTCGTGCACCAGCCGGGCGGCGTCCGGGCCGAGCACCGCGGCGACGTGCCCCACCGCCGGCACCCACTCGGCGAACGGGATCATCCGGGTCCGGCTCCAGTCCTCGTCCAGCTCCACCAGCAGCCGCATCGCCTCCTCCCGGCGGCCCCGCACCGCCCGGCAGAGCGCCGCGTGCGCCAGCGTCGACTGCAACACCCGGTGGAAACCACTGCGCCGCGCGGCGACCAGCGCGTGGGCCACCAGATCGTGCTCCACCACCCCGCCGGCGGCATCCGCTCCGCCGGTCGCGCCCGCGCCGGCCACTCCTTTCCCCGCGCCGGCCGTGCCCGCGTCGGCCGCCCCTGGGTCCGTCCCGCCCGGGTCCGACCCGTCCGGCGTCGTCGCGCCCGGGTCCGGTCCGTCCGGTGCCGTCGCGCCCGGCGTCGTCGCGCCCGGGTCCGACCCGTCCGGCGGCGGGGCGGCGTCGGCCCGCAGGGCCCGCATCCAGCCGGAGACCGCCACGATGTGCAGGTCCCACTCGGCGGTCGGCAGCCGGGTCGACTCGGTGCCCAGCTCCAGCGCCGCCACCCAGTCCCCGGCGTAGTACGCCCGCGCCCACTTGTCGGCGAAGCTGGTCGCCAGGCTGTGCCCGCCACCCGGGTCCAGCGAACGCCCCTCGTCGACCAGCCGGGCCGACCGGGCCAGGTCACCCTCCTCCTGCGCCGCCCAGGCGAGGTTGTGCACCGCCCGGCGTCGGCTGACCAGCCGGTCCACCCGGCACTGCTCGGCCACCTCGGCCAGTTCCGCGTACGCGTGCTCCTCGCCGGCCATGTAGCGGGCCACCGCCAGGGTGATCCGGGCGTTGGCCCGCACCTCGGGCAGCCGCAGCCGCTCGGCCAGCTCGGCTGCCGCGGAGGCCGCCACGCAGGCCGGATCGGTCTCGGCGTTGAGCATCCGGACCCGGGCCAGTTCCAGCAGCGCCTCCGCCTTCTCCTCGGACTCCGGCAGCTCGGCGTAGATCGCGTTGGCCCGGTGCAGGCAGCGCAGCGTCTCGGACCGGTCGGCCCGGCTCCAGGCGGCGGTGGCGAGCAGCGTCCAGGCGCGGGCCGCGCCGGACCGGTCCCCGACGGCGGCCAGCCGTTCGGTGAGCCCGGTCAACGCCTCCGTCCCCCCGTCGACCAGGAACGCGTCGCCGTCCCGGAACAGGGCCAGCTGGGCGGCGAACAGCTCCAGCCCCGGGTCGGGCGCCCCGCCGACCTGCAACGCCCGGCCCACCAGCGTGGCCGCGTTGTCCAGCGCGTGCAGCTCGTACGCCCGGCGGGCGGCCCGGTGCAGCGCGGTGCGGGCCGCCACCGCGTACGGCATGGGGTCGAGGCCGACCGTCCGGGCGATCTCGTGGGCGGTCCAGCGGTGGTTGGCCAGCACCTCCGCCAGGTCCTGCTGCCCGGCCTGGGTGAGCTGGGCCAGCCAGTCGGCGGTGCGCTGGTGGCGCGACACCCGTTCGGCCCGGGGCAGCCGCTGGTAGCACACGTCGCGGACCAGGATGTGCCGGAAGCGGTACTCCGGCTGACCGGCCATGGTGGAGGTGGGCAGCTCGAAGACCATGTCCCGGCGCTGCAACCGGTCCAGCGCCCGCTCCACCCACTCGACCGTCCGGCCGAGGGCGGCCGCCACGGGCGCCGGCCAGAACTGGACCCCGACCACGGCGGCGGCCTGGAGCACCGCCCGGTCGGCCGGGTCGAGCAGGTCGAGCCGGTTGGCGATGACCGCCTGGACGGTACGCGGCATGTCGGTGGTGCCGGCCGGATCGAAGGCGGCGCTCGGCTCCAGCAGCCCGCCGTCCATCAGCATCCGGGCGTACTCCTGGGCGTAGAGCGGGTTGCCGTCGGCGAACTCGATCAGCGGTGCCCGCGAGGCCGCCGGCAGGGTGGCCTGGCCGAGCAGCAGGGAGTAGAGGGTGTCGATGTCGGTGTCGTGCATCGGCGGCACCGAGATGGACATCGCGCCGCTGATCGTGCCCGTCCAGGCCGGCTGCCGCTCCCGCAGCTCGGGCCGCGCGGTCGCCACCACCAGCAGCGGTACGCCCCGGGCGGCCGCCCCGAGCTGCTCGACGAAGGTGAGCATCGCCTGGTCGGCCCAGTGCATGTCCTCGAAGACCAGCACCGTCGGTCCCCGCCCGGCGAGGGTGAGCAGGAACCGCCGCCAGGCCGCCTCGGTCTCACCCGGATTGAGTCGTTCCCCGGTCATCCCGAGCAGCGGGCCGAGCGCGCCGGCCAACCGCATGGCGTGCGGGTCGTCGAGCTGGCGCAGCCGGTCACGGAGCCGGTCGCGCAGCGGTTCCGGGTCGTCGGTGTCCGGCGCGCCCAGCCACCCCTTGACGATGTCCGCCAGGGCGGCGTAGGTGACGTTCTCGCCGAACGGCGGGCACTGCCCGACCAGCCAGGTGACCCGGTGGCCGGGCAGGTTGGCGGCGTGCCGGGACAGCTCGCGCAGCAGCCGGCTCTTGCCCACCCCGGCCGGTCCGAAGACGGTGACGAGCTGGGAGGTGCGTTCGGTGACCGTGCGGTGCAGGGCGCTGACCAGCAGGCCGCGTTCGTGTTCCCGGTCCACCATCGGGGTCAGCTCGGCGGCCTGCGGGTCGGTCCGGGGCCGGGCCCGCACGGCGAGCCAGATCCGGCTCACCGTGGAACGTCCCCGCAGGGTGACCGGCGGCCGGTCGACGTAGTCCAACTCGTGTCGGGTGGCCGACCAGGTGCTCTCGTCGACGACCACCCCGCCGGTGGGGGCCAGCGCCTGCAACCGGGAGGCGGTGTTCACCACGTCGCCGGTGACGAACGCCTGACCGCCGTCGCGGGTGGCGGAGAGGTCGACCAGCGCCTCACCGGTGGCCACGCCGACCCGGAAACCCAGCGGCGGGTGCGGGCCGGCGGCCTGCCGGGCCAGGTTCCGTTGCAGCTCCAGACCGGCCCGTACGCAGCGCAGCGCATCGTTGTCGGTGGCGACCGGGGCGCCGAACAGCGCCATCACCGCGTCGCCGATGTACTTCTCGACCACCCCGCCGTACTGGTGGACCAGCTTGCGGACGGTGGCGAAGTACGCCTGCTGGAGGCTGCGCGCCTGCTCCGGGTCGGCCCGTTCGGCGTACGTGGTGAAGTCGACGATGTCGATGAACAGCACGCTGACCTGGCGGCGGTCCTCCTGCACGGTGACCGCGTGGTCACGCAGCGGCTGCCCGCAGCTCGTGCAGAAGTTGGCCTCGGGACTGTTGCCGTGCCCGCAGGAGGCACAGGTGAGCGTCAGCGCCTGTCCGCAGCCGCCGCAGAAGCGGTCGTCCGGTGCCGCCGCCCGTGAGCAGTGTCCACACTTGAGGTCGATGACGAACTCCGTACGTGAGGAGATCCCATTATCCCGCCGCGGAGGGCCAGTCGGGTACCCGACGTGCGGGCGGACCCTGCGGCTGGTCGGCCGCCACTAGTGTTCCTCACGAGGAAAACTCACTGTCAGGAGAGTGCCGTGCAGGTGCGATTGTCCGCCTACTGGACCGATCCGGACGGTACCGTCCGGTCCCCCGGGGAGACGGTCGACGTCGACGCGGTCACTCTCGCCAGAATGGAGGAGCAGGGCATGGTGGAGAATCCCGACAGCAAGACGACCTCGGACACCGGCACGACCACGACCACGACGTCGAAGCCACAGAAGATCGGACCGGGGCCGGGTACACCGCCGGACCAGATCGGACCGGGGCCGGGCGCCCCGCCGGCCGACGACAGCGGCAAGTGAACGACCGGCGCGGCCGGCGGACCCCGGTCCGCCGGCCGCGCCGGTGTGGTGTTCCCGGTTACCCGCCGGGGCGTCGCCGCCCGGGAAGAACCCTGGTCAGCGGTCGCTCATGCCGGCGCGTCGGCGCAGCGCCGCCACGTCGGTGACCACGATCCGACGACCTTCGGTACGCAGCCAACCGCGACTGGCGAAGGAGCCGATCGCCTGGTTGACGCTCTGCCGGGAACCACCTGCCATCTCGGCGAGCTGGCTCTGGTTCAGCTCGATGGTGATCATCGGGGCCTGGCTCTCACCGGCCAGCCGGACCAGCGTCTTGGCCACCCGACCGGGCAGGTCGAGGAAGACGTGGTCGGCGTTCTGCTCGGTGAGCCGCCGGATCAGGCCGCCCAGCGAGCGCATCACCGCGTCCAGGATGCGCGGGTTGGAGTGCACCAGCTCCATGAAGGCCGGGCGGGACAGGGCGAGCGCCGCGCAGTCCTCGATCGCCTCGGCCGACGCGGAACGGGTGGAGGCGTCCAGCAGGGACACCTCGCCCAGCACGTCCGGTGGTCGGATGACCGACAGCACCGCGCGTTCCCCGGTCGGCGCGGTGCGGAACACCGCCACCGCCCCCCGGCGGAGCACGATCAGCGACTCGCCGGGATCGTTCTCGACGAAAAGCAACTGACCTTTGCGATAGGTGCGCGGCACGGCCGCGGCGATCACCCGCTGGCGCACCTCCGGCTCCAGCCCGGCGAACATCTCCACCCCCGTGAGGGCGTCACCCGGCTCCGGCAGGCGCATGTCCACGGCCCCACCCCTCCCCGGTCACGGACCACAATTTTCGCTCACCGGGTGAACCCTGACGGCCCCGCAAGAGGTGAACTCACACCGCTTCGGCGTCCGGTAGCGGTACACATCAGATCATGACGGCCCGGTCGCTTGCTGTACACCCCTCTAGACCTTTCCGTGACCCTGCGCAAGCTGCGGCGGACCACCGGGTCGGGGGTCGGCGGGGTGCCGTGCGTGTGGTGCCGTCGGTGCCCGCCCCGCCCGTCGACGGTCACCGGCGGTGAGCGAGGATGGGCGGCGATGGTCTACCGCTATTTCTACGACTGCGAGTTCATCGAGGACGGCCGGCTGGTCGACCTCGTGTCGATAGGTGTCGTCGACGAGTACGGCCGCGAGTTCTACGCGGTCTCCACCGAGTTCGACGACTCCCGCGCCGTGCCCTGGGTCCGCCGCAACGTGCTGGACAAGCTCCCCTCGCCGGCCGACCGGGCCTGGCGTTCCCGGGCCCGGATCCGTGACGACCTGCACGAGTTCCTGCTGGAGCCGATCCGGGACCGGCCGGGCGAGCAGTTGGAGCTGTGGGCCTGGTACGCCGCGTACGACCACGTGGTGCTGGCCCAGCTCTGGGGGGCGATGCCGGCGCTGCCCCGGGAGATCCCCCGGTTCACCAAGGAGCTACGGCAGCTCTGGGACGACCTCGGCCGGCCCCGGCTGCCCGAGGCGGCGGCCGACCGGCACGACGCGCTGGTCGACGCCCGGCACAACCTGGCCCGCTGGCAGGCGATGACGGCCCGTCCGGGGTGACCCCGGCGGCGGTGGCCTGTCCGGGCCTGATCCCGGCGGCGGCGGTCCGGTGCCGGTGGGTCCGGCCGTCGGTGCTGACAGCCCGTGACGATCGGCAGGTTTGACCGGTGCCGTCCGGGGCACCGGATCCGGGCGAGCCGATCCGAGGGAGTGCGCCATGGCCGACGACGCGACCACCATCACCGACGCCCGGCGGCGGGTGACCGAGCTGATCCGGGACGCCCGGATCTGCATGTTGACCACCATCGGGGTCGACGGCCGGATGCTCAGCCGGCCGATGGGGCTGCAGGCGGCCGAGTTCGACGGGGACCTGTGGTTCTTCGCCTACGCCGACTCGGCCAAGATGCGTCAGGTCCGGGTCAACCCCGAGGTCAACGTCGCCTTCTCCGACCAGCGCCACCACGCCTGGGTGTCGATCTCCGGCACCGCCCAGGAGGCGTACGACCGGGCGCGGGCCGAGCAGCTGTGGAACCCGGTGCTCAAGGCGTGGTTCCCGGACGGGCTGGACACTCCCGGGCTGACCCTGCTCAAGGTGCACGCCAGCTCGGCGGAGTACTGGGACTCCCCGGGCGGCACGGTGGTCAACCTGCTCGGGTTCGCCAAGGCGGCGGTGACCGGCACGCCGCCGAAGCTGGGGGAGAACCACGAGGTCGCCTACTGACCGGTAGCCGCCCGGGTGGGCGGGACCGGCCGGGGCGCGGTGTCGGCGTACACCTGAGCCGACTACAGTGCGCACTGACGGCCCGCCCCGGGCCGGCAACGACGCCGATGGTCTGAGCGGACACATATCCTGGGGCTTATCCGGGCTTCACCTGACGTTCCAGGAGGATGAGCAGATCATGCGTATCGGCGTGCTCACCGGCGGCGGCGACTGCCCAGGTCTCAACGCGGTCATTCGGGCGGTGGTCCGTAAGGGCGTCGCTACTTACGGTCACGAGTTCGTGGGTTTCCGGGACGGCTGGAAGGGCCCGCTGGAGGGCCTGTCCAAGCCGCTCGGCATCCCCGAGGTGCGGGGCATCCTGCCGCGCGGCGGCACCATCCTCGGTTCGTCCCGCACCAACCCGTTCAAGATCGAGAACGGCGTGGAGCGGATCAAGGAGAACCTCGCCGCGCAGGGCGTGGACGCGCTGATCGCGATCGGCGGCGAGGACACCCTGGGTGTCGCCACCAAGCTGCACGAGCTGGGCGTCAACGTGGTCGGCGTGCCGAAGACGATCGACAACGACCTGGGCGCCACCGACTACACCTTCGGGTTCGACACCGCCGTCAACATCGCCATGGAGGCGATCGACCGGCTGCACACCACCGCGGAAAGCCACCACCGCACCCTCGTCGTCGAGGTCATGGGCCGGCACGCCGGCTGGATCGCCCTGCACGCCGGCCTCGCCGGTGGCGCCAACGTGATCCTGCTGCCCGAGCGCAAGTTCGACGTCGACCAGGTCGCCGGCTACGTCGAGAAGCGCTTCCAGCACCAGTACGCCCCGATCGTCGTGGTCGCCGAGGGCGCCCAGCCGCTCGACGGCCAGATGGTCCTGCACAACCAGGAGCTGGACGCCTTCGGGCACGTCCGGCTCGGCGGCATCGGCCAGTGGCTGGCCGAGCAGCTGGAGGCCAAGACCGGCAAGGAGGCCCGCACCGTCGTGCTCGGGCACATCCAGCGCGGTGGCACCCCGACCGCGTTCGACCGGGTGCTCGCCACCCGGCTCGGCCTGCAGGCCATCGACGCCGCCCACGAGGGCGACTGGGGCAAGATGGTCGCGATGCAGAGCACGGACATCGTCCGGGTGCCGCTGGCCGAGGCCACCCGTGAGCTGAAGACCGTCCCGATCGAGCGCTACGACGAGGCCGAGGTCTTCTTCGGCAGCTGATCGCAGCCCACCCCTTCCCCTCCGCCCTGCCGGAGGGGAAGGGGCACGGGACCGGACGAACGGGACGGAAGGGTGACATGGGGTCGGCGAGGCACACCGTCGCGGTGATCGGGGCGGGAAAGATCGGCGAGCTGGTGCTCTCCGGGCTGTTGCGGTCCGGCTGGCCGGCACAGCGGCTGCTGGCGACCGCCCGCCGACCCGTCCGGGCCGAGGAACTCGCCACCCGGTACGGCGTACGGGTGGTCGACAACCTGACCGCCGTCGACGAGGCGGCCGTGCTGGCGATCGCGGTGAAACCCCAGGACGCCGGCGTCCTGCTGGACGAGATCGGCCCCAAGGTGCCGGCCGACAAGCTGGTCGTCTCGCTCTGCGCCGGGCTGCCCACCAGCTTCTTCAGCCGCCGGCTGCCCGAGGGCACCCCGGTGGTGCGGGTGATGACCAACACCCCGGCCCTGGTCGACCAGGCGATGAGCGCCATCTCGGCCGGCGCGCACGCCACCGGCGAACACCTGGCCCTGGCCGAGGAGATGTTCGCCCCGCTCGGGGCGACCCTGCGGGTGCCCGAGTCGCAGCAGGACGCGGTCACCGCGCTCTCCGGCTCCGGCCCGGCCTACTTCTACCTGCTGGTCGAGGCCATGATCGACGCCGGCATCCTGCTCGGCCTGCCCCGGCAGGTGGCGCACGAGCTGATCGTGCAGACCGCGATCGGTTCGGCCGTGATGCTGCGCGACTCCGGCGAACACCCGGTCAAGCTCCGCGAGGCCGTCACCTCCCCGGCCGGCACCACCATCTCCGCCGTCCGCGAGCTGGAGAAGCACGGGGTACGCGCGGCGCTGCTGGCGGCGCTGGAAGCCGCCCGCGACCGCGCCCGCGAACTCGCCGCCCAGGCCGACTGAGGTCGCGCAGCGAGCGGTTTGCGGCATCTTGTCCGGAGACCGGGGCGGTCGACCTGGCGGCCCCGCCCGGTGCCCGCCCGCACTGGCACCGGGCGGGCGCGTCTTCCGACCCGTCAGGCGACACCCACGTTCACCTCGCTGGCCCTGATGAGCTGTCCTGCGCCGATGAAGCGGCAGGCAACCAGCAGGCCGGCGTCGTGGGCGGCCGGACCGCCATGGCTCGCCGAGGCGTCGGTGACGAGCCAGGGGGTGAGATCGCGCTCGAAAGCGTCCACCGCTGACTTGAGCACGCAACTCTCGGTGGCGATACCGCAGAACACGAGGTCGGTCCAGCCCTCCCGGGTGGCGATGTCGGCTCCCTCGGTGGTGAAGTACGAGTAGATGCGCTTGTCGATCACGGCCCGTGCCCGGGCAGTGTGTGGCTGTAACTCGGGCACGATCTCCGTCTCCGGTGCGTGCTGCACCTTCGACCAGTGGATCAGCCGCTCGAAGGGGCTGCCCGGGTAGTTGTGGTATCGGGTGAAGACGATCGGGCGGCCCGTGGCCTCCCACCGCTCGACCAGCCTCACGACCGTGGGGATGACGTGCCGGCTCTGATCGTTGACGAAGCCGTTCTGCATGTCGATGACGATCAACGCCGCCCGAGTGCCGTTCATGCGCTGCCTCGGTCCCTCATCAACTCGGCCTCGCGCAGCGCCGCCTGGGCTTGTGCCAGGCGTTCCGGTAGGCCGCTGGTCGTGACGGCTGCCTGACGCATCAGGCAGTGCTGTGCCGTCTCCTGCGCTCGTGCGGTAGTAAGCCGGGAGTGGGCGCCCCTCAGAAAGCGCCAGCCGAACCGCTCCGACATGACGGGGTCTCGTCCTTCCTCTACTGCCCGCTGGATGTGCCGGCAGTAGGTCCACAGCATCTGTACGTCGATCTCAAGCGAGAGCAGTTCATCAGCGGTGAGGGCCCGCTCCGGCGAGATCGCGTGGTAGGCCAAACCTGACCAGGCCGCGAAGCCGACGGACACGCCGGGGATTCCGAAGGGCTCGGCGGGGAACTGGTCGAATCCGTCAGCTAACAGACCCCGCTCCACCTGCTCGGAGACGGGCCGAGGTCGAGGCGTCGCGTGGCGGTCGACCAGGACCGACGGCAGGCTCAACAACCGAATCGCGTTGTCCAGATCCTCGCGACGACATCCCGGCTCGCGTAGGAGATACATCGACATCACGTACTCTGGCACCGCCACTTGTCCCTCAAGCTGATCCGACAATAGCTGTTCGATCTGGCGAGCCGCCCACGGCAGATCCTCTTTGTAACTGGCGTACCGCCAGACCGCGAGTTCCGCCAGGTTCGTGGGGGCGACTTCCTGTTCCAGGTGGAAGACCAGCACACCACAGGCGAAGACGTGAGCCGTGCACCGACCGGTCGGATGCGGCACCGCTGTAGCGGACACAGGTAGCCAATCGTGCCGGCGCGAATCCACCTGCGGTAACCTGGCCAGATCTTCCGCTGCCGCTACCCCGATGAACGCCGGGATGAACTTGTGGGACTGGACACGGTAGCCGCCGGGGACCGCAGGAGCGGTACTCCCGCCCGTCGAAGCGCTGAACCGGCTCACCGCCTCATCACTGGCCCTGCGTAGTGCGGTGTCGAGGGCGGCCTGCATCTCCGGTCGGGGCTGCACCGCTTCCCGACCGGCCTCCCACTTGCACACCGTGCGCCTGCTGACGCCGAGGTGCCCGGCGAAGTCGTCGACCGTCATTCGCAGGGCGTGGCGCAGCGCTCGGGTTTCCTGGCCGGTCCACTTCTGCACGATCGTCATCCACTCGCCCCCGATCGCGCCGAGGTCGGCCGTTCAGCACCTCGGCGGCTCGATGTCAGATCCGGCACAGCGTAGGCGCAGAGCGTAGTCGTTCCGGACGGCGGGTGACATCGTCCCCCGGTGGCCGGGGCGTGGCGCGGACGCAGATCCATCTGCCGACCGAGCCCGCCGGCTGACCGGCCCGTCGGGCCTTCGGACCGGCATCCGCGCGGCCCACCGTCCTATCGGCGTCGCCTGGTCTCCAGCGGCCATTCGAGGCTGACCGTCTCGGCGATGCCCCGCCGGTCGAAGTACTCCTGGAGCTTGCGCTTCTGTGCGGCGTACCAGGTGACCTGCGCCCGGTGGAGGTCGTCGGGGAGCATCCGGGCGATGCGTTCGTGTCGGGCCGCGATCGACACCGCCATCTCGACGGCGGCGCGGGCGTCGCTCGTGGCGTCGTGGGCGGAGCCGAGGGTCACCTCGTAGTACCTGCACAGCTCACCGAGCTGCCGCCCGACGAACCGGTACGGTTCGACCTCCTGGTGCAGGATCGAGGGGTCGATGATGACGGCGCGGTCCCAGTCCAGCGACGGCAGGGCGTGCCGGGCCAACTCGGCGTGCAACGTCGTGACGTCGAAGTGGGCGCAGAAGGCGACGAGCGGCGTACCGTCGGCGATCACCTTTCCGACGGCCGTGCCCAGCTCGGCCAGCGCCGTCCCGGCCGGCGTACCGGCGCTGCGGACCAGCTCGTCGGTGATCCCGTGGATCTCGGTCGTGCGGGGCGGGATCGGCACTCCCGGGTTGACCAGCCACCGCCTGGTCGTGCCGTCGGAGTACACCAGCGCGGCGGAGACGATACGGGCGTCCAACGGCTCGTTGCCGGTGGTCTCGATGTCGAAGCCCACCACCGGCAGGTGGTGCCACCCGCGGTGGGTGCCCGGCGGCGGCGCCGCCTCCACCGGCGCGCAGTCGTCGTGGTAAGTGGTCCAGCCGGCGCCGAGCTTGAGCGCCTGTCCGGCCCCGGCCTCCACCCGGCCTCGGCAGGTGCCACAGGTTCCGGGGTACTTGTTGATCACTATGGGGACTCCTGGTTCGGTCGTGCGATGCACTGGTGCGTGCGGCGGGAGGCAGAGGCGACGGACCGCGCGCCTGAAGATCATGATCCATCGGCCGCGTCGTCGGCACCCGCCGGCCGGGCCACCATACGACCTATGTGGACGGTCGGTGGTGACCCTTCATCCACCGGCTCCGCCCGGACCCCCGGCCCGTTCCGGACACCCCCGGTCCGGGCGAAGCCGGCGGACGGGTCGGTACGGATCACGCGGGTGCCCCATACTGGCCCCGTGTTCACTCTCGCCCAGGCGCGGTACCTGGTCGCCACCCTGCATCCCCGCATCGACGAGTTGATCGGCATCCGGGCCGACCTGGCCGAGCTACGGGCCGACCTGGCCAGCGGGGGGATGTCGGCGCTGGGCGGCCGGGCCGAGGTCAAGGCCCTGGAGGCCCGGCTGCACGGCGTGCTGGAGGAGCTGAACTCGCACGACATCCAGGTCAAGGGGATCGCCCCGGTGCTGCTCGACTTTCCCGGCGAGCACGAGGGCCGGGCGGTGCTCTGGTGCTGGTTGGAGGGCGACCCCGACGTGCGCTGGTACCACCGCGTCGAGTGCGGCTTCGCCGGCCGCCGCCCCATCCGCTAACCCACCCCCACCCCCACCCCTCTGCCCCACCCCACCCTGCGCGTCGATCATGGAGTTGTGGTGGGCGCAAAAGGGTTAATACCCCCGCGAATTCGGCACCACAACTCCAAGATCGCGCGCGACGGTCGGAGCCAGGTCAGGGTGGGGGTCAGGGCAGGGTGGTCAGCATGGTGGGGGAGATGTTGCCGCCGCTGAGGACGAGGATCGTCCGGGTGCCGGGGGCGGCGGTCACCCGACCGGTGCGCAGTGCGGCGAGGGTGACCGCAGCCGCCGGTTCGAGCAGCAGCCGGGTGGCGGCCATCAGGTCCCACCAGGCGGCCCGGATGTCCGCCTCGGTGACCTCCACCAGGTCGTCCACCAGGTCCCGGACGTGGGCCAGGGTGAGTCGGCCGGCGAACGGGGCGGCCAATCCGTCGGCCATCGAGACCGGTCGGGTCGCCGGGGCGTCGCCACCGGTGCGCAGGGCGTGGCCAACGACGTTGGCGGTGGCCGGCTCGACGCCGACGATCCGGGCGGTGGGGACGGCCCGGCGGACGGCGGCGGCCACCCCGCTGATCAGTCCACCGCCGCCGACCGGGACCAGCACCAGGCCCGGCGGCGGGCCGTCGGCCAGCAGTTCCCGTCCCAGGGTGGCCTGGCCGGCGATGACGTCCGGGTCGTCGAACGGCGGCAGCAGGTGGTAACCGCGTTCGGCGGTGATCTCCTCGCAGGTGGCGAGCAGGTCGTCGGTGAGCACGACCTCCCCACCCCACCGGCGGACCGCCTCGATCTTGGTGGGTACCGCGTGCGGGGGCATGCAGACGACGGTGGGCAGGCCGAAGGCGCGCCCGGCGAAGGCCACCGCCATGGCGTGGTTGCCGGCGGAGAAGGCGGTCAGCCCGGCGGGCGTCGCCTGCCGTTCGGCCAGGGCGAGCAGCGCGTTCAACGCTCCCCGGACCTTGAAGCTGCCGGTGTGCTGGAGGTTCTCCGCCTTCACCGCGACGTCGAGCGCGAACTCGTCGCCGAGTTGCGGGCAGGGCAGGAGCGGGGTCCGGACGATCCGCCCGGCGAGCCGGCGTTCGGCGGCCAGGACGTCGTCCACGCTGGTCAGTCGCACCGCCGGAGCCTAGCGGGCGGGGCGTGCGGGGCCGTGCCGGTGGGCGGGTCAGCCGGCTGCGGAGCGGGGGAGGGGGTCGACCGGCGGGTCGGCGACGGCGAAGACCACCACGTTGTCCCGGTAGTGGCCGACGCGCCTGTCGAAGTCGCCCCCGCAGGTGATCAGCCGCAGTTCCGGGCCGGGTGTCGGGCCGTACACGGTGGCGGTGGGGAAGGCGTCCTTGGGCGTACGCAGCGTGCCGGTGACCCGGAACGTCACCCGGTGCTCGCCCCGCCACACCTCGATCCGGTCGCCGGGGCGCAACTCGCCGAGGCGGGCGAAGACGGCCGGGCCGCGCCGCGAGTCCAGGTGACCGGCGATCACCGCCGGCCCCGGGTCGCCAGGCGTCGGGCCGCCGCCGTACCAGCCGGCCCGGGTGAAGTCTGCCGGTGGCACCAGGGTGCCGGCCCGGTCCAGCCCGAGGGTGGCCAGCGGGGAGTCGACGCCGATCCGCGCCACGCGTACCCGGGTGGGGGATGCCGGGGTGGCGCGGGGGGTGCCGGCCCCGGTGGCGCAACCGGTCACGCACCCGGGCTGCCAGGCCCCGGCCGCCGCGACCGGCCGGGGTGCTCCGCCCGGCCCGCCGAGGCCGGTGGCGGCGGCGAGCACGACGCCGGCACCGGCGGCGAGGCAGCACGCCGCGCCGGCC
>NZ_MZMV01000025.1 GCF_002210435.1 Micromonospora wenchangensis
ACGGGGGTGGGTGGGGCAAGGTGGGGGTGTGGGATTGACGTTGGCGGTCGACTGCGGGGGCGGCGGCATCAAGGGTTCGGTGCTGGACGGGGACGGCACCCTGCGGGCGTCGGTGATCCGGGTGGACACCCCGTACCCGTTGCCACCCGGGTTGTTCGTCAAGACGCTGCTGGAGCTGGCCGGCCGGCTGCCCCCGGCGGACCGGGTCACGGTGGGGATGCCGGGCATGATCCGGCACGGGGTCGTGGTGGCCACGCCGCACTACGTGACCCGGTCCGGGCCGCGCAGCCGCGTCGACCCCGACCTGCTCGCCGAATGGTCCGGGTACGACGCGCGGCGGGCGGTCACCGAGGCGTTCGGGATGCCGGCGCTGGTGCTCAACGACGCCGAGGTGCACGGTGCCGGGGTGGTCGCCGGGACCGGCTGCGAGCTGGTGCTGACCCTCGGCACCGGGCTGGGCAGTGCGCTCTTCGACGGTGGGCGGCTCGCCCCGCACCTGGAGTTGTCGCACGCCCCGGTCCGCTGGGGCACCACCTACGACACGTACGTCGGGGAGCCGGAGCGGCGGCGGCTCGGCGACGCCTTCTGGTCCCGACGGATCCGGCAGGTGGTGGACGGGCTGCGGCCGGTGTTCCGCTGGGACCGGCTCTATCTCGGTGGCGGCAACTCGCGGCTGATCCGGCCCGAACAGGTGGCCCGGATGGGCGACGACGTGGTGATCGTGCCCAACACGGCCGGGATCGTCGGCGGTGTCCGGGCCTGGCAGTTGACCGGCGAACGGGACGAGCCGGCCTCCTGAGCCACAAGTCGACCCCCAGGAACACTCGCGGTACGCCCGGTGTTGTGCCAGCGTCGGAGCAATGGCGACGTGACGCGAGGGGGTGGGTCGGGATGGATCTTCTGGCGGAGTACCGACGGGCGACCATGTACTTCGAGATGGGTGACCCGAGCGGAGCGGTCCGGCTGCTGGAGCCGATCGTGGCGGCCGAGCCCGGCAACTCCTCCGTACGTCAGCTGCTGGCTCGGGCGTACTTCCAGACCGCCCAGCTCGGCCGCGCCGAGGAGCAGTTGCGGGAACTGGTCGACCGGGACCCCAGCGACCACTACGCCCACCACGTGCTGGGCCGGACGCTGGAGCGGCTGAACCGCTACCCGGACGCGCTGCGCCACCTGCGCATCGCGGCGGCCATGCACTCGACGAACGACGACTACGTGACCGCGCTGCGCCGGGTGGAGAGCCGGGTCGGCAACGGTCGCTGATTCGCAGACCGCACCGGGCCGGGGAGGGCTTCTAGCCTTCCCCCGGCCCGGTTCCGCGTCTGGTCCAGGCCAGGAACCTGTCGAACAGCTCGGCCGGGGGCGGGACGGCGTTCGGGTTCAGGGTGGCCAGGTCACCGGTGGCGTCGAACAGTTGCCCGGCCATGTGGATGGACAACCCGACGCGGTCCCGCCGGTATTCGAGGATCAGCAGCAGCCGGGCGGGCTGACACGGCCAGGGAGCGGCGCACACCCGGCACAGCCAGAGCGGCCGCATCGGTACGTGTGGCCGGACAGCCCCGCCTGGGCGGGCATGCACCGGCGAGGCGTTCGAGCTTCGTCGAGTTCCGGTGACGAACCGGTCGTGCGGTCCGCCGACGCTGGTGCGGTTGAGATCCATCGGGCTCTCCATGGCGTCGGCCATCAGCGTGGGGGACGGGCGGGTCGTGCGGGCTGCTGCGACATCAGTCCAGCGTGTGGGCCTGCTCGCTGCTTGTCAAGGTGCAGGTGTGCATTAGACAAGATGCAGTCTGACTAGCTGCGGTTTGACCACTGGCGGTCTGGCTACTCTCGCGCCGTGCCACGCCACCTCTACGGGGCGGGCGAGATCACGACGCGGCTCGGCGTCAGCCGACAACGGGCCCGTCAGATCATCGACCGGCCCGACTTTCCCCAGCCGTACGACCGGCTCGGGATGGGTGCTGTGTGGCTGAAGGCTGAGGTCGAGGCGTGGATCCGTGAACACCGCCCCCACCTCGGCGAGGCGGACGACGAGGAACATCCCTCCTGAGTTCGGCCGCTGGGTAGGTATCAGGCTGATCGCTCGTCGCTGAGAGTGGCGAGGCGTGCCCCGGTAGCCTCCCTTTCATGGGCCGGCATCTCATGGGCGCGTACGAGATCCGGATGAGGCTGGGCGTGAGCAGGCAACGCGTCGAGCAGTTGATGAAGCGCCCCGACTGGCCGAAGCCCTACGAGTCGCTCGCCACCGGTCGGATCTGGCGTACCGAGGACATCGAGGCCTGGATCCGCGAGCACCGGCCGAACCTGCCCGACGAAGCCTGAGCATCGCTCTGCCGCGTGCCGGCCTACGATGGGCCTGCCATGGCGGCTGCGCAGGTGGGGGAGGCGGGATGAAGCTCAAGCTGGACCTGCACGACATCTTCAACAAGGGCCACGACATCGACCGTGCCCTGCGCGGGATCATGGACGAGGCGGTGGCGAAGAAGGCCACCCTGGTCGAGATCATCCCTGGTAAGGGGTCCGGTCAGCTCAAGAAGAAGGTGCTGCGCTTCCTCGACCAGAAGGACGTCAAGCAGCTCTACCACCGGGTCGAGAAGGACTCCAAGAACTTCGGCCGCCTCTTCGTCCACTTCCGCTGGAAGTGATGCGGGCGTCAAGACGCTGTCAGAGGTCCAGGACGGCGACCGTCTCCCCTTCGCTCTGCTCGCCCGTCGGCCGGAAGCCCAGCTTCAGATAGAAGTCCTCCGGCCCACCCTCGCGGGGCACCCAGGTGACGTACGCCCGGTTGCCGCCCCGGGCGCGGATCTCCGCGCACACCGCCTCGACGGCGAACCGCCCGTAACCCTTCCCCTGGGCGTCGGCCGCGATGTTGAGTTTCCAGAGGCCGGACCGGACGTCATCAGGGTTGTCGCCCCACGCGTAGTCGAGGAAGGCCATCAGGAAGCCGACCAGCCGGTCGCCGTCGAAGATCAGCCTCGGCCAGGCGATGTCCGGGAAGACGTACGCCTCGGCCAGTGACTTGACCACCGGCCCGACCAGATCCTCCTGATCGGGGCGCACCGACAGCTTGAGCGCCGCCTCGTAGTTCTCCGGGGTGACCTTCTCCAGCCGCATCCTGCGGACCCTAGTCCGCCCCGCCGGCCCCGGCGACCGGTTATCCGTCCCCGCCGGACGGCCAGGTGCGGGCGAAGGTGCTGCGCCTCCTCGACCAGAGGGACGTCAAACCGCTCCGTCACCCGGGCCGAGAGGAATTCGGCCGCTATTTCGCCCACCTTTGCCGGAAGTGAGGTGGGCATCGACAGTCCGGGGAGGTTTCACCGTCCTTTTGTCGCGATCCGGATTGACAGTAATTGCTCCGTCTATTCTGCCCGGTAGGGGGTGGCCACCGAGCCGTCGGTACGTGACCGAGCGGGCACCGGGCGGGCCGGGCCGGCTTTCGACGTTGCTCCGTCCGGCCATACTGGTTTCTGCATGGATCTCCATAGAATTACCGGACCTCGGCCCTGGAGTGGTCCACATGGTAGAGATAGCAGTCGCTGCGCTCGGTGTACTGGCGGCGATCGTCACCGGCGTATACACCGTCAAGGCGGTCAAGGCCGAGCGGGCGGCGCCGCCCGCGCCGACGACGCCGACGGTGCACGTCCGGGGGAACAGGCCCGCCGCCCACACGCCGGTCCCACCTACCGCCACGTCCCGCCGGTCTGCCGCCACGCCCCGTCGGCCGGTGCCGCCCACCCCGTCGCCCGACCGGCCGGTGCCGTCCGCTCCGGTGGCCCCCAGAGTGACGCCGCCGCCGGGTCAGCAGGTGCTGCCCCTGGTCGAGCGTAAGGGCGATTACGCCGGGATGTCGGAGCGGGACCTTCAGATCGCGCTGCTGACCGACGCCAACTTCATGCTCCAGCAGGGTGACACGTTCACCTATCGGAAGATGCGGAACGAGGAGGTAGACCCGGCGTGACCGTACCGGAGCGATTTCGCAAGGCCATCGTCGCTCACTGCTTCGCCGTTTCGTGTCTGGACGACTATCCGCTGATCCTGGCCGTGGTCGGTCCTCCGGGCGACGGGAAGTCGTTCCAGACCGCAGCGGCCCTCAGGAACGCCGGCTTCGTGGCATTCCGATTCTCCTCGTCGGAGTTGGGCGGGCGTTCCGAGGGGCGACCGGTGGAGCAGTTGCGTTCCCTGTACAAGCGGGCGGCCCGGCACGCCGAAGTCGAGAACAGCTATCCGGTGCTCGTGCTGGAGGATTTCGATCTCAGCCCGGCCGGCCGGGCGGCCAACGCCCGCTACACGGTGAACTCACAGTTGCTGACGGGGTTCCTGATGAACCTCGCGGACGACGTACGGATGTGCGATGTGGAAACGACCCGACGGTTCCCGATCGTGCTCACCACCAACGACCTGTCCACGTTGCACGGGCCGCTGATCAGGCCGGGCCGGATGCGGGTCTTCACCTGGGAGCCGACCGTCAGCGAACGGGTCGAGATGATCTTCTCGGCGTTGCAGGGCCGGGTACCCGGACTCACCGTCGAGCAGGTCGAGAAGCTCGCCTCCCGGTACCAGGGACTCTCCGTCGCCGCCATCTCGTCCGCCCTGGTGGAGTGTCTCGGGGACAAGATCTTCGACTTCGTCTCGCAGCATCCCCAGTTGGGCATCGTCGAGGCGCAGCGGCGGTACGCCAATGGTGGTGGTTGGGTGACGATCGACGAGATCGAGGACGCGTTGCAGCGGCGGGGCGTGACCCGGCGGCGCCTCACCTTCTTCCGAGCGGGTGGCGAGTGATGGACGACGAGGACGACGACGAGATCGATGTCTCCGTCGACGTGGACCCGGAGGTGGTGGTGCTCGTCCGGCTGAACGTGATCGCCCACGTCGCCCGGGAGATCGCCAGCGCGGTACGGGCACCGAAGTCCGCCCTGGAGATCATCATGAGGAGCATCAGGGACGGGTTGCTCGCCCAAGTCGAGCTGATCGCGTTCGGGGCGGGCAACGCGATCGTCTCCTACCTCTCATTGGAGATCGACTGGGAGCGGCACGCGTTCCTGCTCACCCAGGGGTCGGCCAAGCACGAGTTCCTGCTCAAGTCCGACAGGCCGGTCGACACGCAGGTCGCCCCGATGTTGGCCAAGGCGCGGGACTACATCCAGCAGTGCACCGACAACCTCGGTGTCCAGCGGGTCGACGCCTACTACACCTACCGCGCCGGCAAGCGGGAGGAGGCCAACAAGAGGTACGGCACCTCTCCCAGCAGCGCCGAGGAGACCACCCGACTCCGCAAGGCCGTCTCCGGGCAGGAACTCGGCGTGGTCGACCACAACCTGTCCGAGTTGCGGGTCCTCTACCGGCACGTGCGCGGCACCTGAAGCCGCCGGCACCCGGTCGACCACCCGGGTGCCGGCGCACCGGTCAGAACGGATAGGTGCGGGCGACCGCCAGCATCTCCGAGGTGTGCGACCCGACCACCCCCACCCCCGCCGGCCGCTCCCGGAACCCCGGCAGCCCCGCCAACCCGTCGCTGGCGTCCATCGCCCGCACCGCCACCTGCCCCGCCCGGGGCACCACGGTCAGGGTGATCTCGACCCCGTCGGCGGGCGGGGCGTGGAACACGATCCCGAAGCCCCACCGGTCGGCCTTCGCCTCCTCGACGCTCGGCTGCCGCTCGACCGGCACCTCCCGGCCGGCCACCTCGGCCCGGGTCACCTCGGCGGTGGTCGCGTCCACGTGCAGGGTGGCCAGCCGGACGGTGCGCTGGGGGAGCAGCCGCAGCCGCAGGGTGCGCAGCCCACCGGCGGTGGTGTCCGCCAGCACCTGCACCGTCGGCGCGGGCAGGTTCGCCGCCGGTGCCGGGCCGCCGCGCAGGTCCGGGTCGCCCAGGCCGGGGAAGCCGTCGACGGCGGCGGGGCCGTCGACGTACCCGCCGGTCCACGGCTGCGGGTCCGCCTCCCGGGTGAGCCACTGCGCCTCGTTGGTGCCGGCGTCCAGGGCGTACATCAGATGGGTGGGGACCGGATGGTCGGCGTCGAACCGGTCGACCGCCAGGCCGACCCCGGCGAACACCGTGGCGGCCAGCGCGGCGGCGACGGTCGGCAGCGCGCCGAGCCGCCGGGCCCGGGCGGCGACCAGGCCGCGCTGGCCGCCGGCCGCCGGGTGCAGCAGGTCGAGCACCGGCAGCGCGGCCAGCCCCAGCAGCACCGCGAACAGGGCCGCGACCCCGCCCATCGCCATCCCCAGCGCGGGGAAGAGCAGCACCACCGTCGGCAGCAGGATCACCACGGCGACCGCCCCGGCCAGGGTCACCGCGACCACCGGCCACGGGCCGTCGATCCGGGTACGCAGCGCCACCAGGCCGGCGAGCGCGCCGGCCAGCGCCGGCAGGGTGGCCAGGTACGCCCCGCCGGGCACCAGCGCCGCCAGCACCACCCCGAGCACAGCCAACCAGCCCAACCCACCGACGGCGAGCGCCGCCGGGCCGACCCGGCGGCGGGTCAACGCGTACCAGACGAGCAGGATCGCGGCGGCGAGCGCCACCACCGCCAGCCGGTACCAGACCGGCCGGTACGGGTCGAGCAGCTCGGCGTAGCCGGGGCGCAGCGCGGTGATCCCCGCCCACAGCAGTTGGGCGGCGACCGGGGCGGCCACGATCGGCACCAGCGCCAGCCCGAACCCGGCGGCCAGCCGACCGGCCCCGGCCCGCCCGGTGCTCCGGACCAGCCAGCCCAGCACCAGCACCCCGAGCACCGCCAGGGCGGCCAGCGGCCAGGTCAGCCAGCCGGGGTAGCGGACCAGCCCGCCCGGCACCGGGAAGTAGGTGGCGTCGTGGCCGGCGCGCAGCGCCGTCAGGTCGGCGCGGCCGAACTCCCGGGCCAGGCCGAGCGCGTTGTCGCCGTGCATCTGGAGGCTGCCCCGGTCCATCGCCGCCGGGGTGTCCAGCGGGGTGTGGTAGATCGCGCCCCCGTCGATGTACGCCGCGTTCAGCCCGACGAAGTCGTTGTCGAGGAAGGCGGTGAAGTCGGTGTCGTTGGGCAGCGCCCGGTAGATCTCCACCGCGAACGAGGTGCCCACGGGATGCGGTGCGCCCCGGCCGAAGGCGGCCACCAGTTCGGCGTTGTTCCGGGACGTCTCGAACATGATCACGGGGCCGGTGGAGCCCCGCGCCTCCAGGTTGAGCACCACCCCGCCGTCGGCGGCCAGCGGGTGACTCGCCGCGAACGCCGCCGCCCCGCACAGGCAGGCCTCCTCGGCGTCGGTCAGCACGAACACGACGTCGTTGCGGGGGCGGGGGCCGGCGGCCAGCGCGCGGGCCACCTCCAGCACGGTGGAGGTGCCGGCGGCGTCGTCGTTGCCACCCGGGCCGGTCTGCACCGAGTCGTAGTGCGCCACCAGGAAGACCCGGCCGGTGGAGGCGGTCCCGGGCAGCCGGGCCACCACGTTGCGGACCCGGGCGAAGGTGGCCCCGCCGGCCGCCCCGCTGAGCTGCCCGGCCTCCGGGGCGACGGTGTCCTGCACCTCGGTCTCCAGGCCCAGCCCGCTCAGCACCCCGACCAGGTGCTCGCGGACCTGGTCGTTGGCGGCGCTGCCGGCCGGGTGCGGCCGTTGCGCCACCGTCTGCACCGTCCGGTACGCCCGCCCGGCGCTGAACTCGTCGGCCGGGGCGTCGACCGGCCGGGGTGTCGGGGTGGCCAGGGTGACCAGCACGACCGCGCCCACCGCGACCAACGCCAGCAGGGCGGCCAGGGCGGCGAGCGGACGACGCCGGGGCCGGGCCAGCGCCCGGTCGGCGGCGGAGGCGGGGGGTGCGCCCACGGGAACTCCTCGGAGGTGGTGCGGAGGTGGTGCACCATCCTGCCCCCGACGGGGCGCGGCCGGGGCGTACCGGAACCGAACCGTGACGCGCGGCGCTGACCGGACGCTCACCTGGTGACGGCCTTGCCCGGGAACGCCCGGACCGGGCGGACCGTGTTGTGTGCGACCGTTGTCTAATACAGGATCAGCAGGGCACTCGGAAGGAGCCCGACATCACCAGCGAACTCCCGCGTCTCGCGGCGGTGACCCGGTCGCACCGGGGGCCTGGCTCGGCCGGGTCCTCCGTCGCGCCGTACCCGCACGGCGGGCTGGGGCCGCACCCCAACCTGCCGCCGGGTGAACGGCTGCGGGTGCTGCTGGTCGAGGACGACGAGGGCGACGCCTTCCTGGTCGGTGAGCTGCTCGCCGAGACCAACTCGATGATCGACCTGCTGGTCGCCACCAGCCTCAGCGAGGCCCGGCAGCGCATCGCCGGGGTCGACTGCGTGCTGCTCGACCTCGGGCTGCCCGACGCGCAGGGCCTGGACGGGCTGCGCCGGGTGCTGGAGATGTCCAGCGGCGCGGCGGTCTGCGTGCTGACCGGCCGCTCCGACGAGCACCTCGGCATCGTCGCGGTCGCCGAGGGCGCCCAGGACTACCTGGTCAAGGGGCAGGTCGACGGGGTGCTGCTGACCCGCGCCCTGCGCTACGCGGTGGAACGCAAGCGGGCCGACGAGAACGCCCGCCGGCTGCGCGAGGTCGAGCTGCGCCAGGCCGAGTCGGCCCGGCTGGAACGGGGCCTGCTGCCCCAGCCGCTGATGACCACCGACGAGGTGGCGGTGCACACCTTCTACCGGCCGGGCCGGCACGCGGCGCTGATCGGCGGGGACTTCTTCGACGTGGTGCAGACCCGGCCGGACCGGGTCGACCTGATCGTCGGCGACGTCTGCGGGCACGGGGTGGACGAGGCCGCGCTCGGGGTCGAACTGCGGGTGGCCTGGCGGGCGTTGATCCTGGCCGGGGTGCCCGACGACGAGGTGCTGCCCGCCCTGGAGCAGGTGCTGATGAGCGAGCGTCGGCTCCAGGAGATCTTCGCCACCGTCGCCACCGCCCGGCTCGACCTGGCCGCCAACCGGGCCGTCGTCCGGCTGGCCGGCCACCCGCCGCCGCTGCTGCTGTCCGGCGGCAAGGTCGCGCCGGTACCGGCCCGCGGGGGCCTTCTGCTCGGCGTACGACCCCGCCGTCCCGTCGCGTTCGATCTGGAGTTCGACACCGATGACTGGTCCCTGTTGATGTACACCGACGGCCTGATCGAGGGGCGGGTGGGTGACGGCGACGACCGGTTGGACGTCGACGGGCTGACCGGTCTGCTCCAGGAGCGCGCCAACCACGCCGTGCCGCTGTCCGAGCTGCCCGCCTGGCTGGTCGGCCGGGCCGAGCAGATCAACGGGGGGCCGCTCGCCGACGACGTCGCCATGCTGCTGGTCACCCGGGGCGGTGGCCGGTGAACACGTACCGCCGGGGGTGGACCCTGCGTCGCCGGGTGCTGGCGCTGCTGGCCGTGGTCGGTGTGCTGCTGGTCGGGCTGGCCGTGGCCGAGGCGGTGGTGGCGGCGAAGAACCGCGCCTACACCGACGCGCTGCTCACCCGCACCGGCCCGCTGCGCGTGCAGGGTCAGGAGATGCTCAACGCGCTGCTCGACCAGGAGACCGGCATCCGGGGGTACGCGGTCAGCGGCAACCGCGCCGACCTGGCCCCGTACGAGCAGGGGGTGCAGCAGGAGCGCGACGTGGCCGCCACGATCGCCGACCTGAGCCGCGACTACCCGGCGATCGCGGGTGCGCTGCGCACGGCGCAGCAGCAGGCGGATGACTGGCGGCGGACGGTGGCCGAGCCGGTGATCACCACCACCGCGAGCAGCGGCACCGCCGCCGGCCAGGCGTTGATCACCGCGCAGGCCCGGCAGCAGTTCGACGAGATCCGGGCGTCGGTGGGTGACCTCCAGACGGCGATCCTGACCGAGCGGGAGAAGGGTGCCCGGGACATCGAGCGCACCGGCAACATGCTGGTGATGCTGCTGATCGTCGCGGCGGTGGTGGTCGTCCTGGCGGGCACGTTGATGCTGCTCTCCCTGGAGCGGATGGTGATCCGGCCGCTGACCGGCCTGGCGCAGCAGGTGCGGGAGGTCGCCGCCGGTGACTACCAGCACCACATCGCCGGGTCGGGGCCGCCGGAGTTCCTACGGCTCGCCGACGACGTCGACGTGATGCGGCAGAAGATCGCCAAGGACCTGGCCGAGGTGCGGGCCGCCCGGGAGAACATCGAGTGGGTCAACAGCCAGTTGCAGAAGCAGGCCGAGGAGCTGACCCGGTCCAACCGTGACCTGGAGCAGTTCGCCTACGTCGCCTCGCACGACCTGCAGGAGCCGCTGCGCAAGGTGGCCAGCTTCTGCCAGCTGCTGCAACGCCGGTACGCGGGGCAGCTCGACGAGCGGGCCGACCAGTACATCGCGTTCGCGGTCGACGGCGCGCAGCGGATGCAGCGCCTGATCAACGACCTGCTGGCGTTCTCCCGGATCGGCCGGCTCACCACCGGCTTCGTCGACGTCGACCTGAACAAGGTGATGGGCGACGTGGCCAGCCAGACCGAGCCGGGCCGGCAGTACGCCGACGCCGAGCTGACCTGGGGCGAGCTGCCGGTGATCCGGGGCGAGGAGCCGCTGCTCACCAACCTGCTGGTCAACCTGGTCAGCAACTCGGTGAAGTTCCGCCGCCCGGACGTCGCGCCGAAGGTGCGGGTCTCGGCCCGGCTGGTCGGTGACGAGTGGGAGATCACCTGCCAGGACAACGGCATCGGCATCGAGGCCGAGTTCGCCGACAAGATCTTCGTGATCTTCCAGCGGCTGCACGCCAAGGACGCCTACCCTGGCACCGGCATCGGCCTGGCCATCGTCAAGAAGATCGTCGAGTACCACGGCGGTCGGGTCTGGGTCGACACCGACCAGGCCGAGGGGACGGCGATCCGGTTCACCCTGCCGGCCCGCCCGGAGGACGTCGAGGCGGCGAAGGCGGCGGCCGAGGCGGACGCGGCGGCGGCCGCCGGGGACACCGACGCGCCGGCCAATGCGGAGAGCCCGGCGGCGACCGACGACGCCGCCCCCGACCCGGTCGGGGAGACCGCCGACGGGGCGGTCCGACCGACGCCGGTCGGCCGGCAACCGGACGGCACGCAGGACGAGGACCCACCCGGCGGGCCGCCGGGGCACGGCACGACGGGTGGCACGAAGGAGAGGGTGGGATGACCGCGCCGGCGGACGGCAAGAGCCCGATCGAGGTCCTGCTGGTCGAGGACGACCCGGGTGACGTGTTGATGACCCAGGAGGCGTTCGAGGAGCACAAGCTCCGCAACCGGTTGACTGTCGTCTCCGACGGCGCCGAGGCGCTGGCCTACCTGCGGCGCGAGGGCCGGTACGCGGACGCGGTGACCCCCGACCTGATCCTGCTCGACCTGAACCTGCCCCGCCGGGACGGCCGGGAGGTGCTGGAGGAGATCAAGAACGACGAGGAGCTGCGGCGCATCCCGGTCGTGGTGCTGACCACCTCCCAGGCCGACGAGGACATCCTGCGCAGCTACCAGCTGCACGCCAACGCCTACGTGACCAAGCCGGTGGACTTCGAGCGCTTCATCTCGGTGGTCCGGCAGATCGACGAGTTCTTCGTCAGCGTGGTCAAGCTGCCGCCGCGTGGCTGACCACCTGCTCGACGACGTCGACACGCTGCTGCGGGAGACCGCGGCGAGCGTGGTGTTGCCGCTGTTCCGCAAGCTGGACGACGCCGACGTCACCGAGAAGGCTCCGGGCGACCTGGTCACCGTCGCCGACCAGCGGGCCGAGGAGCGGATCTCGGCGGAGCTGCGCCGGTTGCTGCCGGGTTCCCAGGTCGTCGGCGAGGAGGCGGTGGCCGAGGACGGGTCGCTGCTGCGTCACCTGCGCGGCGACGGCGACGTGTGGGTGGTCGACCCGGTCGACGGGACGGGGAACTTCGCCGCCGGACGGCGACCGTTCGCGCTGATGGTGGCCCTGCTCTCCGACGGTGAGCCGGCCGCGTCCTGGGTGTTCGACCCGCTGGCCGGGACGATGGCCGTGGCCCGCGCCGGGGCCGGCACCCGGCTGGACGGCCGGCCGGTACGCGAGACCCCCGTCCTGCCGCCGGACCGGCTGCGCGGCACCGCGATGGTCCAGTACCTGCCCCGGGCCACCCGGGACCGGGTGGCGGCCGGCGAGGGCCGGATCGGGGAGCTGCTGCCCGGCCAGCACTGCGCCGGGCGGGAGTACCTCGACCTGCTCACCGGTGACCAGCAGTTCGTCCTGTTCTGGCGGACCCTGCCCTGGGACCATGCCCCGGGCGCGCTGCTGGTGCGCGAGGCGGGCGGGGTGGCCCGCCGGTTCGACGGCACCGAGTACCACCCGGCCGACGACGGTCCGGGTCTGTTGGTCGCCTCCGACGAGCAGACCTGGCACGAGGTCCGGGCCGCCCTGCTCGGCGACTGAACCGCCGGTCCGGCTCCGGGGCCGCAGCGGGCCGCGCCGCCGGCTCCACCGTCTCAGGGATCGACGGCGGTGGACCCTCGGCTACCGGTTCGACACTCCCGGTCGAGGGTCGCCGTCCGGTGCCGTCACGGGCCTGGTGACCGGGCGTGATTGCGGTAATGTGACCGGCGGTCTCCGCCCCCAGGCCGCCAACCGGGGCCGGCGGGACCGCCGCCGCACCGGCCCCACGGTCGGGCGTCGGCGGCAGAGGGAAGGACACCTCCGTGCCCAGGACCAACCTGACCCGGCCGTTGACCGTGCTGTTCGCTGCGGTGGCGCTGCTGCTCGGCGTCGGTGCGGTGCCCGCCGCGGCGGAGCCCGGCGAGGGTGGCACCAAGGAGCTGCGGGACGCGTTGACGGCGGCGGCCAAGGGGCACATCGAGGCCAAGGCCAAGCTCGACACCTCCAAGCGGCGGCAGAGCGCGCTGGCCGCCCAGCTCAAGGAGGTCGAGGGGCGGCTGGGTGAGCTGACCACCCAGGTGGGCGAGGTGGCCGCGCAGTCGTACCGGGTGGGCCGGCTGACGCCGACGTCGATGCTGCTCAACACGGCCAGCCCGGAGGCGTTCCTCAAGCGGGCCGCCGACCTGGACATGATGGCCCAGCGGGACGGCAAGCAGCTCCGCGCGCTCGCCGAGGCCCGGCAGACCGCCGCCGAGGCCACGATCGCGATCAACGCCGAGGTCCGTGAGCAGCAGAAGCAGCTTGCCACGCTGGCGAAGAAGAAGCGGGACGCCGAGCGCGCCCTGGCCACCGTCAGCTCGGGCAGCAGCGCCGGTTTCAGCGGCGGGTCGAGTTCGGCGAAGCCGGCCCCGCGCAACTCCGACGGGTCGTGGCCGAGCGAGTCGTGTTCGGTGAACGACCCGACCACCTCCGGCTGCATCACCCCGCGCACCCTGCACGCCATGCAGCAGGCCAAGGCCGCCGGCTACAAGCGGTACGTCTCCTGCCACCGCAGCGGCGGGGGCGGCGAGCACCCCAAGGGGCGGGCCTGCGACTTCTCGGCCGCCACCAGCGGCTTCAAGGACGAGACGGCCACCGGCGGGGACAAGGCGTACGGCGACAGCCTGGCCAACTACTTCAAGAACAACGCCAACCGGCTCGGTGTGCTCTACGTGATCTGGTATCGGCAGATCTGGATGCCGAACACCGGCTGGCGGGCGTACAGCGGGTCGGGCAGCCCGGCCGCCGACCACACAAACCATGTTCATCTTTCGATGTACTGATCCTCCGCCCCAGGAACGGGACGTAGCATCGCGACGGTGAGCAGCTCATCGTCCGACGTCGTGACCGTTCCGACGCCTTCCGCGCCGACGCCCTCCCGGGCCCTGCCCAACGGGCTCGCCGCGTTCCTGGTCTTCTTCGCAAGCGGCGCGGTGCTGGTGCTGGAGACGGTCTCGTTGCGCCTGGTCGGCCCGTACGTCGGGGTGACCCTCCAGGTGACCAGCTCGGTGATCGGCATCGCGCTGGCGGCCATCGCGTACGGGGCGTGGACGGGCGGCTGGCTGGCCGACCGGCGGGACCCGCGCGGGCTGCTCGCCCCGGCGCTGATCCTCGCCGGCATCGCCGCCGCGGTCACCCTGCCGGTGGTCCGGTACGCCGGTGAGCTGCTGCGCGGCGGTGCGGTCAGCGGCATCCTGCTGCTCACCGCGTTGGCCGTGTTCGTGCCGGCGGCGCTGCTGTCGGCGGTCACCCCGCTGGTGGTGAAGCTGCAACTGTCCGACCTGCGGCGTACCGGGCAGGTGGTCGGCCGGCTGTCCGGCATCGGCACCCTCGGCGGCATCACCGCCACCCTGGTCACCGGGTTCGTGCTGGTGGCGGCGCTGCCCAGCACGGTCATCCTGATCGGGCTGGCGGCGGCGCTCGGCGTGGCCGGGCTGGCGCTCGGGGTCTACCTGCGCCGGCAGGAGGCCGGCGGGCTGCCCGGCCCGACCCGGGCGAAGGCCACCCTGGCGGTGCTCGGGCTGGTCGCGGCGGGGCTGAGCGCGGTCGCGCCGAATCCGTGCGACGTGGAGACCGCCTACCACTGCGCCCGGGTGGAACGCGATCCGGACCGGGCCGGTGGGCGCACCCTCTACCTCAACTCGGCCCAGCACTCGTACGTCGACCTGGACGACCCGACGCACCTGGAGTACGAGTACACCCAGTGGATCGGGGCGGTCGCCGACGTGCTCGCCCCGAAGGGTCAGCGGCTGGACGCGCTGCACCTGGGCGGGGGCGGGTTCACCATGCCCCGCTACCTGAGCGCCACCCGGCCGGGCACCGACAACGTGGTCTTCGAGATCGACGGTGAGCTGGTCGACCTGGACCGGCGGGAGTTGGGCGTCCGGACCGGGCCGGGGCTGCGGGCCGAGGTGGGCGACGCCCGGATGCTGGTCGGCGGCGAGCCGTCCGACAGCCGGGACCTGATCGTCGGTGACGCCTTCGGGCACCTGGTGGTGCCGTGGCACCTGGCCACCCGGGAGATGGCGGCGGAGGTCGACCGGGTGCTCCGCCCCGGCGGCATCTACGTGCAGAACGTCATCGACTACCCGCCGGGCCGGTTCATCCGCTCGGAGTTGGCGACCGTGGCCGCCGAGTTCAGGCACCTGGCGCTGGTCGCGCCGCCGGAGGCGATCGCCGGGCGGCAGGGCAGCAACTTCCTCATCGTCGCCTCGGACGCCCCGCTGCCGCTGGAGGCGCTGCGGACCCGGCTGGGCACGGTGGCGAAGATCCCCGACATGCTCGCCGGCAGCGAGGTGACCCGGTTCGTCGACGGCGCGCTGGTGTTGACCGACGACTACGCCCCGGTGGACCAACTCCTCGCGACCGCCTGATCGGGTGACTTTCCTGACCGATTACGACCATCGAGGTGTAGGACGGGCCGTCCCGGGCAACTCGGTCGACCATGGGTGCAGGAGTCCGGAACGCCGCCCAGCTCCTCGGTGAGCGGTACCGGCTGATCGAGCAGCTCGGCGCGGGCGGCATGTCCGTGGTGTGGCGCGGCTACGACCAGGTGCTCGGCCGTCAGGTCGCGGTGAAGGTGCTCGCCTCGCGGCTGGCCAGCGACCGGGCGTTCCGGCACCGGATCAGGATCGAGGCGCAGGCCGCCGCCCGGCTCTGCCACCCCAACATCACCAACGTGTACGACTACGGCGAGTCCGAGCAGGTCGGGCTGACCGTGCCGTACGTGGTGATGGAGCTGGTGGACGGCGGCCCGCTCACCGCGCGGCTCGGCCGCGACGGGCAGCTTCCCTGGCGGGAGGCGGTGACCATCGGCGCCGAGGTGACCTCGGCGTTGGCCACCGCGCACGCCCGGGGGGTGGTGCACCGGGACGTGACCCCGGGCAACGTCATGCTGACCGCGACCGGGGTGAAGGTCGTCGACTTCGGCATCTCGGCGCTGGTGGGGGAGAGCGAGAAGGGGCCGGACGGCGCACTGCTCGGCACCCCCGCCTACCTCGCCCCGGAACGCCTCGACAACGGCCAGGTCTCCCCGGCCACCGACGTGTACGCCGTCGGGCTGCTGCTCTACCGGATGCTCACCGGGCGGCTGCCCTGGCAGGCCAGCACCACCACGCAGATGCTGCGGGCGCACATGTACCACGACCCGGAGCCGATGCCCCCGGTACGCGGGCTCCCCGACGAGGTGGTCGAGCTGGTCGGCCGCTGCCTGGCCAAGCGGCCCGAGGACCGGCCGGCGACGGCCGAGGTGGCCCGTACCCTCGCCGGGGCGGCCGGGATGGTCGCGGCGGTGCCCGTCTCGCCGGCACCCGGGCGGGGTGATCCGGCCCTGCTCGCCAACGCCGGCACCACGATCCTGCCCTGGTCGGCCGACACCGACGCGTTGCCCTTCTCGGGCCGTACCCGCACCCGCCGGGCCGCCGCCCGCCGCCGGCGGATCGAGGCCGGGGTGGCCGCCGCGAGCCTGGTGGCCGTCACCGCGGCCATCTGGGGGGTGACCTCGCGCAGCCCGGCCAGCGGCGGCGTCGACCGGCCCACCGAGGCCCGGATGGGGCTGCCCGAGACGATTCCGTGCGAGGTCGAGTACGCGCTGCGCAGCGACTCCGGTAGGGACTTCGCCGCCCAGGTCACACTTACCAACACCGGTCCCCGGGAGCTGCGGGACTGGACGATGAGCTTCGCGTTCCCCGGTCAGCAGACCGTCACCACGACCACCCCCGGGATACGCCAGGAGGGACGCCTGGTGCGGGTCACCCCGGCGGCCGGGAAGGCCGCGCTGGCCCCGGGCGCGTCGGAGAAGGTCGCGCTGACCGGCCGGTACACCGGGGGCAACCCGCTGCCGCTGGCGTTCACCGTCGGCGAGTCGAGCTGCGGGGTACGGGTCTCCGGGGTGGCCGGCAGCGCGCCCGTGGTGAAGCCCCCGGCGGCGAAGAAACCGGCGGCCAAGCAGCCGGCGGCCAAGAAACCGGCGAAGTCGTCAGGCAAGGGCGGTTCCGGCGCGGCCGGGCCGGCGAAGCCCAAACCGAAGGCCGAGAAGCCCGCCAAGGGGCCCGGCCCGGCGGCGGGCAAGGGGCCGGGTGGGGCACCGGGAAAAGCGGGAAAGTGACCGGGAAGGGAGGCAAGGGCGCAGGTGGCGGTCCCGGCAAGGGGCCCCGGGGCTGAGGCCGGACGCCGGCTCCCGGCGGTGGTCGGGCGTGCCGGCCCCGTCGTGGCTGGCGGGGGCCGCGGTCGCCGGGTCGGCGTGCGGGCGGCGCGGTCAGCGTAGGGCCGCGAACCGCTGCACCTGGGCGATCCCGCCCTCCACGATCAGGATGCTGCCCGGCCCGAGCACGGTGTCCGGGTCGGCGTACCGGAAGCGTTCCCCGGCCGGTTTCGCGCCGACCACCAGCACCCCGTAGCGTTCCTGCACGGCCAGGTCCCGCAGCCGGTGACCGACCAGCGGCGGCGGAACCGGCACCTTGGCGATGGCGAAGTCGTCGCCGAACTCCATGAAGTCGAGCATCCGGCTGACGATCAGGTGGGCCACCCGTTCCCCGGTCTCCGCCTCGGGGAAGACCACGTGGTGGGCACCGACCGAGGCCAGGATCTTGGCATGCTTGCGGGACGTCGCCCGCGCCCAGATCTGCGGTACGCCCACCTCGGTCAGCGCCAGCACGGTGAGCACGCTGGCCTCCACCGAGGCGCCGATGGCGACCACCACCCGGGTGAAGTCGCCGATGCCGAGCTGCCGCAGCGCCTGTTCCTCGGTGGCGTCGGCCTGCACCACCCGGTCCAGCGACACCGACCAGCGCTGCACCCGGTCGGGGTCACGGTCGACGGCGAGCACCCGGTGGTCGAGCCGGGTCAACGCCCCGGCCAGGTGGCAGCCGAACCGACCCAGCCCGATCACGGCGATGTCGCCGCCGCCCTCGTCCCTAGCCGACAACGGGTTGCTCCTTCGGGTAGCGGTACAGCCGGCGTCGGGTGTTCAACGCGATCGCCGAGCCGAGGGTGAGCGGGCCGATCCGGCCGATGTACATCAGCACGGTCAGCACCAGTTCCCCCGACGCGGGCAGGTGCGGGGTGAGCCCGACGGTGAGCCCGGCGGTGCTGAACGCCGAGGTCACCTCGAACAGCGTCGCGTTGAACCGGACGTCGGTGGTGAGCACGGTCAGGCCGAGCGTGCCGGCGGTCACCAGCGCGACGCTGAGCAGCGCCACCGTCAACGCCTGGCGTTGGCTGGCCACCGCGATCCGGCGGCGGCCCACGGTGACGTCCGGTTCGCCGCGCAGCTCCGCCCAGATGACGAAACCGAGCAGGAAGAACGTGGAGACCTTGATCCCACCGGCGGTGCTGGCGCTGCCGCCGCCGATGAACATCAGGGCGATGAGCAGGGGGTAGCTCTCCTCGCGGAGCGCCGCCACGCCGATCACGTCGAATCCACCGGTACGGCTGAGCGCGATCTGGGTGAACGTGGCGAGCAGCTTGTCCGGGGTGTCGTAGGTGCCGATGGTGAACGGGTTGTCCCACTCGGTGGCGAGCAGCCCGACGAACCCCACCGCCACCAGCACCACGCTGCCCCAGACGGTCAGTTTGGTGGCCACCGCCCAGCGGCCCGGCCGGCGACGCTGACGGAACGCCTCGAACAGCGCGGGGAAGCCCAGCCCGCCGACGATCGCGCCGAACGCCAGCGGCAGCGACACCCACGGGTCCCGGGCGAAGCCGACCAGGCCGTCGGTGTAGAGGGTGAAGCCGCCGTTGTTGAACGCCTGGATCGAGTGGAACGTCCCCGACCACAGCGCCCGGCCCGGGGAGTAGTCGTAGGCGAGCCGGAGCCGGGCGGTCACCACCGCGGTCATCACCAGCTCGCAGCCGAACACCGTGCCGGCGATGCGCAGCAGCAGGCGGCGCAGGTCGGCGAAGCCGTACTCGGCGGTCTCGGCCTGCACCAGCAGCCGGTTGCGCAGTCCGAGCTGCCTGGTGACCGCGAGGCTGACCAGGGCCGCGCCGGTGAGGATGCCCAGCCCGCCGACCTGGGTGAGCACGGTGATCATCACCAGTCCGAACCCGTTCCAGTAGTTCGGGGTGTCGGTGACCGCCATGCCGGTGACCGAGACCGCCGAGGTGGCGGTGAACAGCGCGGTGACCAGCGGGGTGTGCCGGTGCGCGCTGGTGGCCCAGGGCAGCATCAGCAGGCCGGTGCCGATCGCGATCGCCACCAGGAAACCGAACGGCACCAGCCGGACGGGGTGACGAAGGAACCGGCGCACCAGACAATCCTGTCGATTCCGGCGGGACCGGGTCGGTGAATCGCGTATCCCGGGCGGGTCCCGGTCTCCCCGCAGGGTTCACCTGGCGGCCAGTCGGCGACCAACTGGCGGTCAGCCGCGCCCGGTCTGCTGTGAGCGCCCGTTGGGGCGTACCGGCGCTCGGCCGGGTGCCCATACGACCAAGGAGACCGCGTTGCGACGTACCCTTTCCGCTCTCGGCGTGGCCGGCGCGCTGCTCGCCGTGGCCGTCGCCGTCCCGGTGGCCGCCCCCGGCGCCGCCTCGGCCCGCGAGGACGACGCGGACCGCGCCGACCGGGCCGCCCACCGGCCCCTGGTGATCGCCCACCGGGGGGCCAGCGGCTACCGCCCGGAACACACCCTGGAGGCGTACCGGCTGGCGATCCGGATGGGCGCCGACTACATCGAGCCCGACCTGGTCTCGACCCGGGACCGGGTGCTGGTCGCCCGGCACGAGAACGAGATCTCGGGTACGACCGACGTGGCGGCCCGCCCGGAGTTCGCCGGCCGCAAGGCCACCAAGACCATCGACGGGGTGCCGGTCACCGGCTGGTTCACCGAGGACTTCACCCTGGCCGAGCTGAAGACGCTGCGGGCCAAGGAGCGGCTGCCGCAGGTACGGGTGGCGAACACCGCGTTCGACGGCCGGTTCGCGGTGCCCACCTTCCAGGAGGTGCTGGACCTGGCCCGCGCCGAGTCGAAGGCGCGGGGCCGCACCATCGGCGTCTACCCGGAGACCAAGCACCCCACCTACTTCGCCTCGATCGGGCTGCCGCTGGAGGAGCCGCTGGTCACGGTGCTGCGCCGCAACAAGCTGACCCACCGCGACGACCCGGTCTTCATCCAGTCCTTCGAGACCGCCAACCTGCGCACGCTCGACCGCATGATCGACGTGCCGCTGGTCCAGCTCCTCGACGCCACCGGCCGGCCGTACGACTTCACCGCCGCCGGTGACCCCCGCACCTACCAGGACCTGGCCACCGCCGCCGGCCTGCGCGGCATCGCCAGGTACGCCGACGGGGTCGGGCTCAACAAGAACCTGATCGTCCCCCGGGACACCACCGGCCGGCTGCTCGCCCCGACCACGGTGGTCCGCGACGCACACCGGCACAAGCTGCTGGTGCACGCCTGGACGTTCCGCGCCGAGAACCAGTTCCTCCCGGTCGACTTCCGGATCGGTGCCGACCCGAACGCCCGCGGCGACATCACCGCCGAGTACGAACTCTTCCTCGGTCTCGGCCTGGACGGCGTCTTCGCCGACCAGCCGGACACCGCAGTCGCCGCCCGCGCCGGCCTGCCACCCGCTGACCGGCCGGTCGATCCGCGCTTGATCCGCGCACTGTCGCCGAGGTAGCGGTGTCCCCTCGCCCGGACACCGCTACCTCGGCCCACGGGAGTCGATCGAGACGGCGGCCGGCACCTACAGTCGGGGTATGGGCGTCGACGGGTTGCCACCGGCAGGAAACTCCGGTCGGGTACGTGCCGTCTACCCCGGCAGCTTCGACCCCTTCACCCCCGGGCACCTGGACGTGGTGGGCCGGGCCCGCGCCCTCTTCGACGAGGTGGTCGTGCTCGTCGCGGTCAACGGCAGCAAGCATCCGGGCGTCGACGAGGAACAACGGGCCGCCGCCGTCCGGGCGGGCCTGCCGGCGGGATGGACCTCCGTCACCGTCGCCGCCTGGCGCGGATTGACCGCCGCGTACTGCCTCCGCCACGGGGCGGGAGTGATCGTCCGGGGCGTGCGGAACACCACCGACCTCCAGACCGAGTGCCGGCTCGCCGCGATGAACCAGTCGCTGGGCGTCCCCACGGTCTTCCTGCCCGCCCAGCCCGAACTGGCGGCGATGTCGTCGACCGTCGTACGCACGCTCGGGAAGCCGCTGCCGCGATAGCCCGGCTCACCGGGCGGTCAGGCGCTTGATCCGCGCTATGTCGCCGATGTTGCGGTATTCCTTCGCCCGGACACCGCAACATCGGCCCAAGAGGGGGTGGAGGTACCCGGGGTCTCGGGCGGGTGGGCGCGGCGACCGGGGTCGGGACGTGGATCGGTCGCCGCCGACGCGACGGCGTGCCGCCGGAAGTCCGGTCACAGACTCCCACCCCCGGTGCTGCGGAGGTTGCTGCCGTCCGTCGGGTTCCGGTGGTCGTCCAGACGGCGGCGGGCCTGCTCCGATGCCGCCAGGTCACGTACCTGCCGGTCCCCGTCGGTCACCGGCCGGCGGCCACGACGCCACCATGCCACGGCTGCGAGAACCACGAGTACGACGACGAGGACGATGAGCCAACGCATCTCTACCTCCAGCGGGTGAGGGCTCCACCACCCAGAGTGGACCCCCAGGTCAAGGACCACCCCCGAGGGGCGGCAGTCCCTCACGCCTGTCGCCCGGTCGCCCCGGTGATCAAGAGATTTGCGTCACCCTGCGCGCGGATCATGACGTAAACCTCTTGATCAACCGCGTGGGAGGTCGGGGTGTCCGGCCGGGGTGGTAGGAATGCCGGATGAGTGGGGAACGGGCGGCGGTGCGGGAACGGGCCGAGGAGGTGCTGCGGCGGCTGGCCGGCGCGCACGCCCGGCTGCGGGAGGACCAGTGGCGGGCCATCGAGGCGCTGGTGGTGGACCGGCGGCGGGTGCTCTGCGTGCAACGCACCGGGTGGGGCAAGTCGGCTGTCTACTTCGTGGCCACCGCCCTGCTGCGCGAACGCGGCGAGCACGGGCCGACGGTCATCGTCTCCCCGCTGCTGGCGTTGATGCGCAACCAGGTGGAGGCGGCGGCCCGCGCCGGCATCCGGGCCCGCACCATCAACTCCGCCAACCTCGACGAGTGGGACGAGATCACCGCCGAAATCCACGCCGGCACGGTGGACGTGCTGCTGATCAGCCCCGAGCGGCTCAACAACCCCGACTTCCGGGACGCCGTCCTGCCGAGGCTGGCCGCCACCACCGGGCTGCTGGTGGTCGACGAGGCGCACTGCGTCTCCGACTGGGGGCACGACTTCCGACCCGACTACCGCCGGCTGCGCACCTTTTTGGGCAACCTGCCGGAGCGGACCCCGGTGCTCGCCACCACCGCCACCGCCAACGAGCGGGTGACCCGGGACGTCGCCGAACAACTCGGCACCGAACCCACCCCGCCCCCCACCGACCGCGCCGTGTCGCCCCCGGGGCCTCGCGCCGACGGCAACGCACCGACCGCCGATCCTGCCGCACCGACCGCCGATCCTGCCGCGTCACCCGCCGACGCCGGTGGACGGCGGGCCGACGTGCTGGTGCTGCGGGGCACCCTGGACCGGGAGTCGCTGCGGCTCGGCGTGCTCGACCTGCCCAGCCCGGCACACCGGCTGGCCTGGCTCGCCGATTACCTGGACGCGCTGCCCGGCTCGGGGATCATCTACACGCTCACCGTGGCGGCGGCCACCGAGACCGCCGAGTTCCTGCGCGGGCGCGGCTGGTCGGTGGCCTCGTACACCGGCCAGGCCGAGGACGCCGACCGCCGCGCCGCCGAGCAGGACCTGCTCGACAACAAGATCAAGGCGCTGGTGGCGACCAGTGCGCTCGGGATGGGGTTCGACAAGCCCGACCTCGGCTTCGTGGTGCACCTGGGTGCGCCGCCCTCACCGATCGCCTACTACCAGCAGGTCGGCCGTGCCGGTCGGGCCGTCGAACACGCCGAGGTGCTGCTGCTGCCCGGCGTCGAGGACGCCGCGATCTGGCGTTACTTCGCCTCGCTCGCCTTCCCGCCGGAGGAGCAGGTACGTGCCGTGCTGGCCGCCCTGCACACCGACCGGCCGCTCTCCACCCAGGCCCTGGAACCCCTCGTCGACCTGCGCCGGACCCGCCTCGAACTGATGCTCAAGGTGCTCGACGTCGACGGCGCGGTCCGCCGGGTGCGCGGGGGCTGGCTCGCCACCGGCGAACCCTGGACCTACGACGAGGCCCGGTTGCGCCGCGTCGCCGAGGCCCGCACCGCCGAGCAGCAGGCCATGCGCGAGTACGCCGCGACGCCCGGCTGCCGGATGCGGTACCTGCGGGACTGCCTCGACGACACCGGGGCGGACGACTGCGGCCGGTGTGACCGCTGTGCCGCGCCCCTGTTCACCGCCGACGTGTCGGGCCCCGCGCTGACCGCCGCGCAGACCTTCCTCGGCCGCCCCGGGGTGCAGATCGCCCCCAAGAAGCTCTGGCCGACCGGCCTCGACGCGGTCGGCGTACCGCTGAAGGGGCGGATTCCGCCGACGGAGCAGGCGCTGGCCGGTCGGGCCGTGGGGCGGCTGTCCGACCTGGGCTGGGGTGGCCGGCTGCGTGGCCTGGTCGGCCCCGGCACAGCCGACGGCCCGGTGTCCGACGACGTGGCGGCGGCCGTGGTGGAGGTGCTGAAAGCGTGGGCCCACGGCGACGACCCGTGGCCGCGCCGCCCGGCCGGGGTGGTCGCGGTCGGCTCCCGTAGCCACCCGACCCTGGTCGCGTCGCTCGCCGAGCGGATCGCCACGGTCGGTCGGCTGCCGCTGCTCGGCCTGGTCACCCCCACCGGCCCGGCCGGGGTCGGCGGGCCGCGCGGCAACAGCGCCCAGCGGGTACGCGCCCTGCACGACGCCTTCACCGTCACCGACGAGCTTGCCGGCGCGCTGGCCGGGCTGGACGGCCCGGTGCTGCTCGTCGACGATCTGGTCGACTCCGGCTGGACGATGACGATGGCGGCCCGCCTGCTGCGCCGGGCCGGCGCCCCCGACGTCCTCCCGCTCGCCCTCGCCGTCGCCGGCTGACTGCCCCGGCCCGGGGCGATGGTGGCGGTGCGCGGCTCCGCCGAGCCGTCGACCACCGGCCGATCCGGCTCGGGGCTGCAAGCGGCCACCCCGACGCAGCCGGCAGCCGGTGGGTCGATCCGGGTCGCGGACCTACCGGCGGTCGACGGGGCGGGCGGAAAAGTTCCCCGACCGGCCGTGATGCGACCGCCGCCACGGTGTCCGGCCGTCGCTCCGGTGCCGGCGGGGTCGACGGTACGGTGGGCGGATGGCCGACCAGCGATCCGTCACCCGGCCCGCCGGCCCGGCAGGCGGTGGCGGGCCGGCCACCGACCAGGACACCCCGGAACCGGTGGACCGGGGCACCGACATGGGCGTCGCGCACCCGGCCGACCGGCAGGGCCGGGACGGCGACGCGGGGATCGCGCAACCGGCGGACCGGCAGGAACCCGGCGGCGTGGAACCCGGCGGATGGACGCTGTCCGCAGACGGGACCGCAGCCGGGGACGGGGCGTCGACGGTCGGGCCGGACCGGGCCACGCTGCGGCTGGCGCTGGTGGTGGGCGGTCTGGTGCTGGCCGTCCTGCTCGGCTTCGGGCTCGGCCGGGCCAACGGGCGGCCGACCGAGCGTACGGCGGCGACCGCCGCGACCGCCGCCGGCGACCACACCCACGCTCCGGGCACCGGCGCGCACCAGCACGACGGCACCGGCGGGGACCCCTCCGGCGACGCCGCCACCGGCCTGTCCGTCAGCTCAGGCGGTTACACGCTGGTCCCGTCGGGCGGGGAGTTCACCGCCGGGCGGGTCGGTGAACTGCGGTTCCAGATCCGCGACGCGCAGCGCCGCCCGGTCACCCGGTTCGCGATCGTGCACGACAAGCCGATGCACCTGGTGGTGGTACGCCGCGACCTCACCGGATTCCAGCACCTGCACCCGACGATGGCCGCCGACGGCACCTGGTCGATCCCGCTGACCCTGCCGCAGCCGGGCGTCTGGCGGGCGTACACGGATTTCACGGCGGTCGCCGACGACGGCCGGCAGACCCCGGCGACGCTGGGCGTGGACCTGGTCGCCCCGGGGGAGTACGCGCCCCGCCCGCTGCCCGCCCCGGCCACCCGGGCCACGGTCGACGGGTTCACCGTCGGCTACGAGGGCACCCCGCAGGTGGGCGCAGCCGTACCGCTGCGGTTCACGGTCCGGGACCCGGCGGGACGACCCGCCGCCCTGGAGCGCTACCTCGGCGCGTACGGGCATCTGGTCGCCCTGCGCGACGGGGACCTGGGCTACCTGCACGTGCACCCGGGCCCCGGGCCGGCCACCGACACGGTGACGTTCTGGCTGACCGCGCCCGGCCCCGGCAGCTACCGGATGTACCTGGACTTCCAGGTGGCGGGTGTGGTGCGCACCGCCGAGTTCACCCTGACCGTCCGCTGACCCCGCCCGGCCCGACCCGGGCCGGGGTGCGACCCGGGCCCACCGGACGGCGGCGGGTCGGGACCGGTGGAGCGGGTCAGCCGGCGCGGCGGACCGGACGGCGGGCCAGGTAGCGCAGCAGGTCGCGGATGTGGTGCTTCTCCTCGGCGGGCACCGCCGGATCGGCCAGCCGGTCGAGGATCACCCGGACGTCCGCCTCCACCGGCCCGTCGTCGGCGCGGCGGCGGGGGGTGGGCCCCGAGTCGGGCAGGCCGAGCGCCCGGAAGGCCGCCGCGACCGGCAGGTCCAGGGCGGCGCAGAAACCGCGCACCTTGGCCAGTTCGGGGTAGTCCTGCCAGTCACCGGCGAGCCAACGGAAGACGGTGGACCGACCGACACCGGTGTGGGCAGCGAGGTCGCTCACCGTCCAACCCCGCTCGTCACGGGCGTCGTCGATGGCCCGTCGCACGAAGCGGGCGAACGCCATCTGGGGTGAAACCTCTGTCGAACCCATGCCTGGAGATCGTCCTCTTCGGGTGGGAGCCGGGGTGTCCGGTACGCCCTCCGAGGGTAGTACGACGACGGTCCGGTGCAATTCCCCGTACCGGTCGTCCGAAGGCCCGTACGACGTCCATTCGGGGTGACGGCGCAGGTCGTGGCCGGTTCCGCCGCCGGTCGTGACACAGCGTCAGTTGCCGTAGGTCAATCGAACTAGGCGGGTCCGTCCACCCGTCGTGCATCCGGTGAGGAGCAGCATGGCCGAGCCCGACGACCGTCCGGTGCCGCACCGCCCGGGTGCGGTCAGCCTCTTCTTCGTGGTCAAGGCGGCCGTGTTCGCCCTGGGTTTCTGGAGCTGGCTGCTGGTGCTGGTGTTCACCGGTGACGCGGTGACCGGGGCGCACGTGCTGGCCGCCGCCGGTGCCGTCACCACCACCCTGGTGGGGGTGCTGCTCGGCGTCCGGCTGGCCCTGCAACGCAGCGCCGCCGTCCGGCACGCCGAACTCAAACGGCTCCTGGTCGACATCTCCTGGAACGCGTTCACCGCCGCCGGCAACGCCGAGCTGTCCGGCACGGTGGTGCCGTTCCCCACCGCGTCCGGTGACGACGAGCGGGGGCCGCGTGAGCGGATCTCCTCGATCGTCGACCGGGGGCCGGGGGAACGCCCCGGCGGCCGCAGCGGCGACCGGCGGCGCTGAGCCCGGCTCAGTGCGGCGCGGTGGCCGGTCCGTCGGCGCCGTCGCCCCGCACGGCGTCCCCGGTCGGGTCGGCCAGCAGCGTGGCCAGGCGGGGGGTCACCTGCCACTGGTCGACCAGTTGCCGGTACTCGGCCGCCTGCTGGTCACCGCCGCCCGTGCCGGTCCGGCGGGCCCGGATCAGCAGGTTCCGGGGGGTGTGCCGGGAGTCGACGAACTCGACCACCTCGGCCCGGTAGCCGTGCGACCGCAGCAGGCCGGCCCGCAGCGCGTCGGTGAGCACGTCGGCGAAGCGTTCCCGCAGGATGCCCTGCCGGGTCAGCAGCTCGTACGGCGTCGGGGCCGGCCGGGCGCGCAGCTGCGCCGCCAGGTCGTGGTGGCAGCACGGTGCGGCGAGGATCCACCGCGCGTTCCAGCGCACCGCGCGGGCCAGCGCCTCGTCGGTGGCGGTGTCGCAGGCGTGCAGGGCGAGCACCAGGTCGGGGGCGGGTTCCACCACCGCGTCGGCGATGGTGCCGGCCACGAAGGAGACCCGGTCTGCCCAGCCGAGCCGCTCGGCCAGTTCGCTGTTGCGCTGCCGCTGGTCCTCCCGCACGTCCACCCCGACCAGTTCCACGTCGAGCCCGCGGGCGGTCAGGTAGCGGTGGGCGGCGAAGGTCAGGTAGGCGTTGCCGCAGCCCAGGTCGACCACGCGTAGCCGCCCGGTGAGATCGTCGGGCAGGGTGGCGGCCAGCGCCCGCAGGAAGGCGTCCACCTGCCGGCGCTTGGCGGCGCTGCCGCCGATCTCGGCGAAGATCGGGTCACCCGGGTCGAGCAGGTACTCCTTGGCCCGGTCGTGACCGTCCGCCGGGGCGGCCGGCCGGCTGGCCGCCGCCCGGTGCACCTGCGCCTCGCCGGACTTGGTCACCCGGAGCTGGAGGGTCGCCCCGGCGGTCTCCACGTGCCAGTTGCCGAAGGGCTCGGCGAGCAGCGCGTCGACCGCCGCGTCGGCCTCCGCGCCCGGCGACACGTTCCGGGTGTACGGCCGCGCGCCGTCGGACGTGGAGATCTGCAACCGGGGGCCGGCCTTGAGGGCGACCGGGCGGAGTTCGGCGCGTACCACCGTGGGGCGTCGGCCCCGGCGTCGGCCGGCGGCGACGGCACGGGTCAGGGCGGGGTCGAGCAGCAACGCCCGGACCTCGGTCAGGGCGGCGTCCAACGGTTCCGGCATTGCTCCATCATCCTTTCCCACCCGGCCCTCGCCGCTCCCGGCCCGCCCCGGCAGGGACGTCGGCCACCGGCGTATGCCGCCTCCGGGCGCGCTCCGGCAGGGGTGCAGGGCCCGGCGACTCACGCTGCCTTGATAGGGCGTGGGGCCGGCGGGGCGAGGTGTCCACCGGCGCAGACGGGACATCCCCCGGACCGTCGGACGGCCGGGGGATGTCGTCGGTGCTGTCGGGTCAGTCGGCGGTGGCCTCGGCGGGCGCGTCCGCGCCGGAGCCGCCACCACCGCGCCGCCGGCGGCGGCGACGCGGCCGGCCCGGCTCACCCTCGGTGGCCGACCCGGCGGCGACGGCGGGCTCGCCGGTCGGGCCGGCGGCGGTGCCGGTCGACCCGCCGGTGGTCACCGTGCCCGGCTCGCCCCCGACCACCTCGCCGGCCCGGCGACGACGCCGGCTGCGGGGGGTACGGGTGCCTTCCTCGGCGGTCTCCACGGGCGTTCCGGCGGCGTCCGGCGCGTCGGAGTCGGGGCGACCCCGACGCCGGTCACCGCGTCCGCCGCCCCGTCCGCTGCTCTCGCCGCGTCCCCGGCCCTCGCCGCGCCGGCCACCCCGGCCACCGCTCTCGCCCCGGCGGGACCGCCCGCCCAGGTCCTCCTCGACCTCGGCGGAGAGCCCGGCCCGGGTCCGCTCGGCGGTCGGCAGGGTGCCGGTCATCTCGGGCGAGATGTCCAGGTCGGTGTAGAGGTGCGGGGAGGTGTGGTAGGTCTCCGGCGGCTCGGGCATGTCGAGGCCGAGCGTCTTGTCGATGATCCGCCACCGGGGCATGTCGTCCCAGTCGACGAAGGTGACCGCGACCCCGGTCGCCCCGGCCCGGCCGGTACGACCGATCCGGTGGGTGTAGGTGTCCTGGTCTTCGGGGCAGTCGTAGTTGATGACGTGGGTGACGCCGCTGACGTCGATGCCCCGGGCGGCCACGTCGGTGGCGACCAGGGTGTCGATCTTGCCGGCCCGGAACGCACGCAGCGCCCGTTCCCGCGCGCCCTGACCCAGGTCGCCGTGCACCGCGGCCACCGCGAAGCCCCGGAAGTCGAGGTCCTCGGCGACCCGGTCGGCGGCCCGCTTGGTACGGGTGAAGATCATGGTCAGCCCGCGCCCCTCGGCCTGGAGGATCCGCGCCACGATCTCGATCTTGTTCATCGAGTGGGTGCGGTAGGCCAGCTGCTGGGTCTGCGGGGACGGGCCGGTCTCTGCGGTGTGCCCGGCGTGGATCGTCACCGGCCGGCGCAGGAACCGCCGGGAGAGGGTGACGATCGGGTCCGGCATGGTCGCCGAGAAGAGCATGGTCTGCCGGTCCTCCGGCAGCATCGCCAGGATCTTCTCGACGTCGTCGAGGAAGCCCAGGTCGAGCATCCGGTCGGCCTCGTCGAGCACCAGCGCGCGGACCCGGTCCAGCCGCAGGTGCTTCTGCTTCTGCAGGTCCATCAGCCGGCCCGGGGTGCCGACCAGGATCTCCACGCCCTTGCGCAGCGCGTCGATCTGCGGCTCGTACGCCACCCCGCCGTAGATCGGCAGCACCCGGACGCCCCGGGTACGGCCGGCGGCGGCGAGGTCCTTGGCGACCTGGATGCCCAGCTCGCGGGTCGGCACGACGACCAGGGCCTGCGGCACGCCGTCGCTGCCCTCGGCCGGGGCGAAGACCCGCTCCAGCAGCGGAACGCCGAAACCGAGGGTCTTGCCGGTGCCGGTGGGGGCCTGGCCGATCAGGTCGGTGCCGCGCAGGGCGATCGGCAGCGCGTACTCCTGGATCGCGAAGGCGCGGGTGATGCCCGCCGCGGCCAGGGCCTCGACGGTCTCGGGCCGCGCGCCGAGTGCGGCGAACGTGGGGGCCTCCGGGCGGACCGGGGCGGTGGGGGCCAGCTCCTGGCCCTCCAGTTGGTCGAGAATCTGTTCGCTCATCTGGATCTGGGGGTGCCCTCTCGTGGTGCGCCCCGTGGTGTCCTCAGGGCGCGGTCGGTATGGCGTGGGCCGCGCGATCGACGGCGGAGAATCGCCGTGTCAGACCGGGCCGCACGCGCGCCGTGGGCAGGACTTCGATCAGATCGGCGCCCACGGCAACTACCTCATCCTACCCGAGCGGGTGGGTACACGCCCCTGACCTGGATGGCCGGCTTTTCGGCAGGGGTGAAAAATGTGACCCGCGTCACCGGGTCGCCCTGCGGCGGGCCGTGCCCGCCGCAGGGTCGGACCGGTTCAGCGAACGGTGAAACCGACCGCGCGGGCGGACGCCTCGGCGATCTCGACGTAGGCGACCTTGGTGACCGGCACGATGACCCGTCGACCCTTCTCGTCGGTCAGGGAGAGCGTCCCCTCCGCCTTGGCGAAGGCGTCGGTCACGATCTGCTCGATCTCGGCCGGCGACTGCGCGCTCTCCAGAACCAGCTCGCGCGGCGCGTACTGCACGCCGATCTTGACCTCCACTGTGCCTCCTCAGGTGGGCGAGATAGCCGCCGATCGGAAGGCTATCCGATCTCGGGGCCGGATGTTCAGGCCGACTCACCCTGGAGCGGGAAGCTCGCGATGCCCCGCCAGGACAGCGCCGCGACCAGCGCCTCGGCCTCGGCCTTCGGCACCTGCCGACCGCCGGCCAGCCAGAACTGGGCGGCGGTCTCGGCCGCGCCGACCAGGCCGGAGGCGAGCAGTTCGGCGTGCGCCCGACTGACCCCGGTGTCCGAGATGATGGTGTCGGTGATCGCCGCGATGCAGCCCTGTTCCACCCGTTCGACCCGCTGCCGCACGGCCGGGTCGTTGCGCAGGTCGGATTCGAAGACGAGCCGGAACGCCTCGCTCTCGTGGTCGACGAAGTCGAAGTACGCCTGCACCGACGCGCCGACCCGCTCCTTGTTGTCGTTGGTACCGCGCATCGCGTCGTGCACCTTGGCGACGATGGCGTCACAGTGCGTGTCGAGCAGCGCCAGGTACAGATCCATCTTTCCCGGGAAGTGCTGGTACAGCACCGGCTTGGAAACCCCGGCCCGCTCGGCGATGTCGTCCATCGCGGCGGCGTGGTACCCCTGCGCCACGAACACCTCCTGAGCCGCCGCGAGTAGCTGCTTACGGCGTGCCGAACGGGGCAGCCGGGTGGGCCGGCCGGCAGTCTGCGCACCGTTCCCCACAGCGGTCATGGGAACCTCCGAGTTTCGTCATTCCAGCCGGCACTTTTACCCCGTACCGGTCAGGGCACTCACCCCGGCCCCGGAATTGGCCCGCCGCTGTAACTTATCGCCACTGTCACCACACGGTAGCCTCAGCGGGGGCGACCAAGGAGCGCGCGGTGAGTGAAACAGGGCAACCCGGTGCCGCCACCCCGGGAGAGCACGGCGACGGGACGGGTCAGCAGGACGACCTGGCCCGTTCCGCCAGTGGGTGGGCACCTACGACCGGGTGGTCCGGCGGCGGCGACGCCCCGGGTTACCGGGAGGCCGGGTCGCCGTGGAACCGACCCGACCCCGCCGGGGGTTGGGGCGGCCAGCCGGCACGGCACGGTGATCTACCTGCGCCGTTCGCCACCCCGTCGACCGACGAGGAGGCCCCCCGTAACGGTCGGGCCCACCGCAATGGTCACGACTCGGCACCGGATTTCCCGGCCCCGCTGCGTCGCCCGGTGAGCGCCCCGCCCGGCGGGCCGGGCCACCCCACCGGCGATCCCCGGGTCACCGACGGTGACCGGCTCGTCGTGCCGGCCCCCCGGCCGGTGCCCCCGACCGAACGGCCGGACCCGGAGGCCGCCCGGCACGCCTCCGACGACCCCGCCGCGCCCCGCTGGCCCGCAGGCGACCTGCCCACTTCGGCCCCACCCGCGGTGCAGGTCCCCCCGGTGGGCACCGCCGCCTCCGGCTTCGAGGTACCCCCCGGCTTCCACGCCCCCGAGCGGGCCGGGGCCGGCCCCGGCGACGACCCCCGCGACCGCTTCCCCGGGCCGGACGCGCCCCGCGGGACCGACCGCCCCGAACCCACCGCCGACACCGGGCCGCCCGGAACGGACCCCCGGGGCACCGGTGCGCGCGGTGCCGGGGAGCCGACGCCCGGCGACCGCCGGGCGACCGCCGGGCCGGACGAGCCGGACTGGTCCGGACCGAGCTGGAACCGGCCGAGCTGGGGCGGGACCTGGGCACCCTCCTGGTCCCGGGACGAGGAACCACCCGCCGGCCGACGGACCCGCGCCGAACGCGCGGCGGAGTGGTCGGCCGAGGCCGCCCGCCCGTACGAGCCGGTGCGCGCCGAGCCGGCCCGGCCGTACCAGCCGGTGCGCGCCGAGCCCGCCCGGCCGTACGAGCCGGTGCGCTCCGAGGTGCCCCGCCCGTACGAGCTGACCAGGACCGAACCGGCCACCCCGCCGGCCCTGCCGGAGCCCACCGTCGAGCGTTCCGGGCGGGAACGGCCGGCCGCCGAGCGGGTCGCCCCGGGGCGTCCCGGTGTCGACCACCCCGAGCGCGCCTGGTCCGGGCACACCGGGGAACACCCCGTACCGGACCGCGACGAGCGCGCCGACCGGGCTGAGCGGCACGAGCCCACCGACCGCTCCGAGCGCGACCGGCCCGGTCCGGACTGGTCCGAGCGGAGCACCCGCCCGGAGCGGGACTGGTCCGACCCCGCCGGGCGGGACTGGTCCGAGCGGTCCGGTCGGGACTGGTCCGACCCGGCCGGGCGGAACTGGTCCGGTCCCGGCGAGCGGGACCGGTCGCCGGCCGAGCCGCCCGCGCCGCAGCGGCCGCACCCCGCCGACCGGCCCGGCTGGTCGACGGGGAGACCCGCCGAGGCGCCCCGGGACGTGCCGGCCGGCCCGCCGCCCCTGCCCCGGGACGAGCCCGCCGGCCGGGACGAACCGGGCACCGTGCCCCTGACCCGCGACGAGCCCACCGGCCTGCGGGACGAGCGGGCCGCCACGCTGCCGGCCGCCGTCCGCGCCGACCAGCCGTTCCGGCTCCCGCGCGACGAACCGTCGCCCCGCCCGGCGACCGCCCCGGCCGGCCGCGCCGACCAGCCGTTCCGGCTCCGGTCGGTGCCCACCGAGCCGGCCGTCCCCACCGACCTGCCCGGCCACCCGCCGGAGCCCCTCCCCACCGCCGGTGCCCCCGCCACGAGCGGGCCACGCCGCCTGGACCAGATCCCCGCAGCGCCCGCCCCGACGAGCGCACCCCCCTACGCGGCCCGCCGATCCGCGCCCGACCCGCTGACCACGACCGAGCCGGTGGTGGACGGACGGAGACCGGACCGGGGCACGGCGGTGCTGCCGCAGCGCGTCCCCGCCGAACCGGACGTGCCCGTCGTGCCGGAGCCGCCAGCCGTGGAGCCCCCCGCCGAGACCCCGGAACGCGCCCGGATCGCCACCCACCTGCGCCGCGACGACGAGCCCGCCCCGCTGCGGGAACGTCCCGAGGGCTTCGACGTCAACGCGATCCTGGACGCCGTACGTGAGGTGGCCGGGGTCCGCGACGCGGCGCTGCGGCGTACCCCGGCCGGGGCGCACAGCCTGCGGCTCGACCTGTCCGACGGGGCCGACCCGGCGGAGGTGAGCCGGCTGGTGGCCCGCCTGCTCCAGGAGCGGATGGGTCTCGCCGCCGCACCGCAGAGCCTGTCCGGTGAGCCGAGCGCCGCGGTGCCGCCGCCGATGCGCCGCCGTACCGGTGAACCCCGCGTCGTCGATCCGACCGTCGGGGTGCCGACCCCGGCGACCGAGCGGCCGGCCGGTGATCCGGCCCGGTCGGCGGAGCCGCCGTCCGCCCGGCCCGGTGCGGAGCGACCGGCCGCCGGGGTACGCGCCGACGCGGCGACCGGGAGCCCGGCGCGCGACGTCGAGGACCCGCCGGCCGAGCAGTCACCGACGGTGTCCGGGGTGCCCCGGCGACGCCGGCAGTCGACCCCGCACCGGGGACGCGCCAGCGTGGAGGAGACCCTGCCGGGTGCGCTGCCGCCGACCGGCAGCCCGGCGACGCTCAACGCGTCGTACTCGGGCGGGCAGATGACCACGACGGAGACCGCGCCCTCGCGACCGCTGGACACCGGCGGCGTGCCGGGGCCCCGGGTGGTCATCGACCACGTCCAGGTGAGCACCTTCGGCCTGGACGCCAACGTCGAGGTACGCCTGCTCACCGCCGGTGAGCCGGCCGCCGGGCACGCCACCGGGCCGGCCGTGGACGGGTACGTCCTGCGGCTGTGCGCGGTGGCCGCCGCCGCTGCCGTCGACGAGTTGCTGCGGCACGCCGAGCGCACCGCCGAACGGGGGCGGTGCTTCGTCGAGCACGCGGCCGTGGTGCCGTTCGGCAGCTGCGAGGTGGCGACGGTGGTGGTGCTGCTGGTCTGCGACGGCTGGGTGGAGCAGTTGGCCGGGTCGGCGCTGGTCTCCGGTGACCCGCGCCAGGCGGTGGTGCGGGCGACCCTGGCGGCGGTCAACCGTCGGCTGGAAGCGTTGCTCGCCTGACCGGCCACATTGTCGGCACGGGGCCGGAACGGGAACACTTGCCGGTATGAAGCGCGCCGCCCTCTGGCCCGAGGAGCACCTGCCCCCGCACCGGCTGCCCCCGCCCTGGCCCGGCCGGCCGGTACGCCTCGACGGAACGGTCACCTACGTCCGGGACACCCCGGCCACCGGCCCGGACGCGGAACCGGCGCTGTACGTGCACGGGCTGGGCGGTTCGTCGCAGAACTGGACGGACCTCGCCGGTCTGCTCGCCGACCGGCTCGACGGGCAGGCGATCGACCTGCCGGGCTTCGGTCGCAGCGAGCCGGGGCTGCGGTACACGATCCCGGCCTTCGCCGACCGGGTGGTGCGCTGGATCGAACACTCCGGCCGGGGCCCGGTGCACCTGTTCGGCAACTCGCTGGGCGGCGCCGTCTCGGTGTACGTCGCCGGCCGCCGGCCGGACCTGGTGCGTACCCTGACGTTGATCTCCCCGGCGCTGCCGTTCCTGAACTTCGGCCGCTCGTTGCAGGGGCGGATGCTGCCGCTGCTGGCCATTCCGCGCGGGGAGCGGCTGGCCGCCTGGCGGCTGGCCCAGCTCGCTCCGGAGGTGATGGCCCAGCAGGCGATGGAGGCGTGCGTGGCCGACCTGAGCCGGATCAGCGAGCAGCGCCGGCAGGAGGCGTTGGATGAGATCCGGGTCCGCTACGAGGCACCCCACTACGCCGCCGCGTACGTCCGCACGTTCCGGGGGCTGGTCGCCAGTTTCCTGCGGTCGTACCTGCCGGGGCCGGAGTCGCTGTGGCGGATCGCCGCCGGCATCGCAGCGCCCACGCTGGTGGTCGGGGGGATGAAGGACCGGCTGGTGGACGTCCGGGTGGCACCGCAGACGGCCCGGGTCATCCCGGACAGCCGGCTGATGATGCTGGCCGACGTCGGGCACGTGGCCCAGTTGGAGGTGCCGCGTACGGTGGCCCGCGCCGTGCTGCACCTGCTCGCCGAGTCGACGCCGGGCCCGTCGGCGCAGCGTCCCGCGACCCTGCCCGGTGATGACGCGCCGGGGTCCGGTGATGACGGAAGGTGGCTTCCCGGCATGGCATCCTGACCCGGATGTCTGCGCTCCCCTCCCGTGAACCGCGTCCGATCCTCCTCCCACGGCCGGCGTCCGGCACCGCCCGCTGGCGTCCGACCGCGCTGGTGGTCCTGCTGCTGGTGGTGACCTCCGGCGGGCTGGCCGTCGCCACCCCGCCGCCGGCTGCCGGCCGGCCGCTCGCCGGTGCGGCGACGACACCGGGCGGCCCGAACGGTTACGCGCCGGGCCCGGCCGGCCTGCCCGGCGTACCCGCGTCCGGTGTGACCGCCGGATCGCCCGGTGCCACCGGGGCGTTCGGTGACGGGGTGGCGTCCGGTGCGGGCGGGCCGTTCGGTGACGGCGGGCCGGTCGGTGCTCCGGGCGGGGTCGGGTCTGCCCCGCCGGTGCCCGCGCCGGCACCGGCCGGTGCCGTGGTCCCGGCGGCGACGGTGCCGCCGTCGGCGCTGTCCGGCCCGGTGCCGGCGACCGGCCGGGGCACCTTCCGCTACGACGACCGGGCCGGGGCGACGCTCGGCCGCTCCGGCGGCGTGCGGCGCTACCGGGTGGCCGTGGAGGACGGCTCCGGCGAGGACGTGCGTGCCTTCTCCGACGAGGTGCAGGCGGCCCTGGCCGGGCCGGGGAGCTGGGTGGACGGCGGCCGGTTGCGGCTGCGCCGGGTGCCGGGGGACGCGTCGGCCGAGTTCACCGTGCTGCTGGCGACGCGTGGCACGGCGGGGCGGCTGTGCCGGGCCGGTGGTGTGGACATCCGGGTCGGTGGCGTGCCGTACACGTCGTGCCGCGCGCCCGGGAAGGTGATCATCAACCTGGACCGGTGGCGGACGTCGGTGCCGCACTTCGTCCGGGCCGGGGTGCCGCTGCCGGTCTACCGGACGTACGTGGTGAACCACGAGGTGGGTCACCAGTTGGGGCACCGCCACGAGGGGTGTCCGGGGGCGGGCCGGCCCGCGCCGGTGATGCAGCAGCAGTCGCTGTTCCTGCGGGGCTGCACGGCGAACCCGTGGCCGTACCGGGACGGCCGCCGGTACGCCGGCCCGGCGCTCTGAACCCCGTCGCCGCCGTCGGCGAGGTGTCCGGGCCCGGTGCCCGGGCGGTTACCGGAGAAGTGAAACATGTTCTCGTAATTTGCGGCAATAGCGGGTTTATGCCCGATTAGTCTGCCATGCTGGCCGGGTGAGCACCGAGTCCGCCGAGCGCCCGGAGCCGCCGGCCGCCGGCCGGCCCGACCCGCGCCACACCGATCCGTACGCCGCCGGCCCGTACCGGACCGGCCCGCGGCACGTCGACCCGCGCTCCGCGTGGTGGCACGGCGAGCCGGGCGTCGGGCCGCGCCGCAGCCGCCGGATGCGCCGGCGTCGTCGGCGGGCCGTCCTGCTCGGCCTGGCCCTGCTCGGCGCGGGCGCGGGCGGGTTCGTCATCCTCCAACCGGAGCCCGGTCCGGGCAGCCCCGAGCAGGTCGCGGGGCGGGTGGCCGACGGGGCCGGCGGTGGCCGGCTGCCCGACGGGGTACGCGCGGAGCGGACCGCCGTCGCCTATCCGCGCAGCGGACCCGGCCGCTTCACCGCCGCCGAGGGCCGCTCCGAGGTGTACGGCTTCGAGGGCCCGTTGCACCGCTACCGGATCGAGGTGGAGCAGGACACCGGGCAGGACGTGGACACGTTCGCCGCCGCCGTCGACGCCACGCTCGGCGACCCGAACAGCTGGATCCGCTCCGGCGAGCTGCGCCTGCAACGGGTGCCGGAGATCGCCGCCGCCGACTTCATCATCTACCTCGCCACCCCCGCCACCTCGGAGCGGATGTGCGCCGAGGGCGGGCTGGACACCGAGGGCTACACCTCCTGCCGGCTGCCCGGCCGGGTGGTCATCAACCTGGCCCGCTGGATGGAGGCGGTGCCGGACTACGGCGCACCCCTGTCGGTCTACCGGACGTACGTGGTGAACCACGAGGTGGGGCACGAACTCGGCGAGGAACACCAGGCGTGCCCCGGCCCCGGCGAGCCGGCACCGGTGATGCAGCAGCAGACGTACGGGCTGGACGGCTGCGTGGCGAACGCCTGGCCGTACGTCGACGGCTCGCTCTACTCCGGCGATCTCGTACCCGGCAGTTGAGATATTCCCGCTCCCGCATGTCGGACGGGGTGTCACTGCTCATGGCCGAAGGGTGGTCGCCCGAGCAACAATGGCTCGGTTCGCCATCAGCCGATCACCGGGGAGTCCACCGTGTCGTTGCCCCCGCTCGTCGAACCCGCCGCCGAGCTGACCGTTGACGAGATCCGTCGCTACTCCCGTCACCTGATCATCCCCGATGTGGGGGTCGAGGGGCAGAAGCGGTTGAAGAACGCCCGGGTGCTCTGTGTGGGTGCCGGTGGCCTCGGTTCGCCGGCCCTGATGTACCTGGCCGCCGCCGGGGTCGGGACGCTCGGCATCATCGACTTCGACACCGTCGACGAGTCCAACCTCCAGCGCCAGATCATCCACGGCGTCTCCGACATCGGCCGGTCCAAGGCCGAGTCCGCCGCCGCGTCGATCCGCGAGATCAACCCGCTGGTCCAGGTGGAGATCCACAACACCGCCCTGGACCGGGAGAACGTCCGGGACATCTTCGCCCGGTACGACCTGATCGTCGACGGCACCGACAACTTCGCCACCCGCTACATGGTCAACGACGCGGCGGTGCTGCTCGGCAAGCCGTACGTCTGGGGGTCGATCTACCGGTTCGACGGCCAGGCGTCGGTCTTCTGGGCCGAGCACGGCCCCTGCTACCGCTGCCTCTACCCGGAGCCCCCGCCGCCCGGCATGGTGCCGTCCTGCGCCGAGGGCGGCGTGCTCGGCGTGCTCTGCGCGTCGATCGGGTCGATCCAGGTCAACGAGGCGATCAAGCTGCTCGCCGGGATCGGCGAGCCGCTGGTCGGCCGGCTGATGGTCTACGACGCCCTGGAGATGAGCTACCGCAAGATCAAGGTCCGGAAGGACCCGAACTGCGTGCTCTGCGGGGAGAACCCCACGGTCACCGACCTGCTGGAGGACTACGAGGACTTCTGCGGCGCGGTCTCCGAGGCCGCCCAGGAGGCAATCGTCGACGCGACCATCACCGCCACCGAGCTGAAGGAGTGGCAGGACGCCGGCAAGGACATCTTCCTGGTCGACGTCCGGGAGCCCGCCGAGTACGAGATCGTCCGGATCCCCGGCTCCACCCTGATCCCCAAGGGCGAGATCATCTCGGGCGAGGCGCTGGCCAAGCTCCCGCAGGACAAGCAGGTCGTGCTGCACTGCAAGTCCGGGGTCCGCTCCGCCGAGGCGCTCGCCGCGCTCAAGGCGGCCGGGTTCCGCGACGCGGTGCACGTCCAGGGCGGGGTGCTCTCCTGGATCAAGCAGATCGATCCCTCGCTGCCGGCGTACTGACCTGGGCCGCAGGCCGGGGGTGGTGACGAACCGCCCCCGGCCCCGACCGATTCCCCGAGGCGGGATCGCGTCAGCGCCGGTAGCGTCAGCGCCGTGGTGGACTTGGATGCCGCGGTCGGCTTCGTCGTGGCGCACGGCGACGCGGTGGACCGTGCCCGGCTGTCCCGGTTGCGCACCGGTGCGCCCGTACCCCCCGACCTGCTCGACGCGGCCGAGGTCGGGCAGACCCCCGACGGCGGCTGGCCGGCCCTGCTCGGCGGTGACGTGCCGTCCATCGACGCCACCTGCTTCCGCCTCGCCGAACTGGACGACCTCGGCGCGCTCGGCCGGCCGGCGGCCCGGCACGCCCTGGACTGGCTGGCCGCCCGGCAACTACCCGACGGCGGCTGGGACGAGGACCCGAGGCTGGCCGGCAGCGCCCCCGAGTGGGCCACCCCGGGTGACCCGGAGGCCCGGCTCTACCTCTCGGCCAACGCCGCGTTCTGGCTCAGCGTGGCCGGTCGGGACGCCCGCGCCGCAGGCCCGCTCGACCACCGCGTCGGCGGCGCGTACGCCGGGGTGGTGCAGGCGGCGGCGCAGGCCCTGGCCGGGCAGCTCGCCCCGGACGGCAGTTGGCCGTCGTTCCTGGCCGCCGGCTGGTTGAGCGCGGCCGTGCTGCACCGCCAGCAGCTCTACTACGAGTCGGCCCGGATCCAGGCGGTGCTGGCCGAACGGATGCCGAAGCTGTCCCCGGCCGACGTGGCCGCGCTCGCCGCCACGCTGCGCCGGGTCGAGGTGGGCGAGGAGCAGTGGGTGCTGGTGTCGGCCCGCAAGCGGCTCGCCGAGACCCAGCGCAGCGACGGCGGCTGGGACAGCGACGACGGCCACCAGTTCGACGTGCACACCACGCTCACCGCGATCCGCGCCTGCCGCCCGATCGGCCCGGTCTTCCCGCCCGGCTCCCCGATCGCCCCGATGGGCTCGCCGGTGACGCCACCCGGCTCGCCTGTCGTGCGCCGGTCCCGGCCGGTCCCGCCGCCGACCGACGACGAGCCCGGCACCTGGTGACCCCGGCCCCGGGCGGGGCCGGGGCCGGGCGGCTCAGCGCAGGTGACCGTCGCCGGTCACCACGTACTTGGTGGAGGTCAGCTCGGGCAGCCCCATCGGGCCCCGGGCGTGCAGCTTCTGGGTGGAGATGCCGATCTCCGCGCCGAAGCCGAACTCGCCGCCGTCGGTGAACCGGGTGGAGGCGTTGACCATCACCGCCGCCGCGTCCACCCTGGCCACGAACTCCCGGGCGGCGGCCTGCGAGTCGGTGACGATCGCCTCGGTGTGCCCGGTGCCGTAGCGGCGGATGTGCGCGACCGCCGCGTCGAGCGAGTCGACCACGGCGACGGAGATGTCGGCCGAGAGGTACTCGGTGGCGAAGTCCTCGTCGGTGGCGGCCACCACGTCGGGGGAGTACGCGGCGACCTCGGGCGAGCCGTGCACGGTCACCCCGGCCCCGGCGAACGCGGCCAGCACCGCCGGCAGGAACGCGTCGGCGACGTCGGCGTGCACCAGCAGCGACTCGGCGGTGTTGCAGGTGGAGAGGCGCTGGGTCTTGGCGTTCAGGGCGATCGCCACCGCCTTGGCCGGGTCGGCGGCGGCGTCCACGTAGACGTGGCAGTTGCCCACCCCGGTCTCGATCACCGGCACCGTCGACTCCTCGACCACGGTGCGGATCAGCGACGCGCCGCCGCGCGGGATCAGCACGTCGACCAGGCCCCGGGCCCGCATCAGCTCCTTGACCGAGTCGCGGGAGGCGGCGTCGAGCAACTGCACCGCGTCGGCCGGCAGACCCGCGCCGGCCACCGCGTCGCGCAGCACCGCCACCAGCGCCGCGTTGGAGTGCGCCGCCGAGGACGACCCGCGCAGCAGCGCCGCGTTGCCGGACTTCAGGCAGATGCCGGCCGCGTCCACCGTCACGTTCGGCCGGGCCTCGTAGATGATCCCGACCACCCCGAACGGCACCCGGACCTGCCGCAGCTCCAGCCCGTTGGGCAGGGTCGAGCCCCGGACCACCTCACCCACCGGGTCGGGCAGCGCGGCCATCTGGCGCAGCGCGTCGGCGATGCCTGCCACCCGCGGCGCGTCGAGGGCGAGCCGGTCCAGCACGGCCGCGCTCAGCCCGGCCTCCCGCCCGGCCGCCAGGTCCGCCGCGTTCGCGGTGAGGATCTCCGGCGTACGCGTCACCAGCGCGTCGGCCATCGCGTGCAGCGCGGCGTCCTTGACCGTACGGGTGGCGACGGCGAGGGCCTCCGCCGCGTCCCGGGCCCGCCGGGCCTGCTCGACGACGCTCATTGCGTACTCCTTCGGATCTTCCGGAAGCGTCCGCGTGGGGACGCCTGATGTCACAGCAGTACCAGGTCGTCGCGGTGGACGACCTCACGTTCGTACGCCGGGCCGAGCGCCGCGGCGAGTTCTCCGGTGGACCGGCCGAGCAGGCCGGGCAGCTCCACCGCGTCGTAGTTGACCAGGCCCCGGGCCACCGACGCCCCGTCGACATCGACCAGGTCCACCGGGTCCCCGGCGGTGAACGTGCCGTCCACGGCGGTGATCCCGGCCGGCAGCAGCGACTTGCGCCGGCCCACCACGGCCTGCACCGCGCCCGGGTCGAGGTGCAGCCGGCCCCGGGGCGCGGTGGCGTGCGCCAGCCAGAACAGCCGGGCCGCCGGGCGTCGCCGGGCCGGGTGGAAGAACGTGCCCACCGGTTCCCCGGCGAGGGCGGCGCCGGCCAGCGGGGCGGCGGTCAACACCACCGGGATGCCGAAGCCGGTGGCGATCCGGGCCGCCTCGACCTTGGTGACCATGCCGCCGGTGCCGACCCCGGCCCGGCCGGCCCCGCCGATGTCGACGCCGGCCAGGTCGCCCTCGCCGCGTACCTCGGTGATCCGGGTGCTGCCGGGCCGGGCCGGGTTGCCGGTCCAGAGCGCGTCGACGTCGGAGAGCAGCACCAGCAGGTCGGCGTCGACCAGGGCGGCGACCAGGGCGGCCAGCCGGTCGTTGTCGCCGAACCGGATCTCCTCGGTGGCGACCGTGTCGTTCTCGTTGACGATCGGCACCGCCCGCAGGTCGAGCAGCTTGCGCAGGGTCCGGTACGCGTTGCGGTAGTGCGCCCGCCGGGTCACGTCGTCGACGGTGAGCAGGACCTGCCCGACGGTGAGCCGGTGCCTGGCGAAGCCGGCCGCGTACCGGCCGATCAGCAGGCCCTGGCCGACGCTGGCGGCGGCCTGCTGGGTGGCCAGGTCGCGCGGGCGGCGGGGGAGCCCGAGCGGGGCGAGCCCGGCGGCGATCGCCCCGGAGGAGACCAGCACCACCTCGCGGCCGGCGGCGGTGAGCGCGGCGAGGGCGTCGACCAGGGTGTCGACCCGGGCCTCGTCCAGGCCGCCGGTCGCGGTGGTCAGCGAGGACGAACCGATCTTGACGACGATCCGTCGGGCCTGGGTGACTGCTTCGCGCACCCGCCCATTCTGCGCGGTCGGTGCCGGCGGACCCCGGCGCGTTCCCATATCCTGGCCGGTCGTGACGCCTGAGGAGTACGTGGAGGCGGTGCTCGCGCTGGTCGAGCGGATTCCGCCGGGCCGGGTGATGTCCTACGGGGCGATCGCCGACGCGCTGGCCGAGCGCTCCGGGCGGGCCTCGGCCCGGCTGGTCGGCTCGATCATGGCCCGGCACGGTGGTGGGGTGCCCTGGCACCGGGTGGTGAACGCGGCGGGTCGGCTGCCACCCGGGCACGAGGTGCGGGCCCGGGCCCTGCTGCGGGCCGAGGGCTGCCCGCTGCGTGGGGCCGGGGTGGATCTGGATGCCGCCAAATGGTGGCCGGATGAGGGGCGGTGACCCGGCGGTAACGTGAGTAACATTCGGCCGCATGGACGCGCCGCCGGCCGGGCCCGGCTCCCCACCCGCCGGCGGGTTGCCGCGTCGGGTGCACGCCGGTTACGCACTCGGCTCGCTGGCCACCGGGGCGTTCGGCACCGTGCCCGGCCTGCTGCTGCTGCCCTACCTGACCGACACCCTCGGGGTGGCCGCCGGGCTGGCCGCCCTGCTGGTGCTCCTGCCGAAGGCGTGGGACGTGCTGGTCAACCCGGTCGCCGGGCGGATCTCCGACCGGACCCGCTCCCGTTGGGGGCCGCGCCGGCCGTGGCTGCTCGGCGCCGGACTGGCCCTGGCGGTGCTCTTCGCCGCCATCTTCGCCGCGCCCTTCGGCGTCGGGCCGGCCGCCGGGGCGTACGTGGCCGTCGCGTTTCTCGCCACCGCCACCGCGTTCGCCTTCTTCCAGGTCCCGTACGTGGCGATGCCCGCCGAGCTGACCGACGACGCGGCGGAGCGTACCCGGCTGATGGGCTGGCGGGTCGCGGTGCTGGCGCTGGCCATCCTGATCTCCGGCGCGGTGGCCCCGGTGGTGGTGACCGCCGGCGGCGAGGGGGTGGCCGGGCACCGCTGGATGGGGGTGTTCGTCGCCGTGCTGATCGCGCTCGGCGCGCTCGGCGCGTTCCTCGGCACCCGGTCGGCGGCGACCGGCACGGTGACCGCCACCGAGCCGACGCTGCGCGCCCAGCTCGCGGTGGTCGCCGCCGACCGGCCGTTCCGGGCGCTGCTGCTCTGCTTCGTCGTCCAGTCCGCCGGGGTGGCGACCATCCTGGCCGGGGTCAGCTACTTCGCCGCCCAGATCCTGCGCGACCCGACCACCGGGCCGACCGTGCTGTTCGCCTGCTTCGTCGGGCCGGCGCTGCTGGTGATGCCGCTGTGGACCCGGCTCGGCACGCGTCTGGGCAAGAAGACCGCGCTGGTCGCCGCCTCGCTGCTGCTGGCCGCCGGTGCGGCGGCGCTGTTGGCCGCGCCGGTGCTGCCCGCCGCCGCCGTCTACGCGGTGGTCGCGCTGCTCGGCGTCGGGTACGCCGGCCAGCAGGTCTTCGCGCTGGCCCTGCTCCCCGACTGCGTGGCCGCCTCCACGGCGCGCACCGGTCGCCGCCAGGCCGGCGTCTTCACCGGCCTGTGGACCGCCGGGGAGACCTTCGGCCTGGCCCTCGGCCCCGGCATCTACGGCCTGGTCCTGGCCCTGTCCGGCTACGTCTCCTCGGCCACCGGTACCGCCGCCCCCCAGACCCCCACCGCACGCCTGGGCGTCCTCCTCGGCTTCACCCTCGTCCCCGCCCTCCTGATCGCCCCCGCCACCCTCCTCCTCCGCCCCCACCGCTACCTCCCCCCACCCCCACCCCCCACCCACCTCGTCGATCATGGAGTTGCGGTGGGGACGAAAGCCGCGAAAATCCACGGAAAGGCCACCACAAGTCCATGATCGACAAGAACGGGGTGCCTGCCGAGCGGGTGCTGGACGAGATCAGGCAGTTGCGGGTAGGGGATCGGCCGGTGCACGGGGGGCGGTTGTTCGCCTACGTGTACGACCCGGGAGTGGCGGGGCTCGACGAGTTGGGGGCGGCGGCCCACGCGGAGAGCGCGCATGTGAACGGGCTCGACCCGACCGCCTTTCCGTCCCTGCTGGCGATGGAGAACTGGCTCGTCGGAGCGGCCGGCGGGCTGCTCGGCGGCGGACCCGGCAGCGCCGCGCCGGACGTGGTCGGCAGCGTCACCAGCGGCGGGACCGAGTCGCTGATCCTGGCCGTCAAGGCCGCCCGGGACGCCCGCCCGGAGCTGACCGCACCCCGGATCGTGGTGCCGGCCAGCGGGCACGCCGCCTTCGCCAAGGCCGCCCACCTGCTGCGGGTCGGCCTCGACACGGTTCCCGTCGACCCGGTCACCCTGCGCCCGTCGGTGGCGGACATGGCCGCCGCGATCGGCCCGGAGACGGTGCTGGTCGCCTGCTCCGCCCCGTCGTACGCGCACGGGGTGGTCGACCCGGTGGCCGGGATCGCGCAGGTCGCGGCGGCGGCCGGGGTGCGCTGCCACGTGGACGCCTGCTTCGGCGGCTGGACCCTGCCCTACCTGCGTCGCCTCGGCGTGCCGGTGCCCCCGTTCGACTTCACCGTCGACGGGGTCACCTCGATCTCCGTCGACCTGCACAAGTACGCGTACGCCCCGAAGGGGGTGTCGGTGCTGCTGCACCGGGACGCGACGCTGCGCTCCCCGCAGTACTTCGCGTACGCCGACTGGCCCGGCTACACCATGGTCAACCCGGTGCTCGCCTCGACCCGCTCGGGTGGCCCGATCGCCGCCGCGTACGCCACCCTGCGGCACCTCGGCGACGACGGCTACCTGCGGTTGGCCGCCGCCACCCGGGACGCCGTCGGTTGCCTGGCCGCCGCCGTGCGGGAGGTCGACGGGCTGCGGCTGATGGCCGAACCGGAATCCACGGTGGTCTGCTTCACCAGCACCGACCCGGCGCTCGACCTGTTCGTCCTGGTCGACGAGCTGACCGCCCGGGGTTGGCACACCCAACCCCAACTCCGGTACGCCGACCTGCCCGCCAGCGTGCACCTCACGGTGACCGCCTCGGTGGCCCCCCGGGTGGCCGAGTTCGGCCCGGACCTGGCCGCCGCGGTGGCCGCCGCCCGCCGGGCCGGGCCGGTCGAGATGCCGGCCGACCTGGTCGCCCTGGCCGGGTCGTTGACCCCGGAGGCGCTCACCCCCGAGCTGATCGGTGGACTCGCCGCCGGCCTCGGGCTCGGTGCCGGGCCACCGGACCGGATGGCGGTGGTGAACACCCTGCTCGACGCCGCCCCCGCCGCGCTGCGGGAACGGCTGCTGGTGGAGTTCGTCGGCCTGCTGCAACGCCCCACCTGGTGACCCCCGCGTCCCGTCCGTCGCGGTCGACGGTCGCGGGGGCGTGACGGCGTCGCCGGGAGGTCGCGCTGGTCGGCCCCGCCCGGTCCGGGGCCGCGCCGCCGGTCCGGGGTCGCGCCGGGCGGATGCGGGACGGGCCCGGCGGGTTCGGGGGCCATGCGGGGCGGTTGTGGTTGACTGTCCCTGGGCGGACAGCGGTTATGCGGGGGTCGGGAGGCGGTCGTGCAGTTGCCGGGAGTGCTCGGCGAGCCGATCCGGTTCGTCCTCAACTGGGGTCGCCGCTACTCGCTCTGGGTGTTCAACTTCGGCCTGGCCTGCTGCGCGATCGAGTTCATCGCCACCAGCATGGGCCGGCACGACTTCATCCGGCTCGGTGTCATCCCGTTCGCCCACGGGCCCCGGCAGGCCGACCTGATGGTGGTCTCCGGCACGGTGACCGACAAGATGGCTCCGGCGATCAAGCGGCTCTACGACCAGATGCCCGAGCCGAAGTACGTCATCTCCTTCGGGTCCTGCGCCAACTGCGGTGGCCCGTACTGGGACTCGTACTCGGTGACCAAGGGCGTCGACCAGCTCATCCCGGTCGACGTCTACGTGCCCGGCTGCCCGCCCCGCCCGGAGGCGCTCCTGCACGGCATCCTCCGCCTCCAGGAGAAGATCGCCGCCGAACAGTCAGGCATCGGTGGCGTGGACCGCACCGACCCGCTCGCCCCACCCACCGACACCGCCCCGCGCCCGGTCGAGTCGCTGACCGCCCCCCCGGTCCGCCCCCCCACCCCCTCCTGACCGACCCCTGCGCCCCGCCTTTCCCCGCCCCCGCTTCCCGCTGCGCCCCGCCCCCGCGCCCCCGCTGTGCCCCGGTGATCAAGAGGTTCGCGTCAACATCCCGCGAAAATCTGACGCAAACTTCTTGATCAACTGACGCAAACCTCTTGATCACCGGGGCGCGGCGAGACGAGGCGGGGCGGAACAGGGCGAGGCGGGCAGGAGCCGGGCGGGGTGGGCGGACGGCCCGGGAAAGAGGTGGCGGGTAGGGGTTAGCGTGCGGGGCATGACCGACTCCGTGGACCGACGGTCCGCTTTCATCGTCGACGTGTTGACCGAGGAGTTCGGCGCGTCGATGGCGCTCGACCCCGCGGCGTTCCGCCGTAAGTTCCGCAAGATGGCCGCCTCCCCGTTCGCCTTCTACCGGGGCAGCGCCGCCCTGTTCTACGCCGACCAGCGCGGCGACTTCGCCGACGACGCGTTCCTCGACGAGCAGACCAGCCGGGTGTGGATCCACGGCGACCTGCACGCCGAGAACTTCGGCACCTACATGAACGCCTCCGGGCACCTGGTGTTCAACGTCAACGACTTCGACGAGGCGTACGTCGGGCCGTTCTCCTGGGACCTGAAGCGGCTCGCCGCCAGCGTGGCCCTGATCGGCTACGCCAAGGCCCTGTCCGACCGGGTGATCGGCGACCTGGTCACCGGCCTCGCCCGGTCGTACCTGACCGAGCTGCGGGCCATCGCCGCCGGTGGGGACGACGCGATCGGCTCGATCACCCTGGACAACGCCGACGGGGTGCTGCGCCGGGTGCTCCAGGAGGCCCGGCTGAACACCCGGGTCGATCTGCTGGCCGCGCAGACCACCGTCGACAACTACGAGCGGCGGTTCTCCCTCGGCGACGGGGTGTTCGAGATCGACGCGGAGACCCGCAAGAAGGTGTGCGCCGCGTTCACCGCGTACCTGGACACCCTGCCCGAGTCGACGGCCCGGCTGCGACCGGTCGCCACCCAGATCAAGGACGTGGTGCTGCGCAAGGGGGTGGGCATCGGCTCGGCCGGGCTGCCGTCGTACAACCTGCTGCTGGAGGGGCACACCGAGGCGTTGGAGAACGACGTCGTCATCTACATGAAGCAGGCGCAGGTGCCGGCGGTGGCCCGGCACATCGACGACGAGCGGGTCCGGGGCTACTTCCGGCACCAGGGGCACCGCACGGCCGAGTCGCAGCGGGCGTTGCAGGCGCACGCCGACCCGTGGTTGGGCTTCACCGAGCTGGACGGGGCCGGTCAGCTCGTCGCCGAGGTCTCCCCGTACGCCGCCGACCTGGACTGGTCGGACGTCAACGAACCGGAGGAGCTGGCCGGGGTGCTCGCCGACCTGGGTCGGGCGGTGGCCCGGATGCACTCGGTCGCCGACGACGAGTCCAGCCACGACCTGGTCGACTACTCGACCGAGGAGGCGATCGTCGCCGCGATCGGCGACGACACCGACGGCTTCGTCGGGCACCTGGTCGAGTTCGCCCACGCGTACGGCGTCCGGGCCCGCACCGACCACCAGCTCTTCGTGGACCTGTTCCGCAACGGCCGGCTGCCCGGCATCTGAACCGGCCCGTCGGGCGTCACGCCCCGAACTCCAGCACCACCTTGATGTCCTCGTCGGTGTGGGCGTACGCCTGTGCGTACGCCGACACCGGCACCCGGCGGGTGATCAGCGCGTTCAGCCACGACTGGTCGGCCCGGGCGAGCGCCCGGGCGGCCAGGTCCCAGTGCCGCCGGTTGGCGTTGACCGAGCCGAACACCACGTTGTTCTCCAGCACCAGCGCCCGGTTGAGCGCCCCGGCGTCGAAGTCGATGGTCCGGCCCCCGCTGGACACCCCGGTCAGGCAGACGATCCCGGCCGGGCCGACCTTGCACATGGCCTCCAGCACCACGGTCGGCGCGCCGGTGCACTCGACCACCACGTCCGGCTCGAAGTCCAGCTCGTCGACCGGCACCGTGTGGTACGTCGCCCCGAGCGCCCGGACCAGGTCCGGCTTGGGGCCCGTGGTGTTGCGGTCCAGCACGTGCACCGACAGGCCACGCTGGACGGCCAGCAGGGCCGCCAGCAGCCCGATCGGCCCGGCCCCGGTGACCAGGACGGTCTGCGGCTTCCACTCGGCCCGGGTGCCGATCTGCGCGATGTGGTCCCACGCCTTCGCCACCACGCTCGCCGGCTCCAGCAGCATCCCGACCGGGGCGAGGACGGGGTCCAGCCCGACGGCGAACTTCGGCTGCACCCGCCACCGTTCCCGGGCGAAGCCGGGCAGCCCCTTGATCCCGTGCTCGGTGTACCGGCCGTTGCGGCACATGTCCCACTCGTCGACGGCGCAGTTCGGGCAGGGCACCGGGTCGGGGTGGCGGACGATGCCGGCCACCAGGTCGCCGGGTTGCAGGGTGCCGGACGGGTCCTCCAGCACCCGGCCGAGGGACTCGTGGCCGAGCACCAGTTCCCGCTGGCCGGGCGGGGCCTCCCCGTAGTCCCCGGCGATGATCTCCTGGTCGGTGCCGCAGATGCCGACGGCGAGCGCCTCGACCAGGATGGCGCCCTCCTCGGCCGGCGGCTCCGGCCAGTCCTGCACCAGCCGCAGCGAGTCGTGGACCCCGGGAGTCACCGTCACAGCGCGCACGGCCCCCATCTTTCCCCGCCCCGCCCCGCACTGCCGGCCAAAGCGTCAGATGCCCGCCCCGCCCTGCCCGGCGACGCGCCAGACGAGGCCCGCCGGAACGGTCGTACGACGCCCGCCGGAACCGTCGTACGACGCCCGCCGGAACGGTCGTACGACGGGGCGCGGGGCCGTCCGTTCACCTCATCCAGGTGTCCGCCGGGCGCGTACGACCGGGCGGGCGGGCCCGGCGTCGGGGCGGCGGCCATAGGATCAACCGCATGACTCCGGAAGAGGTCGGTCGGCGGGTGGTCGCGCTGCTCACGCCGGTCGAGGCGACCGCGTCGGTGTCCGGCGGGCAGGCCCACGCCCGGGCCACCGTCGACGTACCCCCGGCGGCCTGGGCGGACACGCTCCGCGCGGTGCGCGACGACGCCGAGCTGGCCTGCGACTTCTTCGACTGGCTCTCCGCCGTCGACGAGTTGGCCGGCGGTTTCGACGTCGTGGTCCACCTGTGGTCGACCCGGCACCGGCACGGCGTGCTGCTGCGGACCCGGGTGCCGAGGCAGACGCCGACGGTGGCGTCGGTGGTCGACATCTTCCCGGGCGCGGCCTGGCACGAGCGGGAGACCCACGAGATGTTCGGGGTCGACTTCACCGGCCACCGGGAGTTGACCCCGCTGCTGCTGCCGCCCGAGTTCGAGGGGCATCCGCTGCGCAAGGAGTTCGTGCTCGCCTCCCGGGTGGCCAAACCGTGGCCGGGGGCGAAGGAACCGGGCGAGTCGGAGGCCGGTGGCGGTCGTCGGGCGGTCCGCCCGCCCGGGGTGCCCGCCCCGGGGGAGTGGGGTGTGGTGCCGGCCCCGGCCGGCCCGGTGACGGTGGGCGACGGGGCGCCGGCCCGCGCGCCCCGGGAGCGGCCGGCCCGGCCGCCGCGTACCCCCCGCCCCGGCGCGGCTGGCGACGGCCCGGCGGTCGCCGACGGCCGGGCCCGCGGTGACCGGGGTGGCGACGAGGGGGGTACGGCCTGATGCCGACCTGGTTGGAGCTGGTGATCCGGATCGGCGGGGTGCTGGTCGCGTTCCTGACCCTGCCGCTGATCGTCGGCCAGGCCGAGCACAAGGTGATGGCGCACATGCAGGGCCGGCTCGGTCCGATGTACGCCGGTGGCTTCCACGGGTGGGCGCAGCTCGTCGCCGACGGGATCAAGTTCGTCCAGAAGGAGGACATCACCCCGCGCGAGGCGGACCGGGCGGTGTTCCGGCTGGCGCCGGTGGTGGCCCTGGTGCCCTACCTGCTGGTGCTGCTGGTGATCCCGCTCGGCCCGGACGACCTGGTCGGGCAGCCGCTGGACATCGGCCTGTTCTTCGTCCTGGCGGTGGTCGGGGTCGGTGTGGTGGCGGTGCTGATGTCGGCGTGGGCCTCGGCCAACAAGTACAGCCTGCTCGGTGGGCTGCGTGGGGCGGCCCAACTGCTCGGCTACGAGCTGCCGCTGGTGCTGGCCGCCGCCTCGGTGGCGGTGGCGGCCGGGACGCTGAGCCTCGGCGGGATCGTCGAGGCGTGGCAGCCGTGGTGGCTGCTCTGGCAGGCCCCCGCCATGATCGTGTTCTTCGTGGCGGGGTTGGCCGAGATCCGGCGGCCCCCGTTCGACATGCCAGTGGCCGACTCGGAGCTGGTGTTCGGCTACATGACCGAGTACACCGGGCTGCGGTTCGCGTTCTTCCTGCTCGCCGAGTACGTCGGGATCGTGGTGATCGCCGCGCTGACCACCGTGCTGTTCCTCGGTGGCTGGCAGGGCCCGTTCGCCGACGCCCAGCTCGGGTGGCTGTGGACCCTGCTGAAGGTCTTCGCCGTCTCGTTCGTGATCATCTGGCTGCGGGTGTCGTTCCCCCGGCTGCGGGAGGACCAGCTCCAGCGGCTGTGCTGGCTGGTCCTGGTGCCGGCCGCGCTGGCCCAGCTCGTCCTCACCACCGCCGTACGCCTCACCCTGAACTGAGCGCCGGCCCGGAGGGGCCCCGGGTCACTGTCCGGGGCCCCTCCGGCGCGCTCACGGCGCGGCGTAGAGCAGGCGGTTCGGGGAGCCGGTCCCCGGGTTGACGACCTTGCCGGTGGTGGCGGCGGTGATCAGCGCGCTCTTGGCGGTGGCGAGGGTCGCCGTCGGGTTGGTCTGCCGGTAGCGGGCCAGCCAGCCGGTGACGTGCGGGGCCGCCATCGAGGTGCCGGACCAGCCGCTGGCCACGGCGGTGTTCGAGGCGATGCCGGCGGAGGTGATGTCCACCCCCGGGGCGAAGATGTCGACGCAGGTCCCGTAGCTGGAGAACGAGGCCCGGTTGTCGTTGATGTCGGTCGCCGCGACGGTGATGCCCCGGCTGGACCGGGGGCCGTTGGTGCAGGCGTCGGTGTTGAAGTTGTTGGCGATGAAGACCGGGTAAACGCCGTGGTCGATCAGGTTCTCGATCGAGGTGTTCGCGGAGGTGCCGTAGCCCTGGAGGCTGAAGTTCGCCACCGACACGGTCGCGTGGTTGGTGGCCAGCCAGTCGACGCCCTCGATCAGGTCGGTGCTCCACCCGGAGTTGTCGCACTGGAGCACCCGGACCGCCCGCAGGGTCACCGACTTGGCGACCCCGTAGGTGGTGCCGCCGATGGTGCCGGCGACGTGCGTGCCGTGGCCGTGGCAGTCGTTGGTGCCGTTGCCGTCACCGACCGCGTCGTAGACCCCGGCGGCGCGGGTGCCGAAGTCGACGTGGGTGGCCCGGATGCCGGAGTCGACGATGTAGGCGGTCACCCCGGAACCGGTCGAGGTGTAGCCGAAGCTGTTGCTCAGCGGCAGGTTGCGCTGGTCGATGCGGTCCAGCCCCCACGACGGCGGGTTGCTCTGCACGGCCTGGATGGACACGCCACCGGCCTGGGCCCGCTCGGCGCGGGCGGTCGTCGGTCCGGTCCGGTCCGGGGTGGTGCCGGTCAGCCCGCCCTCGATCCGGGTGTCCCGCTCGACGTACTGCACGGCCGGGTCGTTGCGGACGGCGGCCAGGGCGGCCGGCGGCAGCACGGCGGCGTACCCGTCGAGGACCTGGGTGTAGCGGTTCAGCACGGTGCCGCCGGCCCGCTCGGCGACGGCGGCCGACTGGTCGGTGCGGGCGAGGCGGGCGGTGCGCTCGCCGCTGACCGGCTTGTCGTCCAGGACGACGATGTACCGGTCCGGCGCGGCCTCCGCGCTGCCGGCCAGCAGCGGCGCGGGCGCGTCCCGGCCGGGGGCGGGGGTGCCCGGTGCCGCGACGGCGGCGTTGGTGGTGGTGGCGAGCGCGCCGGCGAGAACACCGGCGAGTACGCCCAGACGTGCGGTCCTGCTACCCAGCTTGCGCAAGGCTCGATCCTCCTCGAAGGGGGAGTCCGTAGTGGACTGGTAGCCCGCCGACGGGAATCGCGGCGACGGACGCCCCCTAGTCGAACAGGTCATATTGACCATCGTGTTAACTCTTGAACGCTGAGGGTGAATGTGTGGCAGCTCTCGGTGTCCGCTGTCGACAGTCGGTTCGGCCCGGCGCGCGGTGTACGGGAGGACGCGGCGCGCCCCCGACCCGGTGGGCCGGGCGGGGGCGCGTGGTCGGGATGGCTCAGCCGATCGGGGTGTGCTCCGGCGGCACCTGCTCGCCGGGCGGCGGGGGCGGCGGGGGCGTGCCGTCGCCGAACGGCCGGCCGCCCAGCGCCTCCCGCCCGTGCGGGCTGAGCCAGTTGACCAGGTCCGGGCCGAGCGGCACCACCCCGGTCGGGTTGATGTCCCGGTGCACCTCGTAGTAGTGCCGCTTGATGTGGTCGAAGTCGATGGTGTCGCCGAACCCGGGGGTGGCGAACAGGTCCCGCGCGTACGCCCACAGCACCGGCATCTCGCTCAGCTTCTGCCGGTTGCACTTGAAGTGGCCGTGGTAGACCGGGTCGAAGCGGACCAGCGTGGTGAACAGCCGCACGTCGGCCTCGGTGATGGTGTCGCCGACCAGGTAACGCTGGTTGGCGAGCCGGTCGCTGAGCCAGTCCAGCCGGTCGAACAGCCGCCGGTACGCCTTCTCGTACGCCTCCTGCGAGCCGGCGAAGCCGCACCGGTACACCCCGTTGTTGACGTCGGCGAACACCACCGCGTTCACCTCGTCGATCTCGGCGCGCAGGTGTTCCGGGTAGAGCTGCGGGGCACCCTCGCGGTGGTACGCCGTCCACTGGGTGGACAGGTCCAGGGTCATCTGCGCGTAGTCGTTGGTGACCACCTGCCCGGTCGGCACGTCGACGATCGCCGGCACGGTGATCCCCCGGTCGTAGTCGGGGTAGCGGGCGAAGAACGCCTCGGCCAGCCGTTCGATGCCGAGCACCGGGTCGCGCCCGTCCGGGTCGAGGTCGAACGTCCAGCTCCGGGCGTCGTGGGTGGGCCCGGCCACCGCCATCGGCAGCGCCTCCTCCAGCCCGAGCAACCGCCGTACGATGATCATGCGGTTGGCCCACGGGCAGGCCCGGCTGACGACCAGCCGGTAGCGGCCCGGCTCGACCGGGTAGCCGTCCCGCCCGTCGACGGTGATCCGGGTGGCGATGTAGCGCTGGTCCCGGGTGAACTCACCGCCCGGCTCGACGTACTTGCCGCCGGTCTGGGTCGCCGTCGTGCCGTTGCTCTCCGCCATCGTGTCGCCTTTCGTCCGCTTCGGCTCCCATCATGGCGGGTCCGGCGTCCGGTGGCACGGTAACGGGGGCCTAGGCTGCCCGCATGATCGACGTGGAGGCGGTGGCCCGGCGGTTCGTGGCCGACGTGTGGAACGCCGGCCGCGAGGAGTCGGCCGACGAACTGGTCGCCGAGGAGTGCCCGGGGCTGGGCGGCACCGGCCCGGCGGCGGTGCTGGCCTGGCACCGGGAGCGCCGGGCCGCCTTCCCCGACCTGCGCTACAAGCTGGTGGACGTGGTGGCGGCGGGTGACCGGGTGGCGCTGCGCTGGCGGGCCGCCGGCACCCAGGCGGGACAGTTCGGACCGGTGCCGCCGACCGGGCAGGTGGTCAGCTACTCCGGGGCGACGTTCCTGCGCTTCGACGCCGCCGGGCGGATCGTCGACGTGTGGAGCGTCAACGAGCTGTTCCAACTGCTGCAACAGTTGGGTGTGGAGATGCTGCCGCCGCTCACCGACGCCGGGGCGTGATCCGGGCGACCGACAGGTTCACCGGGAACGGCTCACCGGTGTCGACGAACTTCGTCCACTGCCCGGTCTCGGTGTAGACCTCGTTCACCGCGTCGATCTTGTAGGTGTGCACGACCAGACCGTCGTCCTCCACCTCGATCCGCCAGTGGAACGGGATGCCGGCCTGCGCGTAGAGGGTCGGCTTGAGCACCCGGTCGATGGAGCGGGTGCTGGGGGAGACGATCTCGACGGCCAGCACCACCTCGTGCGGTTCGTACCGGGACGGCTCGCGGGCGGCGGCGGTGGACGTGGTCACCAGCACGTCGGGGATGAACGAGCGGGTCCGGTTGATCCGCACCTCCACGGCCTGGGTCACGTCGTAGTCGTCGGGGCAGTCCTCTTCGAGCGCGACGCCAAGTCGCATCGCGATGGTCTGGTGGATGCGGGTGGGGGAGGGGGACACGATCAGCACTCCATCGAGAAGTTCGCGGCGGCGGCCGTCCTCGGGCAGCGCGTCCAGATCGTCAGTCGTCCAGCCGCCCTCGGGCGGATGGTCGTTCTGCAGCGCGGCGGTCATCGGTCGGTCCTTCCCGGTGCGTCGTTCTCCCCGCCTGTCAGGGTAACGCCGGCAAACGCCGGGTGGTGGTCGCGCACGCCGTGGCCACAGGGCAGGATGACCCCATGAGCGAGCGAGTCGGGGCGACACGGTGAGCGAGCACGGCGGGGGCACCGGCGGAGGGCTGGTGAAGGGGCTGGCGGTCACGTTGAAGACGATGACCCGCCGGTCGCACACCCAGCAGTACCCAGACGTCGCCCCCGAGTTGCCGCCCCGTTCCCGGGGCGTGATCGCGCTGCTGACCGAGAACTGCACGGTCTGCATGCTCTGCGCCCGGGAGTGCCCCGACTGGTGCATCTACATCGACTCGCACAAGGAGGAGGTGGCGGTGGCCGGCGCGGCCCGTCCCCGCCAGCGCAACGTCCTCGACAAGTTCGACATCGACTTCTCGCTCTGCATGTACTGCGGGATCTGCATCGAGGTCTGCCCGTTCGACGCCCTCTACTGGTCGCCCGAGTTCGAGTACGCCGAGTACGACATCAAGGACCTGCTGCACGACCGGGACCACCTCGGCCAGTGGATGGCCACGGTGCCGCCGCCGCCCGCGCACGACCCGCACGGCGAGCCGGCCAAGGAGGAGACCACCGCCGCGCGCAAGGCCGCCGCCCCGACCAGCTCCGCCGCCCGTCCCACCGTGGTACGCCCCGAGCCCGGCCCCGCCGCCCCCCGCGCCGCCGGCCCGGCCGCGTCCGGCGTCGAGCCGGCCGACCCCGGCCCCGGCCCCGCCGACGACGGAGGTGCTCCCCGGTGACCGGTGCGGACGTCCTCCTGCTCGCCCTGGGCGCGGTGGCGGTCGGGTCGGGGGTGCTGGTGGTCGCCACGAAGCACCTGGTCCGGGCCGGCCTCTACCTGGTGCTCTGCCTGGGCGCGCTGGCCGGCGACTACCTGGTGCTCACCGCCGAACTGGTCGCCTGGGTACAGGTGCTGATCTACGTGGGCGCGGTGGTGGTGCTGCTGCTGTTCGCGGTGATGCTGACCCGGGCCCCGATCGGAGCGTCCGACGACCTGGACCGGCCGGGTTGGCCGGCCGCGCTGATCGGGGCGGGCACCGGGCTGGGCCTGACGGCGCTGCTGGTCGACGCGTTCCGCTGGTCGACGGTGGAGCTGCCGGCGGCGGGCACCGCCGAGGGCATCGGCGAGCAGGTGTTCCGCTCCTGGGTGCTGCCGTTCGAGGTGCTGTCGGTGCTGCTGCTGGCCGCCCTGGTCGGCGCGGTCATCCTGTCCCGCCCCGACATCGGCCGCCGCCCCGACACCGCCCCCGCGCAGTCGCGAACAGAGGCCATCCGGTGAGGCCGGTCATCCCGTACGTCACCGCCGCGCTGCTGTTCGGCCTGGGCGTCTACGGCGTGCTGCGGCGACGCAACGCGGTGCTGGTGCTGATGGCGGTGGAGCTGATGCTCAACGCGGTCAACCTGATCCTGGTCACCGCCGACACCACCGTGCGGGCGGTGCTGCCGCACTCCGGTCAGGTCTTCGCGCTGTTCGTGATCGTGTTGGCCGCCGCCGAGATCGGCGTCGGGCTGGCCATCGTGCTCCAGCTCTACCGGCTGCGGGCCAGCGTCACCGTCGACGACGTGCCGCTGACCGAGCCGTCCGGCGACCGCGCCGGTTCGACGGGTGACGTCGTGGCCGGGTCGGCCGGTGCACGGGCGGAGGCCGGGCGGTGACCGGGCTGCTCGGGGCGGCGCTGCCGGTCGTACCCCTGGTTGCCGGGTTGCTGGGGTTGCTGCTGCCGCCGGCACCGCGGGGGGAGGGCGCGGCCCGGCGGGCGGCGATCGGCCTCGGGGTGGCGGGCGCGGCCGGCGCGCTGCTGGTCGCGGTGCTGCTGCTGGTGCGGGTCGGCGACCCGGTGGAGACCAGCACCACCTGGATCGACCTCGGCGGGTTGCGGGTCACCCTCGGGGTGCGGCTGGACGGCGTCGCCGCGCTGGTCGCGGTCGCCGTGGCCGCGGTGGCCCTGGCGGTGCAGGTCTACTCGGTGGCCTACCTGCGGCGCGGCCCGCACGACGACGTCGACGTGGACCACCGCTATCCGCCCTACGCCGCGCAGATCAGCCTGTTCACCGCCGCGATGCTGCTGGTGGTGGTCAGCGGCGACCTGATCCTGCTGCTGGTCGGCTGGGAGGTGATGGGCCTCTGCTCGTACCTGCTGATCGCCCACGACCGCCGGCTGCCCGAGGCGCCTGCCGCCGCGATGAAGGCGTTCCTGGTCACCCGGGTGGGTGACGTCGGGTTCCTGCTCGGCATCGCGCTGCTCGGCGTCTCCGCCGGGAGTTTCCGGATCGCCGACGTGCTCGCCCACGACCACTCCACCGGTACGCTGACCGCAGCCTGCCTGCTGCTGCTCGCCGGGGTGGCCGGCAAGAGCGCCCAGTTCCCGCTGCACACCTGGCTGCCGGACGCGATGGCCGGCCCGACCCCGATCTCCGCGCTGATCCACGCCGCGACCATGGTCGCCGCCGGGGTGTACGCGGTGACCCGGCTCTACCCGCTGTTCACCCGCGCCCCGGTGGCGCTGGCGGTGCTCGGCGTGCTCGCCTCGATCACCCTGCTGCTCGGCGCGCTCGCCGCCACCGCCCAGGACGACCTGAAGCGGGTGCTCGCCTGGTCGACTGTCTCCCAGCTCGGCTACATGACCGGCGCGCTCGCCGTCGGTGCCCCGGCCGCCGCGCTGTTCCACCTGCTCACCCACGCCGCGTTCAAGGCGCTGCTGTTCCTCGCCGCCGGTGCGGTGATCCACGCCGTCGGCACCACCCTGCTGTCCCGGATGGGCGGGCTGCGGCGCAGCATGCCGGTCACCTTCTGGTGCACCCTGATCGGCCTGGGCGCGCTGGCCGGGGTGCCGCCGCTGTCCGGTTTCTGGAGCAAGGACGGCGTGCTCGCCGCCGCCGAGGCCGCCGCGCTCGACGGCACCGGTCCCGCTCCGACCTGGGTCGGCTGGCTGGTCTGGCTGTCCGGGCTGCTCGGGGTGCTGCTCACCGCCGCGTACGCCACCCGGCTGCTGCTGCGTGCCTTCTTCGGCGAGCCCCGGCTGCCGCTGCTGCACCCGCACGACCCGCCGGCGGCGATGCGCTGGCCGGTGCTGCTGCTGGCCGTCCCGGCCGCGCTGCTCGGCCTGGCGGGGTTCTGGCCGCCGTTCACCGACCGGCTGCGGGGCACCGCCGCCGACGTCGACCTGGTCCACCTGGCTCCGGCGGTGCTGTTGCCGATCGTGCTGCTGCTGGTCGGGGCGGGGCTGGCCTGGGCCGGTTGGCGGCGGGACCCGGCCGCCGATCCGGCCCGCGCGCTGGGTCCGCTGCGGCCGGTGTTCGCCCGCGCCTTCCGCCTCGACGACCTGCAACACACCCTCGTGGTACGCCCCACGACGGCGCTCGCCCGGGTGACCCGTACCGGTGACGAGGTCGGGGTGGACGGCCTGGTGGAGGGGGTCGGCCGGGGCGCGTCCACCCTCGGTGCCGGGCTTGCCGTGCTGCACCGGGCGGCGCTGCCCCGCGCGACGGCGGCGGTGCTGGCCGGTGCCCTGCTGATCGGCCTCGCCGCCGCCCTGATCGGAGTCTCCTCATGAGCGCGAGGAGTGCAGCGCAGCGGAGCCCCGCAGTCGCGAACGGAAGGTCAGTCCAGTGAGTGTGGGGCAGGTGTTGCTGGTTGCGGTGCTGGTGCTGCCGGCGGTGGGGGCGGCGCTGGTCGCCGTGCTGCCCGGTGAGCGGGCGGCCCGGGCTTTGGGCACGGCGGTCGCCGGCCTGACCCTGGTCGGGACGGCACTGCTGGTGCTCGGCGACCACGGCTGGTTCGGGTACGGCCCGGCTCCCGCCGTGCAGCCCTGGCACGAGGTCGACCTGCCCTGGGTGCCCGGCCTCGACCTGCGTTTCCACCTCGGGGTGGACGGCATCTCCTGGCCGCTGGTGGTGCTCACCGCCCTGCTCACCCTGCTCTGCTGCGGCTACACCGTGCGCCGGGTGCCCGAGGGCCGGGGGAGCGGCCGGGCCCTGGTGGCGTTGCTGCTGGTGGTCGAGGTGGGCATCCTGGGCACCTTCCTCGCCCTCGACCTGGTGCTCTTCTTCGTCTTCTTCGAGGTCGTCCTGCTGCCGATGTACGCGATCATCGCCGGCTGGGGCGGCACCGGCGATGACCTGCCGGCGCGCGACGCGGCCCGCGCGGCGGCCCGCAAGTTCGCCCTCTACACGCTCTTCGGTTCGGTGCTGCTGCTGGTCGGCGTGTTCGTGGTGGTGGCCGCCGCCGGCACCGCCGACATCGTCGCGCTGACCGGCGGGGCGGGGCTGTCCCGGGGCACCCAGTTGGCCGCGTTCGCCCTGCTCGGGTTGGCGTTCGCGGTGAAGGCCCCGCTCTGGCCGCTGCACACCTGGCTGCCCGACGCGCACACCCAGGCACCCACCGTCGGCAGCGTCATCCTCGCCGGGGTGCTGCTCAAGATGGGCACGTACGGCCTGATCCGGGTCGCCGTCGGGGTGGCCCCGGAGGGTGCCCGCTGGGCTGCGCCGATCCTGGGGGTGCTGGCCGTCGCGGCGATCCTCGTCGGTTCCCTGGTCTGCCTGGCCCAGGACGACCTGAAGCGGCTGATCGCCTACTCCAGCGTCGGGCACATGGGGTTCGTGCTGCTCGGGGTGGCGACGCTGACCGCCACCGGCATCCAGGCGGCGCTGATCGGCAACGTGGCGCACGGGGTGATCACCGGGCTGTTGTTCTTCCTCGCCGGGGCGGTCAAGGACCGGGCCCACACGGGGGCGCTGGCCGAGCTGTCCGGGCTGCGGGAGACCGCGCCCCGGCTGGCCGGTCTGCTCGGCTTCGCGGCGGTCGCCTCACTCGGCCTGCCCGGCCTGGCCGGGTTCTGGGGTGAGGCGTTCGCGGTGGTCGCGGCCGTCGAGCGGGGCGGGCCGCTGTGGACCACGCTGGCGGTGCTGGCGGCGGTCGGTGGGGCGCTCACCGCCGCGTACTTCCTGCGGTTGCTGCGCCGGGTCACCCACGGTCGGCCCAGCCCGGCGGTGGGCCGGTTCACCCCCGCCCTGGCCGGGGTGGAGCTGACCGCCTGGGTCCCGCTGGTCCTGCTCGCCCTCGCCGTCGGCCTGGCACCCACCCTGGTGCTCGGCTACGCCACCGGCCCGGTGGACGCCCTGGTGGGGATCGTCCGGTGAACGGGGGCGGCCCGGTGAGCGTGAGGAGTGCAGCGCAGCGGAGCCCCGCAGTCGCGAGCGTAAAGGTGGCGCGGTGAGCGCGAGGAGTGCAGCGCAGCGGAGCCCCGCAGTCGCGAGCGGAGGGGTGGTTCGGTGAGCGCGAGGAGTGCAGCGCAGCGGAGCCCCGCAGTCGCGAACGAAAGGTCCGACTCGTGAGTGTGGTGCAGAGCGTCCACAACGTGGCGTTGCTGCCGGCGTACCTGGCGGCCGGCACCGCCGTACTCGTGCTGTTGGCGGATCTGCTGGTCGGCCGGGCCGGCGCGACGGTGGCGGTGGCCTGCGCGGGCGTCGTCGCCACCGGGGTAGGCGCGGTGGTGGTGGGCGCGGCCGGCACCCGGCGGACGTTCTGTGTGGGTGCCGACTGCTCCTGGGTGTTCGACGGCCGGGCGGCCCTGGTCGCGGGGGTCTTCGCCCTGCTCACCCTGGGCGTGCTCGGGCTCTCCGGTCCACTGCTGCGCGGCGGCCCGACGCCCGTCGGCGAGTACTGCTTCCTGCTGGCCTGTTCGATGACCGGTGGCGTGGTGCTGGGCGCGGCCGGTGACCTGATCACCCTGATCGTCGCCCTGGAGACCCTGACCCTGCCGCTGTACGTGCTGGTGGGCCTGCGTCGGGGCAGCCTGGCCAGTGCCGAGGCGGCGGTCACCTTCTTCGTGGTGAGCGTGGTGGCCACGACGGTCACCCTGCTCGGCGCGGCCCTGCTCTACGCGGCGACCGGCGGCCTGCACCTGGACCGGCTCGGCGGGCTGGCCGACGCGCCCGACGTGCCGCTGGTCCCGGCGGCGGTGGCGCTGGTGGTGCTGGGGCTGGCCTTCAAGGTGGCGGCGGTGCCGTTCCACGCCTGGGCGCCGGCGACCTACGACGGGGCACCGCTGCCGGTGGCGGCCTACCTGTCCACCGCGTCGAAGCTGGGCGGGGTGGTGGCCCTGTTGGCGGTGGTGCAGCGGGCGCTGCCGGCCGAGGTGACCGGTCCGGTGCTGGCCCTGCTGGCGGTGCTCACCATGACCGTGGGCAACCTGGTGGCGCTGCGCCAGCGGCGTACCGTCCGGTTGCTCGCCTGGTCGTCGGTGGCGCAGGCGGGCTACATCCTGGCTCCGCTGGGGGTGCTGGTGTCGGCCGCTGGCCGGGCCGACGACGTCCGGGCCGGGGCGTACGCCGCCGCGGTGGCGTACGCGGTCTTCTTCGTGGTGGTGGAGCTGGCGGCGTTCGCGGCGCTGGTGGCGCTGCGTCCGGCCGGTGCGGACGGCGGCGCGCTGGCGGACCTGCGTGGGGCGGCCCGGCGGCGGCCCTGGGCCGGGGCGGCGTTCGCGCTGGCCCTGGTCGGGCTGGCCGGCCTGCCGCCCGGGTTGGCGGGGCTGTTCGCCAAGGTGACGGTGGTGCGGGCGGTGCTGGACGGCGGGGCCGGCTGGCTGGCCCTGGTGGTGGCGGTGAATGCGGTGATCGGCCTGGCCTACTACCTGCGCCTCGCCGCCACCCTGTACGCCGACCCGCCCGCTCCTGCCTCCGCCGGGGAGCCGGCCGCGTCCGTCAGGGTCGCGCCGGCACGGGCGGCCTGGCCGGTTTCCGTGGCGCTGGCCGGGGCGACCGCGCTGGCCGTGGTGATCGGCTTCGCCCCGCAGTTGGTGCTGGACCTCGCCTCCCGCTGACCGCCCCGCCGGAGCTTCCGCCCCGGCGGGCGGGGGCCCCTGACCTGGTGTCCCGGGCCGTCCCCGGTGTCCGGTCCGTTCAGCGGGTTCACAGCTTCTGTCAGTCAACTGCCAGTCATGAGCTGGATGGTTGACGGGTACCGGTGACGTTGTACCGGTCAGCGGGTCCCGCGCGACCCGCGCACCGAAGGAGCGATCGTGCATCACAACCGTCTGAAGACCGCAGCGCTGCTGGGCCTGCTGACCTCGCTGATCCTCGCGGTCGGCTACTGGTTCGGTGGGAGCGGCGGCCTCGTCATCGCCGTCGTCGTCTCGTTGCTGATGAACGGCGTGACCTACTTCTTCTCCGACAAGCTCGCGTTGCGCTCGATGCGGGCGCAACCGGTCAGCGAGGCCCAGTTCCCCGAGCTGTACCGGATGGTGCGTGAGCTGGCCACCGAGGCCCGGCAGCCGATGCCCAGGCTGTACGTGAGCCCCACCTCGCAGCCCAACGCGTTCGCGACCGGTCGTAACCCGGCCAACGCGGCGGTCTGCGTCACCCAGGGGATCACCGAGATCCTCGACTACCGCGAGCTGCGCGGGGTGATCGGCCACGAGCTGTCCCACGTCTACAACCGGGACATCCTGATCTCCAGCGTGGCGGCCGGGCTGGCCGGCATCATCACCATGCTGGCGAACCTGGCGTTCTTCATCCCGCTGGGCGGCAGCAACGACGAGGACGGCCCGAACCCGGCCGTGCTGCTGCTCACCATCATCCTCGGTCCGATCGCGGCCACCGTGATCCAGTTGGCGATCAGCCGGAGCCGGGAGTTCCAGGCCGACGCGTCGGGTGCGCAGCTCACCCGGGACCCGTTGGCCCTGGCCAGCGCCCTCCGCAAGATCCACCTGGGTACCCAGGCCCGGCCGCTGCCCGCTCAGGGACAGCTCACCAGCACCGCCCACCTGATGATCGACAACCCGTTCAAGCGGGGTGGCGGCATCGCCGCGCTCTTCTCCACCCACCCCCGGATGGAGGAGCGGGTGGCACGGCTGGAGCAGATGGCCCGCAACACCGGCCCGATGCAGTTCCAGCGCTGACCCCGACCGGCACCGCGCCCGCGTCCACGTTTTGGACGCGGGCGCGGTCGTGTCTGACGGGTCAGGGGGTTGGGCCGGTCGGGTGCGGCCCGGCGTCGGCGGGCAGCCGGTCGGGGCGGGTCAGCAGCACCACGACCAGCAGCAGCACCCCGGCCAGCAGGTAGGCCACGGCCGGCCCGAACAGCGCGGCGGCCGACCCGAGCAGGAAGATCCCGCAACCTGCCACCACGATGTTGGCGGCCACGATGGTCGCTTCCACCTGCCCCATCCGTTCCACCGGGGCCAGCCGGGCAAAGGTGGCCTGTGCGCCGATCAGCCACCCCCCGCCCGCGCCGATCAGCGCGTTGGCGCAGGCCAGCGCCCACACCGGGGAACGCGTGGCGACCAGCAGGGCGGCCAGCAGCAGCGCCCCGGCCAGGGCGGCGGCCACGGTGACCTGCCCGGTCAACCGGCCCAACCAGGTGCCCCGCCCCAGCACCAGCACGAAGACCGCGCCGCCCAACGCCGACGAGGCCAGCACCACGGGCCGCCAGGCCCCGTCGGCGAGGTCCGGGGTGAGGGTCTCGGGCAGCGCGCCGGAGACGACCGTGGCGAGGGTGAGCAGGGCGACGCCGCGCAGCACCGGGTGCCCGGCGATGGTCCGTATGCCGGCGGTGGCCGGTGGGCGTGGCCCGCGCCGCCGCTGCTGCCCGGTCGGCAACCCGGCCAGCACCACCGCCGCCACGAGGAACGAGACCAGGTCGATCAGGAGCGCCACCCGGGGGCCGAGGGCCACGGTGATGCTCGCCCCGGCCAGCAGCCCCACCACCTGGCCGACCTGGTTGGCGAAGGCCGACAGGCCGAACAGCGGCAGCCGCAGCGGGGCGTCCACCGACTCGGCGGCGACCGCCACGTTGACGCTGGAGTAGGCGGCCCGGACCGCACCGAGCAGGCCGGCCGCGACGATTGCCGGCACCGGCCGGGGCACCGCGAGGGGGGCCGCGATCAGCACCGCACCGGCCACCGAGAGCCAGACCAGCAGGGTACGGCGGGCCGGCACGTCCAGCCAACCGCTGAACACCGTGGCGACCAGCAGGGCGGGCAGGGCGCGGGCGGCGTACACGGCGGCCGGCCCGAGGACCGACTGCGTCTGGTCGTAGGCGAGCAGCAGCAGCGCGGCGAGCCCCACGAAGTCGCCCAGCTCGGAGATCCCCCGGGCGGTGACCAGCCGGGAGGCGACCGGATGGCGGAACAGGGCCAGGTAACCGGGGGGCGGTGAGAGCCGCTCGTCGGCGTCGGTCATCAGGTCGTCGGTTCCGCTTCCTCGACCCCGTTCTGCTGGTGACCGGGGCTCTCCCGGAGCACCGGGGCGGCTGCCCGGTGACGGCCGCCCCGGGACGCCGGGCCGGGCCGGCGGCGTTCGGTCGTCGTGCCGACCATTGGACCTCCTACGACATCGGGGGCGATCCAGCGGTGTATGTATCTGGGTCGATCAGCAAGTTACCCTCTCGCCGCCACCGGGTCAGCGACCCCGGGTGTGAGTGAATCGACCATTCCCGGAGCGACCTGCGGCGTTAGGGTCTACAGGGTTCTGAGTCGTTACCTGATCGTCTCCTGGGAGGTCCGCCGTGTCCGCACTGCGCCAGTACCTGGGCGTCTGGCGGATTCCCGGCGCCCCACTGCTGCTGCTCCTCGGTGTCGTCGGCCGGCTCGGCATCGGCATGACACCGCTGGCGTTGCTGCTGGTCGTGGAGCAGGTCACCGGCCGGTACTCCCTCGCCGCCGTGGCCGGCGGGATCTATGCGCTGTCCGGTGCCGCGCTCAGCCCGGTCGCCGGCCGGATCGCCGACCGGGTCGGACCCACCCCGGTGCTGCTGGTCACCGCCGTGGCCCACCCGCTGGCCCTGTTCGGGCTGCTCGGGGCCAGTCGCGCCGAGAACGCCGACCTGCGCCTGATCTACCTGGCGGCCGGGCTGGCCGGGGCCACCTACCCGCCGCTGACCGCCGCCATCCGGGGAGCCTGGAACGACCTGACCGCCCCGGCGACCGGCCGCTACCAGCTGCGCAACACCGCACTGGCCGCCGAGACGTCGCTGTTCGAGGTCGTCTTCGTGCTCGGCCCGCTGCTGGTGGCCGGGTTCGTCCTGGTCGCCGACGCCGCCGCCGCGCTGCTCGGTGCGGCAGTGGTGACCCTGGTCGGCACCGGCGGGGTGGCGCTGGGCCGGGTGATGCGCGCCTGGCGTCCGCACCCCCGCGAGCACCACGCCCGAGGGCTCGGCCCGCTGCGGGTGGGCGGCTTCCCGGCGCTGCTGGTCTGCGTGGCGAGCCTCGGCATCGCGTTCGGCGCGGCCGGGGTGATCGTGCCGGCGTTCGCCGGCAGCCAGCCCACCGACGACCCGCAGAGCCTGGCCGGCCTGCTGCTCGCCGTCTGGGGGGTGGGCAGCGCCGTGGGCGGTTTCTGGTTCGGGGTACGCCGCCCGGCGGCCAACATGACCCGCCAGTTCGCCTGGCTGCTCGCGGCGGTGGCCGGCACCCTGGCGATCTTCGCGGTGATGCCCGGTCCGGTGTCCCTCGGCATCGCCCTGGTGATCGGCGGGGCCACCATCGCCCCCGCGTTGACCCTGGAGAACACCCTGGTCGGGCGGATCACCCCGACGGGCATGCTCAACGAGGCGTACACCTGGGTGGTGACCATGTCGGTGGCGGCGAGCGCGGCCGGCGGTGCGGTGGCCGGCCTGATCGTCGACCACGCTGGCGGGGTGCCCTGGGCGTTCCTGTTCGCCGCCGGGGCGGTCGGCGTCGGGGCCGCCGTCGCGGCGCTGCCCGGCGGCCCCATCGCCCGCGCCGAGGCCGCCGCCGTCCGCGCCGAACACCCCGTCACGGTCTGAACGGGGTACGCGGCCCCGCTGTCTTCCGGGGTTCGTGCGGCGGGCGGCCGTCCCCGTCGGGGGACGACCGCCCGGCCGGGGCCGCTCTACCTGTAGTTGGTGAACTGGAGGGCCACCCCGAAGTCCTCGCCCTTGAGCAGCGAGATGACGGCCTGGAGGTCGTCCTTCTTCTTGCCGGTCACCCGGAGCTGGTCGCCCTGGATCTGCGCCTGGACGCCCTTCGGGCCCTCGTCGCGGATCTTCTTGCTGATCGCCTTGGCCTTCTCCGACTCGATGCCCTGGATCACCTTGGCATCGATCTTGTAGACCTTGCCCGAGGCACGGGGGTCACCGGCGTCCAGGGACTTCAACGAGATGTTCCGCTTGACCAGCTTCTCCTTGAACACGTCCAGGGCGGCGCTGACCCGCTCCTCGGTCTCGGCCTGGAGGCTGATCGCCTCCTCACCCGACCAGGAGATCTCGGCGCCGGTGCCACGGAAGTCGAACCGCTGGGCAAGCTCCTTCTCCGTCTGGCGAAGGGCGTTGTCGACCTCCTGCCGGTCGACCTTGCTCACGATGTCGAACGACGGGTTCGCTGCCATGCTGATGCTCCTGCTTGTCCGGCGGTCTGTCAGGGTCGTCGCGGTGCTGACCAGCCCCACGACCCTCTGACGGTACCCGGTTGCCACGCCCCCGGGGGCGACCGCTATCCTTGCTCCGCTGCCGCGTTACGACGCGGCGGCGTGCCCTGGCGGGTTGCCCGAGCGGCCAATGGGAGCGGACTGTAAATCCGTCGCGAAAGCTACAGAGGTTCGAATCCTCTACCCGCCACCAGGCGCAGATGCGGTCCCTGACCAGCAGGAATGCTGATCGGGGACCGTTGTCGTTTGTCTGGCCGGGTCCGGCTGAGTCCAGCCGATGACGACTGGTTGTGGGCAGATGGTGGGCAGGTCGATCTTGCCGCTGAGAGCCCTTCTGGGGCTGCGAACGCTGGTGTTTGTCCGGCCCGGTGGAGTGCGTGCGTGTAGCGATCGGCTGAGGGGTCCGCGGTGAGGTGCCGCCGGCTGCGGGAGAGGGGCCGGTGGCAAGCCAGTCCTGGGGTTGGACTGGCGCGGCAGTCGGAAGCCCTGACCGCCGATGACGCAAACCCGGTTCGGCTTCCGTTTCGCCTGGCCGTGATCGTGCCGGTGGCCGGATCAACAGACTCGGGGCGGCGGTCCGGCGGCAGTCGGTGGCTCTCCGCCCCGGCGCCGCAGGCGGCCGGGGCGGAGAGCCACCGGCCGGGTTACCGCCCGGCGCCGCGCGGCGCCTTGATCCAGAACAGAGGAAATTGGCAACGACACGTAGGCAGGACACCTGCTCAACTGCTCTGGACCGCCCTTGCCCTCTCGATTCCATGCCCTCTTGCTTCCTCCCCGCTGCACAAGTCTGCCCTTGCCGGCACTGATGTGTACGGGTAGGCGAGCGCAGCCGGTGGACCGAAGTCCAAAGCCAGGCGCCGGGGCCTACGCCGCTCAGGGTGCTTCCGTTAAGGGCGAGATTGACCGCTGCACGTCAATTGCACGACTCTGATCCGCTGATCAGCAAAGTTGACCCGCTGTCGTGGGGCAGGCGCTGCCGAGCGGGTCCCGGGTAGTATTTGGGGTCTCGGCGAGGACGACGGTTGGGTTACGGGATGACTGATCTGGGAAAACGGGCCGTTCAGGTCGTGGAGGAACTGACGGCAGTCCCCTTGGGGTCGGGCAATGACTACCTGGGCGAGGCCGAGTCTGAGTCGACTGCGATAGATGTCGAGTTGATTCGGGTGCTTGCGTCGGAGCCGTTCGAACTTTCGGACGCGGCCAAGGAGGTTGTGGCTCGTGCACATCAAAATTGACGCAGAGACCACCCGTGGACTCCGAATAATCGAAGAGATTCCCGACTTTCCAATCAGCAAGATCGAAGGGTATAACGGAATCGGTAAGACCAACGCCATAAAGCTGCTTCGCCTTTGTACAGGTGATCAGCCCTTCGAAAACGACATACCAGCGTGGCAGACATTCTGTCGACACCTCGCGTCTGCGTGCGTGCAGGTGACAGGACTGCATGGCGGTCGAACGATTGAGATAAACCTCAATCCCGAGCGATGGCCAGAAAAGCCGGAACCCCTTGGCAACCTATTAGGATCTGTCAAGATGGACGGGAAGTCTGCGCTAGCGACTGATATCCCAGACGTTCTAAGAGTCTCGCATATCCTAACGACAGAGACTCCCCTAGACATATTAGCGAACAGGGTCCTCAGGGCAGAGCGCGACCTAACGTCTTGGCTCGAACACGAGGCTGGCCGCCGCCAAGAGGAGTTGGACAAGCTGATAGGGGCAATCCAGGAAAGAATTAGCGACTGCTTTCCCTCCCAGTTGCCACAGGAGTTACATGCAGCGGACTCGGCCCGAAGGGCGCTGGACGCTGCAACGGCAGACCTCGAAGAGGGGAAGAGGCTCGCTAGCCTCCTGGAAAAGGCTGTTGAGGTTGCGGGTCGCCTAGATCAGGTCCGCGGGCGTGGGCCGGAAATCGATGCGAGGATCCGCGAAGTGCGTCGGCGACTCGACGAGCTGGACGGGCAAAAGCGCGCCATCGATGAGCAGATCGAACGGGCCAGCGCTTCGCAGACAGCTAATGAATCGGCGGAGCACAAGTTTGTTTTAGCTCAAAATCACCTTGTGCGACAGGACAAAGCTCTTCGACTGGTGCAGACGTCTTTGGAGAAGGTGGCTGCCGCCGCGGGTGTTGCCCCGGACCGGCACTCTATATCTGAATTGAAGTCGACGTTGAGTAAGCGCTTGACAGAGATGGCGGAGCTTCTCCCTCAAGTAAATGCGACGCCGATGCTCATCTCGGTATTGGCCGACATTGCCGATAGGCTGCAGGACGGAGAACGCCATGATCTCGCAGCGAACGTTCTGATCGACGAGACCGAATCTTTCCCTGCAATCACGGTATCGGAACTGCGCCGCTTGTGCCAAATCCAAGCGGAGAAGCTCGCCCGGCGTCGACCCTCTGCCCAAGCAGAAGAGCTTGAGTCAGAGATGGACAGCATTCGAAATCAGCTCGATGCTCTGTCGCAGATGGCTGAGAAGCTCGATGAGCTTGATGCGGCCACGGTCAATCTTCATCGCGCTGAGGAGCGACTGCGAAAGGCCGTCGAGAAGCTGCCGGAGCAGGCAGCGCGTACTGTCGAAGAGCTCGTTGCCACGCGCAACACGCTCGACGAAGAGAGCCGGTCGTTGCAAGGGGACGAAGCACGTCTAAGTCAAGCCCGAGACCTGCTGGGTGGAGGACTCGACGAGGCGGCGCTCGCCGCAGAGCTGCAACGGCTTTGCCAAGAGGCGCAGGTCGAACCTGGACGCGTCCGCGGACGGAGAGAGCGCCATCTCGCGGAGCTCGACGAGCTGACCCGCCGGCAGATCGCAGTACAGCAGCAGTTTGAGAAGGCGAGCCGAATAGCAGAAGCACGGGCCGCTCAGCTCCTTCAACTTGGCAAGGAGCTTGCGACCGACGAGGCACATGGGTGGCTTCGAGCAGCTCACCAAGATCTGAGTCAGCTCCATCAAAGTGATAAATTGGGGCACGCCGAGATCCTGGAGGGTCTGTCTACGAAGCTTGCAATCGCACGAAATCGGCTTGACGCCAGCTACCGTGCGACGTCTTCGATTGCCCAGGCGTTCCAGCGACTTCACGGTGTCCTTCGTGCGCCCTCTACCGGCCCAACCCGTACTTCGCGCTGGGACCTGGCTGCGCGGTCATGGCTTGCGGACCAGGTTCGCGGCTGGTTTAACAATGATTTTCTCAGCACGGCATTGTTCGATGGCGCCAGTGATATTCGGCTAGATTCAACCAGTCTTACGGTCACTTGGACTGGGACGGAAGGGCCGAAGGAGATTCCCCTCGCCGCTTTCTCTAGTGGGCAGCAGGCTTTCGCATACACGCATGCCAGGGTCGCCCAGTTGGACCAGGGGCCTGTATCCGAGAACAGACTCATTGCTCTGGACGAGTTCGGATCGTACCTCGATGCGGCGCGAATGCAAGCTTTGCTCGATTACCTCGCGGCTCGTGCTAACGCGAACCAGTCTGATCAGATCGTCGTGATTCTGCCACTCGAAAGGATGCCACAGCTTACCCCCGCCTCCAGCGAGCAGGATCGGCAGAGGGTTGTAAAGCTTCAACAGCGTGGCTACTTAGCGGAATCGGTATCGTTGTGACGTCCCAAAATAAAGGAAGCCGCTCGATCTTCGGTGTGCCGGTGGTCCTTGCCTCGTCAGAAGTCTCCGTATTGACGCGCGATCTGACACAGTTGTGGGCGCTTACCTATGGGGCATTGCCGAGCACGGTAAAGGGCGATAAAGAGCTTTGCCGACGGTTTTTTGACCCGCTTGTACGCGGTCAAAGCCTTCGAGACAGGCTGGCGGCTATTCCACCGACTCCTCAAGACTTGGTTCGGCGCCTCAGTAGGTTCGGAAGTCCTTTAGTGACCGACGTGGGAGAGGGTACGCTATTGGTAGGTGCGGAGGCGAGGATTGTGCTTGAGATCTTAATGCACGAAGATTTGTCAGACGGCCTTGTCGTTTTATCGCAGTCTGTCACCGCCGCCGCTGAACGTGAGGCTTTGGAGCTCTATCGAGAATGGAGTACCGGCCGACTCGTCCAGGTCGTTAAGCTGCGGACGGGCCAGGGGCGCGAGGTGATGCAAGCAATCGCTGTGGGCCTCACCTTATCTATTCTTGTGAACCGCTCGGATACGCCAGAGCGGGCCGTGCCCCAATGGGATAATCGGGATCCCGAAGGCGGGCCCCTTAATCGCGCGATCTTTGCTGGAGCCGAGCGATTCGCGGAGCTGATATCTGGCAACAGTCGCGGCAGATCTCAGCACCAACAACAGCTGGTGAGCGGTTACGCATTAACAGAGGCTCGTCGTCGTTTGGCGCACAGAATGGTCATCGAGAAGAGGGGCCGCGAAAAGCGAGGATGTCTGTATATTCCTCAGAGTTACCGCGACGATGTTGTAACTTTTCTAGGCCGCGACCTCGCTAGGCGTCCAAGCCTTAGCCACGACAGGCTGGCTTCGGCCTTCGATCAACTCGTTGCCGCATTCCGTGCTTCCGCGGGGCAGTTAGCCTACGAGTCTGTTGCGTTCGATCGGCCGGCAGAGACTCATTTGCTTCGCGGTAAACTGCTAAATGCATTCGACCATGCGCGAGATGAAACGCGGCCGTCGCGCGGTGAATAGCTGCCGGACTGACCACCGCTCATTCGCGACGAAGCACGATCAGCCTCTCCGAAAGCTCGACGTTGTGCCGGGCCGAATTGCCCGACCATCTCTGGCCGCGTTTACGCAACTTAACATCTTGCTCCAGGCTGAATCCGTGTTCACGCGCCAGCCTGCCGATGATTCCGGGAGTGTCGATATACACTCCGTAAGGCGCGCTATCGCCTACCAGCCACACTGCACTCGAATTTGCGCCCAAAGCTGAAGACAAGTTGGCCAGTACCTGGCTCATTGATGCGAAGTATTCAGGAACGACTCGGTCATACTCCTTCCCACGTGGACGCAGCAGGCGTTGGTCTCGGAGGTTTGCTACCAGCGCCTTGATCTCGTCCGCTACCTTTTTATGCTTCGCAAGGAAGTCCTCTGCCGATCGGGCCGCAACGACGCTACTTTGTTGGGTAGTGGCGGTGACCATGCCTGCGCGGACCGTCGAACACATCTCTGCCCAGGTCTTTACCTCTCCCCAGAAATACAGCTCCAAGCGTGTCGCGTCGGCATAGTCGAAGTTATTCAGGTAGGGTGGCGAGGAAACGCAACCAGCGGCCGACGCTGGGGCGATGCTCTGCCAGCTGGAGCGCAGGGTGGAGTCTCCGGCTACAACGGCATGGCTTTGACCGGAAGTAGTCCAGTCCCACTTCCGGATATCTTCGGCCATCCACTCAAGTCGTCGCACGAATCGCAACAGGGGATCCGAGTGTCTCGGTTTCCGTTGCATATTCGGGTTTTGATAGGGCCAACCGACTCGTACAGACGCAACGTCCCGGAGTGTACTGAGCAGTCCCCACTTTAGGTAGGTGCTCCACGGGCTGCCGCTAGCGCATATTGTTTCCCGTAGACTAATAAGCGTCGAGAGTACCTCGGAGGTAAAGCACCGCCTTACCAGATCAGGCAAATTATCGGCAGCGTAGACAAGCGGTGCTGCGCTGACCTTCTCCACCAAGAGGCGTCCTGTCTCTACGAGCAGGTTTGGCTCGCCTGGCGGCTTTTGAAGCTTGATCGAAGCGAGCTCAGCTATCGCTGGGTGCGCTTCAATCCCGATGAAGGAGTGCCCCAGACGTCGAGCTGAAGTTCCGGTTACCGCTGTGCCAGCAAACGGGTCGACGATCAGGCTGCCCTGCTTGAGGCCCAACTGTTGGAGTAGAAGCGCGACATAGTCAGACGCAAACCCAGCCGGGTAGCGAAACCACCGGTCGAACGGTTCGCTGCTGCTTGTGCCGTGGCTCCTACCCTTGCCAGAGCCAGGCTCTGGCGGCATGGCGGTGCTAGAGGCTGTCTTCTGCGTCGTTCCCGGCCCGTCGGTGGTCTGCTGCACAGCCTATTCCACCACGGCGGTTGGCTGGCTCGCCACTGGCCCCCTGTTGCCGACAGCGTCAGCAGGGCTTGGGGCTGGCGTCAGCAGGGCTTGCAGGACGACGCTGCGAGGGTGCCAGCCGGCCTCCCGGTAGTATTCCACCAGTTCAGGGCGAGGGGCCATGGTGCGGCTGATTGGACGCGCCGCGGCTTCGTCTAGTTCCGCCAGCCACTCCAACGTCCTAGCCCGTTGGCCGGCGTCGCCTCGTTGGGCATCTGCTGTGAAGTAGTAGGGCGCCGCGTCCTGTGCGAGCCCGAGAGACTGTACGTCAACCAAAGAGCGAAGCACGGTCAGGACGAACGTGAGGGGGGTGGCAGCGTATTCGGGGTCACGGTCATCCCAAGGGCCTGATATCAAGTGATTCGCCATCACGGTAGCGATATTGGCAGCCCTTTCCCGGTGCTTCGCGGTCCAGGCGGGTAGTTGGCTAGTTGGAATCCGGGCTACGTAGTCGATGTAAAGCGCGAAGTCTTCCGGGTGCGTCGCTGCAAGGGAGAGAAGGGCATCAAGGTTTTCGACGTCTCCGAATAATAACCCTTCAATCAGTCTGGCGGCCTGGACATGGAGCGGTACGTCCCGATTGTCAGAGACTTGGCGCAGCGTCTCCTCTAGGTCGTCGACTGTCTGGAGTCGAAGCCCTACCTCCTGGAAAGTGCAGGCCCGCACGAAGGGTCGCCAATGAATATATTCGTCGTCTGGAAGTGGTGGGAAGGCTGATTGCGCCGGCTTTCCCGAGACAAACCATGCTGCAATTCTTCCGAGGCTAAAGACATCAGCGGCGGGGGTGGCGGCGCTGGGATCTACATCAAGTTCCGGTGCGTCGAAGCCTGGCGTGCCCATTCGGTCACCGGTTCTTGTCAGCGGTCTCGAAGCCATCTCCGGTGGATGTTTCACCATACCCCAGTCGCCAACTAGCCATCGAAGACGGCTACCGGTTCCCGTCCGCATCCCGAAAATGTTTCCCGGAGAGATGTCTCTATGTATTAGCCGTTGCTCATGTGCCACCTTGAGGCCGGCCGCGACATCTAGGAGTATGGTCTCCAGGTCGTCCTCAGTGAGGGTCTTACGGAGATCGGCGAGGGAACCCAGCGCTAACGGCATCGCATACCAGCTGAAGGTTTCGTCATGGTCAAAAATCGGCATGACGTTTGGATGCGCTAACTGCTTTTGCGCTTCGATTTCACGCTTTATTCGATCTTTGGCTGCGGTGAAGCGCTTTGCTCGCTTGAATGCGACGGCCTCTGCGCTTTCACGATGCTCTGCCCGGAACACCTCCGCGTAACTGCCTACGCCGAGAGCACGGATTATTCGGTATCGCTCGCTGGCCGCCACGCGTGACCCTTCTTCAGCCATCCAGGTTGTGAGGGCTAACGGTACCGGTAGGTAGTTGGCGATGGGAACCAGCCAATCCGATGATCTGTCTCCATGGTCGCCGATCGCTATGTGAGCGTGCCCTAATAGTCCGCTATGTGCCAATCTTTGGCCATGGCGTCAGGAGCTTCGACCCGCAGAAGGAGCCGCTGCGGGCAGCGTCAGCGCGAACGCCAGGGAACTGCGCCGTCTACTCCGTTTGGAGTCTGACCAGGGCGATTGTCCCGCCTACTCGCTCTTTACCGACTGCTCGCGGGTGGCGGTGTCTAGTGCATCACAGCGTTTCTGGGATGACCCATCTGGGTGCTTGTGGCTCTAGTCCGGGGTCGCTCCAGCGACTTCGAGGTAAGGGACTTCAGGCAGTCTGGCTGGAGCGATGGATCCGAGTGGGTGCCTTTAATGCAACCGGGCGTGGCTCAGCATCTTCCGACGCCTCTACTGGCTCGGACGGAATAGTCGGTAAGTCCGAACGACTGCCCTAACGGTTCCATTGGTTCGCTCGATACGCTGCTGCTCGACAAGAGTCGCGCCCGCACCGATGTCGAAGAGAGCCGCAAGCTCGGCGTCCGCGGGGAGCGTTCGTTCTCGTGCGCCCGAGTCCGACCTCCGCGATTCTCTTTCATGTCGCCCGACGCTTGCGTAGGTGCCGCGCCCATGTTCGGTAGCGACGAGTTCCGCGTCCCGCAAGACCGCTATGGCCTGGCGGATCGTTCCGCGGGCTGCTTGGAATTCAGCGCTGAGGGCGCTCTCGGCGGGAAGCAGAGCCCCTGCAGGGATGAGCCCGGTCTCGATGCGCTTCCTCAGTTCGTCGGCGATGACGCGGTAGCGGGGCAGGCCGTAGTGCGGGGTGGGCACCTGCTCACCGTACCTGGCACTTGTCTTACCAAGTGCCAACCAAGCGACACGTTTCGACGTATAGACAACACGTCCACTTGTAGGTACGGCGCGGACTCAAGCACCGGGGGAGGGCCGAGACTCAGACGGTCCCGATCCCGCCCCGGTTGGTCGAGCTGCTGTGTGCGCACGTCGACAACCACGGGGTCGGCCCGGACGGGCGCTTCTTTCGGGGCCTGCACGGTGGGCCGCTCTCCGAGTCGGTCTACGACCGCTGGTGGAAGCTCGCCCGCGAGAAGGCGCTGACCGAATCTCAGATCGCCTCGCCGCTCGTCCGCCGGCCCTACGACCTGAGGCACGCAGCAGCCTCGCTCTGGCTGAACGCTGGTGTTCCGCCGACCGAGGTCGCCCGGCGCCTGGGCCACGGCGTCGCTGTCCTGCTCCGCGTCTACGCCAACTGCATCGACGGCGGAGGCGACACCATGAACGACAAGATCGGGAATGCCCTCGAATGACCGGTTGTTGACCGCAGGGCTGAGGCTGGTGAGGACAAAGAGGCATGACTGAAGGGCGACGGGCGCTTCGTGGTTGATCCGAGGAATTTCCTGCGCGACTTCGAGCGGCAGGCGCGCGAGCGTGAGCAGTGGCGTATCGAATCCGAGCGGATGATGGACGACCTTGAAGAGGCCGTGACCGCGAGGGAGGCCGAGAGGGCGGAGCGTCACGAGCGGGCTGAGCAACGTGAGACGGAGCTCCTGAAGTGGAACGCTGCCTTGGCACAGCAGTTCGCGGACTTCGTGTCGAAGGTCGAGCACGACCGGGCCGACGACCAGCAACGGCTTGAGCGTGCTGAGCAGAGAGAGCTTGAGGCTCTCGGGGTGGCCAAGGACAGTCGGCGCGTGGCTTGGATCTCAGCGGTGGTTGCGATCTTTGCTCTGCTGGTCGCGATCGTCGCGATAGTTGTGCCCCTGGTCTGGTCCTCTAACCAGTCGGGCGCTCCGGCGGTGACGCCTTCCATGTCGGTGCCTACGCCCACCAGTTCTCCCACCCCGCCGGGGGAAGTCGGCAGGCCGTCTGGTTCGCCGTTGCCCTCGGCGTCCTGAGGGATTTGGCGAACCTGGTGGGCGTGGGCAGATGGTGGGCGGCTGACCGGGTCGCCTCTGTCCGGACGAGCAAATCGCCAGTTCGCAGGCGCTGAGGCGATCAAGATCACGGGCGCCCTGTAAATCCGTCGCAAAAGCTACAGAGGTTCGAATCCTCTACCCGCCACCAGGTGCACAAAGTGGCCCCTGAACAGCGAGAACGCCGGTCAGGGGCCGCTTTCGTGAGTCTCACTCAGTCCCGCTTCAGCCCGATCGATCTCGCTGGCTGTGTCGCATACGTGTCGCCATCTGATCGTGCTTGCGAGGGCTTGCGGGCGATCGTGCTTGCCGAGGCGGGGGCACCATCCATCCGTAGGGGGAGCGTGTCGAGCGCCTTCCGTACCAAAGTAGCGTCGGTGAGTGCCGTCAGATCAACGGTGTTGGCCTTGAGTCAGCGAACAGCGGCGGCCAGGTGAGTGGGCGGATCACCAGCTTCGCGGCGAGTCTTGTTGAACACCCACCCGAAGAGCGCGGCTCGTAGCGCCTTGTCGCTGGGTACGCCCCGGTCCGTCGCCATCAGCGCCGGTGTGACGGTGGCCAGCGTCTCGGCAATGCCCTTGCGATGCTTTGCCGACGCGCGAGGCCACTTCATGTCGACGTAGGCCGCTGCGTGTTCGTACCACGAACGGGCGTTGAGAGCGCGGGCCATGGGTTCGGGCAGGCCGCTGGCCTTGTCGAACGCGAGCCGTAGATCTGCGGCCACACATCAAAGCCGCATTCGAGAGGCCGCACGTCACCATCGACTTCGCCGGATTCTCGGCGAGACGCTGCGAGTCGCGCTCGCCGAGACGCTCGACAAGGTGCGGGTAGGCAGGCTCGCGCCGGAAACGATCGCGGTACGGGTGTTGATCTCCGACATGACGGTGCCTATGGCGCTGCCCGCTCGGGCTGAGACTCAGGCGGACGATCCGGCTGTGCGAGAGCGAGCCGAGCGCATCACGCGCCGGGCGGCAGACGGCATCATCGACCAGGTAGCCGAACTAGGCGACCTCGGTTTGATTCGGTCGACCACGGTAGAGGTACGGATGCACCGAGCGTCGCCCCTGTTCAAGCAATACATCCTGAACGGGGAAGAGGTCTTCTACGGCTTCTACCCGGTCGTTGAGCGCACCGGTCTCGATCAAGGGTGAACCCATGACAATCTACGACCTCATGGGCAAAGATGTGCCGCTGTTCCACTACGCGGTGACCGACGACGCCTCGCACGGCACGCAGGGTCGTGGAAACGTCGCGCCAGCGGTTCGACTCCGTGTGGTCCACGATCGCCTATCGGTACGACGGACGAGGGCCGATCTCAACCGACTGCTCGGCAAGGTTGGCGCGGTGCTGCTCGACGTTGATGGACCGGTGTGCAACAGCTTCGCCGGGTATCCCGCGCCGCAGATCGCGGCTGAGTTGGTGGACGTACTGCGGCGGCGCAGCGTCGATGTGCCACCGGATCTCGCCAGTGAGCCGGACCCGCTTGAAGTGCTACGCCGCACCGGCGCGGCTGGCGATTATGGCGTCACTCGGGTCGTAGAGGATGCGCTCTGCGAGGCTGAGCGCCGAGCCGTGGAGACGGCGGCACCGACGCCGTACGGGCGGGAGGTCATCGTGGCGGCCCGGCAGGCCGGGATGCCGGCGGCGGCGGTAAGCAACAATTCGGCCGACGCGGTGACGGCTTACCTCGCGGCGCACCGGCTCGCCGAGCACGTGTCGCCGGTCATTGGCCGGGCGTACGCCGATCCGGCCCGCATGAAGCCCAACCCCGAACCGATCCTGCAAGCCGCCCGGACTCTCGAAATACCGCCGCGCCTCTGCGTGCTTGTTGGCGATTCTCTCTCGGACATCGAGGGTGCACAAGCTGCCGGTATTTTGGGTAATCGGATACGCGAGTCGCGTGCCAAGATCGCAACATTCCAGTTTGCTGGCGCTGACGCAGTCATCACGAGCATGGGCGATTTGGCCCAGGCTTTGCATCCTGACTGTTTGCGCAGGTCAAGCGCGTGTAAGTGGCGCTCTGAAAATCCGTCGCGAAAGCTGCAGACGTTGGAATCCTACCCGCCACCAGGTGCCTAAAGAGGCCCCTGACCAGCGAGAACGCCGGTCAGGGGCATTCTTTGTCTACCCTCGCTTCCGTCCCACTCCGATCGGTCGACCGGCCACCTGCGTCGCATACGTGTCACCGTTCGATCCTGTACACCACGGGCGTGAATCCCGATCCAGCGGGTGCCTGTCGGGCGGGGAACCGGGTGCACCAGGCCAGTGTGGCGTCGTCGTACGCCTTGGCGCGCGGCCACCGCCTACCCTGCGGGTCGCCGGCCTCCGCCGCCCGAACCCGCCGGATCACCCCGCCCGGCCCCTCCGCAGCGATGAGCGCAAGAACCTCCGGCCAGTCCGCCAGCGCGAACTGGTCCACGATGCGGCTGGCTCCGTCACTGAGCAGGACGGCACCCCTGAGTTCCGAGACAGGTCGACTCCCGGTCAGGGCTTCCGCTGCCACCCCCGGATCGTCGGCGGCGACCCAGAACCCGCCGGGCCGGTTGCGGTGGACGCGGAGGGCTTCGATGTATTTGCGGAGCGCCCGGTCGTGTTCGGGGCTCCCGTTCGGGGCGGCGTCCATCGCGGCGCGGTAGCGGCTGCCGACGGCGTCCACCCGCCCGTCGGTGATCACTTCGGGGACGTCTCCGGCGCGGTCGAGGACCAGCACGGAGTCGGCGAGCGCGAGGTAGTCGGCGCGGTCGTCGTCGGTCCGGAAGATGGTGACGGTCGCTGACGGACTGCTCGGGTCACCGATGTCGCAGGTGTCCCGGTGCGCGTCGGCAACCTCCACGATCGCCTGCCCGAGGATGGTGGTGAGGTCCTGACCGTCGTCGGCCGCCAGTTGGCCGAGCAGCGCCCCGCCGAGCCGGCGGGTGTACCAGGCGACGCCGTGGAGACAGGTGGATGTGGTGCCGGACAGGCCGGCACCGTCGAGTAGGACGACGGCATTCGGCACGGCACCGGCGAAGTCCTCGTTGGGCTGGTCGGGCTTGGCCGGGCTGGTTGCCATGATCACCTGCATTAGCGTCCTCCACGCGGTTCAGCGCCGATGATCCGATCCGACGGCGAGCGTCGGTGGCCGGCTTCGACTCGGTGACTATCAGGATGGGCCGGCCATCCCACCCACCCGGGTACGAGGATTGCTAATCGATGTGAAGTGTGGGTTATCCGATTTCGGTGGAACGTTTCCGGGTCAGGGTGACTCCGGCGAGGACCAGGGCGATACCGATCACGATCGCGGTCGTGACGGCCTCGCGGAGGATGACCCATCCGAGGACCACGGCGACGACGGGCAGCAGGTAGGTGACCACCGATGCGGCGGTCGGCCCCTCGTCGTCGATGATGCGGTAGTTCAGGACGTAGGCGACCCCGGTGCCGAGCACTCCGAGGACGAGCAGGCTCACCACCGCATCGAGCCGCCACTCCGGCGACTCCAACCCGGCGAATGGCAGCGCCGGCACCAGCAGAACGGCAGCCGCGCCGAGTTGGGTCGCCGACAGCATGAGCGGCGGGATTCCGCGCCCGGTCAGGTATCGGCCCATGTATACGTAGCCGAGCCCGTAGCTGGCGGCTGCGGCGAGGCAGGCGAGGCCACCCCAACTTGCGATCTCGCTCGCCGACTCCCACGGCGAGAAGATGACCACGACGCCGAGGAACCCGAGGGCGAACCCGGCGGCCTTCTTGACGGTGACGGTCCGGTCGACGCCGACGAGGAAGGCCAGCAGCAACGTCCACAACGGCGTGGTCGCGTTGAGCACCCCCGCCACGTTCGACCCGATCGTCTCCTCAGCGATGCTGAACAACAGGTACGGCACGGCGTTGGCGACCAGGGCGGCCACGAACAGGTGACCCCACAGTCGCCCTTGCCTCGGAATGCGGAGTCCCCGGGACAGCGCGATCGGGGTCAGGACCAGGAAGCCGAGCAGGAGCCGGGCGAACACGATCTGCACCGGGTTGAAGCCGCGCAACGCGAGCTTGATCCAGAGAAAGCCGGAACCCCACAGCAGCGCGAGACCGGCCACCCGGGCGATACCTGCCCGGCTGACCCGCTGGCGATCAGTCCTCAACGGGCATGTTGTAGTCCAGGCCGTTCACGTCGGCGCGCATGACGAACCGGGTCACCTCGAAGGCTCGTCCATCACCATCGAGGCTGGTGTGCAGCAACTCGATCACGGGTACGCCCGGCGGCATCGAGAGCCCCTTCACCTCGTCCGGCGTCGGCATCCGGGCGCTCACCTCCTCCCGGATGCGCGCGATCGGATAGCCGAGATCCTCGAACCGCTGGTAGATGCTGCCTCGGCCGAGCTTCTTCGCACTCGCCAGTGGTGATCCCTCGACCACCGCTGTCGGGATGTAGGTCACTCCGACCTGCATCGGCTCGTCGTCGGCGAAGTACCAGTTCTCTCGCCGGACGACCTCCTGGCCGGCGTCGAGTCCCAGCCGCTGGGCGACCTCGGCGGGCGGCTGCACGGTGGTCACCGACCGGCACTCCGTGTGCGGGGTCCGTCCCTGCCGCTCCACCTCGATGCGGAACGGCGAAAGTCCCGTCTCGTTCCGCGCCCGGCGGGAGTATCGGTCGCGACCCATCCTCATCAGCGGACGCCGCAGGCGTACGAACACGCCTCGGCCGTGTTGGGCCTGGGCAAGGCCCTCGGCCTGCAAGATGCCCAACGCCTCCCGGGCGGTGTTGCGAGCCGTGGCGTATCTGGCGGCCAGATCGCGTTCGGAAGGTAGTTGGTCGCCGTCGCCGAGGTCACCGCGCATGATCGCGGCCCGTAGCTCCTCGGCGATGCGGCGGCTCGGAGGTTGCCGTTCCTGCTGATCATTCATCGGATCACCACTCCTCAAGGTGGTACCCAGGCTAGCGCAACTGGCTCAAGCCAGCTGTTGACAGCCTGTTGCCCTTCGTCGAAGCTGGCTTAAGCCAGTTGGCGGCGATGGCGTTCCTGTCGTGAGCAGGTCGTCGGCCTGGAGTCACGCCGTTCGGAGGACCAGGCCACGCCGCTGGCAGCCAAGCAACCCGGGGTCCTCGCTCCGGTCACCTATGGAGGTGTGATGTCCGGCACTCATCGTCGATGTGGTTGGTTCTCGTCCTGGCGGGCTCGAAAGCGCTCACCGCCAGGCCCCGGTCGTCACAGCGCCCCGACGAACCCGCCCAGCGCCGCTGCCCTGCCCACGCCGTGGTGGTCGGTCGGGGTGACCCGCGAACTGCCCACCCTGCGGTGTGCCCCGCTGCTGACGGCGGGCCAAGCACGTCGGGGTAACGGTGGGCGGTGGCGGCGGTGACCCGTACCGGTAAGCCGACCACCACCCACCCGCCGTGGTGCACCCCCGAACGCTGCGGTTTCCTGGTCCCGCCGGTGATGCCGCACATGGCCCGTCGGCATCGTGGCCCGATGCTCCGGGTCGGTGAGAGTCGGGCGAGTGGCCTCGTCGTCACGTACCTCATCAGCGCGGAAGTCCCGGGTACGCCGCTCGTCGGGGTGCACGCGACCTGCCGGGCCGGCAACGCCTGGGCCGAGTTGTCCCTGCCCCAGGCCGCCGAACTGGCGGACCAGTTGCGTGACCTGCTGGCCCAGGCGGTCGACCAGGTCGATCCGGGCAGGGGCGACGGTGACCCGCCGAGGGCTGATCCGGCCGAGGATCAGGGTGACGGCCGTCCGGGGGTCGACGATGAGTGAGGGCGGTCGGCCGGCCGCGTGTCCGGTGTGGTGCCGGGGGTGCGGGCCGAACGACCCGATGCACCGGGGTTTCCTCGCCACCGTGGGGCGGGAGCGGACCGGCTGGGTGAGTCTGCAACTACTCGTCGACCGGTTCGTCCGACGCGAGGCGTCGATCAAGCTCGACGCGACCCGGTACGGCGCGACCCAGGCCGTGTTGCTGTCGCTCGGGCAGGTCGACCGGCTCATCGAGGAGCTGACCCAGGCACGTCGGCTGATGCGGGCCCGGTGCGCCGGCCGGGGGAGGAACGGTGAGTGTGGGCGGTCCCCGGGGTCGGGCACGGGGAGCGTCGGCGAGGATCGCGGGATGTCCGACGACCGCTTCATGCGTATCCACAGCCCCGAGTTCCAGGCGATGGCGGCGAGGGTGCTGCGGGCCACCGAGTTGACCTCCCGGCTGAACGTGCTGCCCTTCGACGACGAGGCCGGGCGGGGGGAACTGTTGGCGCAGCTTCTCGGCCGGCCGCTGCCGGCGCGGGTCACCATCTATCCGCCGTTCTTCACCGATCACGGCCTCAACCTGGAGATCGCGGAGCGGGTGTTCATCAACCAGAACTGCACGTTCCTCGACTATGCCGGTATCCGGCTCGGCGAAGGCGTCATGATCGGCCCGAAGGCCACCTTCATCACCCTCGGCCATCCGGTCGACCCCGTGCAGCGGCGGGAGTGGCTGACCGGTGCGCCCATCGACGTGGCCGAGAACGTCTGGATCGGGGCCGGCGCGACGATCCTCCCCGGCGTCAGCATCGGCCGCGACGCCGTGGTGGCGGCCGGCGCGGTGGTCGCCGACGACGTCCCGCCCGCCACCCTGGTCACCGGCCCCAAAGCAGGTGTACGCCGCCAGTGGTGACCCCCACGCCTCCCGCTCGCCTCACCGTTGGGCCGAGGTGGCGGTATCGGGGCGGGGCGAATGCCGCTACCTCGGCCCAGTTGCGTGGATCATGCGCGACGCCCGTCCCGGTCAGAGAGGCCGCGCCGACTCCGGCGTGGCCTCGTGGCCGGGTAGGCCGTGGGTACGCCGCCGCTGCTTTATCTCCGCCTCGTAGAGGTGCCGCCGGCCGCCGACCAGCTTCTCCCGGGCGTACCGTTCGATCTCCTGGAACGTGGCGTAGTAGCCGTCGTCGAACTCCTCCACGATCTGGAACGTCCACCGGCCGGGGAGCAGGTTGCGCCCCAGCAGCTCGTGTTCGACGCGGTCGGCCACCTCGTCGTGTCCGGCCCCGCGCAGCAGCTCCACCACCCGGTCCAGGGTGAGGTCCGCGCCGCCGACGAGCTGGTGCGCGGAGTAGAGGTGCCCGCGCACCCGGTGGATCGTCTCCAACGCCTCACTCAGCTTGCCCAACGCCTCCACCGTCGCGTCGTCGACGCCCTCCGGCCGCGCGTGCTCCTCGTCCACCGCACCGTTCTGACCTGCCATAACCCCCGACATACCCCCAAACCGCCCGAGCTATCCCATGGCCCCGATGCTGCCAGCAGCACAGCCGGACGGAGCCTGCGGGAACACCGCAGACGCCGGCGGCGGTCGTTCAGGTGGCGGCGGTGGCTCAGCCGTTTCCCGCTGTGCCGCCGATCAGCCGCCGCGCCTCGGCGAGCACGTCCGCATCGACTCCCGCAGCCGCATCGTCCGGGTACGGCTGCCCGTCGTGGACGACGGCCTCGACGATCTCGTACGCGTACTCAAGGTCGATGAGCCCGGCCGCCAGCGGAGTTCCGTCCCGGGTGATGAACCCGTACGCCCAGGAGGTGAGGGCGCGGGCGGTGATCGTCCGGTCGAGCAGCCGGCGGGCCATGACCCGGACGGCTTCGTCCTCACCCGCCCGGCTGCCCTCCGGGAAGAAGGTCAGTGGAAGTTCCGCCAGTGCGTCGCCGAGCCACCGACGAAGTTCGTCGCTCTCGCTGCCGGGAGTGGGGGAAATGCCCGCCAGGATGCGAAGAGTCGGGGTGTCCACGCCCGCCACCAGGCAGTCGCAGGCGGCCCCGATCACCCCGGCCGGCGTGCCCGACCCGACGCTCCACAGGACGGCGGCCTCCTGGAGGCGGGCCAGCGCATCGTCGGGTCGCATCGGTACATGGTCCGCTGTCCGGCCGGCGGTGTCTCGGGGATAACGCCCGCGGCAACCCGCCGCACCATTCGCGGCGGCGCAGTGACGTGGTGGCCGGCTGTACCCCCTCAGTCCGCCAGTCGGAACGCCAGCTGCGTCTGCCAGGTGCTGCGGTCCGGGTCGTCGTCCGGGCCGAGGTGGTAGATCTCCAGCCGGCAGCCCCAGCGCTCACCCGCGCCGGTGTCGCTGGCGTCCCAGCGCAACCCGTTGCGCTGGGCCCACTCCAGGAACGCCCCGGTCACCGCGACCAGTTCGTCGGGGTCGCCGACGTGGGTGGTGGTGAGGTAGCGGCCGGCCGGCAGCACGTCGGTGCCCAGGGGCGCTTCGATCGCGAGCTGCGTGCCGGCCGGCAGCGGCACGCCCGCCTCCACCTCCAGTTCCCGCTCCATGTCGATCACGTGGTAGCGCAGGAAGTCCGGGCCGGCCGGGGTGATTCCCCGCGCGGTCAGCCAGTCGGCCAGGTCGGCCAGGGCGGCCGCGGCGTCGCCGATGGTCGCCATGGTCACCGTGCGTCTGATCCCCAGGTATGGCTGGGCCGCCCGCTGCTCGATCACCGGCGTCACCGGTGTCTGCGATGTCATGGATTCACGACAACATCGGGGTACGACATCACGGGGTCCGACCGCCTCTGGCGGGTGTTTCGCCTGCTCGCGCCGGCTCGCCACCGTACGCGCGTTTTGTCGTTGATCTGGTGCGGAGTCCGTCGACTCCCGACAGGCCGCTTCCGTACCTGACGAAATGAGCTATGGTGATCGATGTGACGGTTCCGGGAGCAGTCGTCGCGGCCCTCGACCACGACGGCCGCCCTGCCGCCCGGAGAACGGCCCCGCGCCGTTAAGATCGGGTTTGCGTCGATAGTGACATTGGGCGATTCGTGGAGGCTGTTACCCGTCCTGGTGCCGCTGATCTGGCACGGGGAGGTGACGGTGGTGGGCCGAACGGCGGAACCTCTCCGCTGCTCGGACCAGCGCCGCTCTCCCCGCTTTTCTGGGTACCCGAGGTGTGGCACGATCGTGGAACCTCCACCATCCCCCGTGAACACTCTCTCGACAGGAGCAATCATGTCTGGTCGAAGGCTGGGCCGGCTGTTTGGCTCGCTCCTCGTGCTCGCCACCATCCTGGGTGGACTCGCCGTCGCCGGCGTCCAGTCCATCGACGGCAGCGCGCAAATGGCGGACGTCGTCTGGACGATGGGCGGCGCGCGCTAAGCCCCCGCGTCGTCCCCGCTCCCGGTGTCCTGGGGGTGACGTCTCTCAGGGAGAGGGTGGCGCATGGCCAGCCGAGATCAGCGGCGTAAGTCCACCGAACGCGCCTGGTTCATCACCGCCCCCCTGGCCCTGCTGGCCATCGTCTTCAGCACCGCGATCGGTGTCCTGCGACCCGAGTTCGGGAAGTGGGGCCTGGCGTTCGTTCTCTTCGTGGCGATGACGGGGATCAGCATCCCGGTCCTCAACGTCATAGTCCGGCGGCAGTCCGTCGGGGTGACGTTGACCGAGGTGCCCCTCGTCGTCGCGCTCTTCTTCCTGCCACCGCTGACGGTGGTGCTCATATACACGCTCTCCGTGCTGATCTGGAGCGCGTCACACCGGTTCGCCCCGGCGAAGCTGTGGTTCAACGTCGCGAAGGCGGCGGCGGCCACCTCGTTGGCCGGACTGCTCCTGCTGGCCCTGCCTCCGCTTGCGGGGGTGGGGCCGGGCACCTGGGGCATCCTGTTCCTGGCGGTCAACACCATCACCCTGGTCAGCCTGCTCTCGGTGGCCGGGGTGCACGTGCTGCTCCAGGGTTGGCAGGCCGGCCGGGAGGCGCTGCGTACCGCGCCCTCGGTCTTCCTCACCACCTCGATCAACGCCTCGGTGGGCCTGCTCGTCCTGATCGCGTTGAAGACCACCTGGTGGTCGGTGCTGCTGCTGGCCGCGCTGTTCGCGGCGTTGTTCCAGGTCTACCGCTCCTACTCGCAGTTCTTCCGGCAGCACCGCACCCTGACCGGCATGTACGACCTGACCCGGCTGCTCACCAACAGCGCCGAGGGGGCGCTCGCCGACATCCTCCTCGACCGGGTGCGGGCCCTGATGCAGGCCGAGTACGCCACCCTGTGGCTGCCCGCCCAGCGCCGGCACCCCGAGGTGCTGCTGACCGCCCGGGTCGACACCCCGGGCCTGCTGGACTTCGCGCCCACCCCGACGGTCTTCCGGGAACAGGCCCGTGAGCTGGGTAAGACGCTGTCCATCGGGCGGCTGCTCGGCGACGACACGGCACTGCGCCGGGAGGTCGGCGCGCAGCAGGTCAAGGACGCCATCGTGGTGCCGCTGCGGTCCGGCCAGGCGGTGATCGGCACCCTGGAGGTCACCAACCGGCTCAGCGACATCGGCCACTTCACCACGAGCGACATCCCCGTCTTCGAGACCGTGGCCGCGCACGCCGCCGTCGCCCTGGAGAACTCCCGACTGGTCGACCGGCTGCGCCACGACGCCTACCACGACGCGCTGACCACGCTGCCCAATCGGCGGCGGATCACCGCCGCGCTGGCCGAGGCGGTCAAGATCCGGGCACCCGGCGAGGTGGTCGCCGTCCTGCTCTTCGACGTCGACGGCCTGCGCCAGGTCAACGAGTCGCTGGGCCACGCGGCCGGGGACAAGGTCCTCGTCGAGGTGGCCGAGCGGCTGCGCGCCTGCGCCCCCTCGTCGGCCCTGGTGGGTCGGGCCGGCGGGGACGAGTTCCTGGTGACGCTGCGGCTGGAGAACGCCGAGGCGGCCCTGGAACTGGCCGCCCAGCTCCGTGAGCAGATCCGCGACGAGATGGTCTTCGACGCGCTCACCCTCGACGTGGACACCGCGGTCGGGGTGGCGGTGCACCCGGATCACGGCAGCGATGCCGCCGTCCTCCTGCAACGGGTCGACCTGGCGGCCACCGCGGCCAAGGCGGTGCCGGGCAGCGTGCAGTTGTTCAACCCGGCGCTGGAGTCGCGGTCGCTGCGCCGGCTCGGGCTCGCCGGTGACCTGCGCCGCGCCCTCGACGAGGGGGAGCTGGAGGTCTACTTCCAGCCGAAGGTGACCCTGCGGGACCGCCGTCTGCTCGGGGTGGAGTGCCTGGCCCGCTGGGAGCACCCGGCGCACGGCACGGTCTCCCCGGAGGACTTCGTCGCGGTCGCCGAGCACACCGGGCAGCTGGGCCGGCTCACCGAGTTCGTCCTCCGGGAGGGGCTGCGCCGCAGCCGGGACTGGAGCCGCACCGGGCAGCCGCTGGCGGTGGCGGTCAACATCGCCGCCCGCTCGCTGACCGACAGGCACTTCCCGGACCGGGTCGGTGAGCTGCTGACCGAGTACGGCGTCCCGCCGCAACTGCTGACCGTCGAGATCCCGGAGGCGGCGGTCCTGGACGGCACCGAGCGGCCGATCCCCACCCTGCGCCGGCTGCGGGACCTCGGCGTCCGGCTGGCGGTTGACGACTTCGGCACGGGCAACTCGTCGCTGGCCCAGCTGCGCCGGCTGCCGGTGCACGAGGTGAAGGTGGACCGGTCGTTCGTGCAGGGGATGGCGACCGACCCGGGGGACCTGGCGATCGTCAACGCGGTGGTGTCGCTGTCCCAGCAGTTCGGCCTGGCGGTGGTGGCCGAGGGGGTGGAGAGCGAGCTGACCCTCGAACTGCTCCAGGACATCGGCTGCGAGATCGGGCAGGGCTTCCTGTTCAGCCGGCCGCTGCCGTACGAGCGGCTGGAGGCCTGGTTCGGGGCCCAGACCGACCAGGAGGCGATCGACCCGGACGCGCTGCCGAGGCTCCGCGTCGTGCCCTGAGCTGCGGCGATACGGGACAGGGGGATCCCATTTCACCCCCGGCGCGGTGCCGTGTAATGTATCCCCTGCGCGACGCCCTCCGGGGTGATCGGGTAGGCCCCCTTAGCTCAGTCGGCAGAGCGTCTCCATGGTAAGGAGAAGGTCTACGGTTCGATTCCGTAAGGGGGCTCAGAGGGTCCGGCTGGACCCGCCTGCGGCGGTGTAGCTCAGATGGCAGAGCAAGCGGCTCATAATCGCTGTGTCGCCGGTTCAAGTCCGGCCACCGCTACTCTCGTCCTCCGGGCTCATCCCCGGTGGTCGGTGGGACGGGCGCCACTGGCGCCCGCTTTGCATGTCCAGGCGTTGTCCGCGTAGGCTGATGCGCTGTAGTTGATATCCGTAGCGAGGAAGGCACTCCGCCGTGGCGAAGGCGACCGATGTCCGGCCGAAGATCACTTTGGCGTGTGTGGAGTGCAAGGAGCGCAACTACATCACGCGCAAGAACCGCCGCAACGACCCGGACCGCATCGAGCTGAAGAAGTTCTGCCCCCGGGACGGCAAGCACACGGTCCACCGCGAGACCCGCTGACCCGCGGCCGGCAGTAGGCCGGCCCGGTCCGCAGCGCTTCCCCGGACGCCGATCCGCACGGCTGGCGCGGCCCCTTTCAGGGCCGCCCGCCCGTACGGGTCGGCGTTCGTGCGTCCCGTGTAGGTTCGGCGGCATGTCCCTGGACCCGTCCTTCGTCGGCCGGACGTACCCGCCGACCGCCCCCTACCAGGTGGGCCGAGAAAAGATCCGCGAGTTCGCCACCGCCATCGGCGCGACCGACCCGGCCCACCACGACCCGGCGGCGGCCCGTGCGCTCGGCCACCCGGACGTGGTCGCCCCGCCCACCTTCCCGGTCCTGATCACCATGGCCGCCAGCCAGCAGATCGTCGACGATCCGGCGCTCGGGGTCGACTACAGCCGGGTGGTGCACGGCGACCAGCGGTTCGCCTACACCCGGCCGGTGGTGGCCGGGGACGAGCTGGTCTGTGTGAACACCATCGAGGAGATCAGCTCCCGCAGCGGGCACGGCTTCCTCACCACCCGCACCGACGTGACCACCGTGGCCGGTGAACCGGTGGTCGCCGTCTGGTCCAAGCTCGTCGTCCGTGGGGAGTCCTGACGTGGAACTGTCGACCCGTACGTTCCGGGTGACCCGGGCGGACCTGGTCCGCTACGCGGGCGCCTCGGGGGACTTCAACCCGATCCACTGGAGCGACCGGACCGCCACGAAGGTGGGGCTGCCCGGGGTCATCGCCCACGGCATGTTCACCATGGCGCTGGTCGGTCGGGCGGTCACCGAGTGGGCCGGCGCGCCCGACGCGGTGGTCGAGTTCGGGGTGCGGTTCACCCGGCCGGTGGTCGTCCCGGACGACGACGAGGGCACCGAGATCACCGTCGACGCGGTGGTCAAGGAGGTCACCGAAACCGGCCTGACCAGGCTCGATGTGACCGCCCGGTGCGGCGGCGAGAAGGTCCTGTCGCAGGCGCGGGCGACCGTGCGGACGGCCGGCTGACAGTTCGTCGGCACGGACCGGGCGGGACCGGTTGGGAAAGTCGGGGCGCTACCCGTACACTGGTCCGCCGTGGGGCAAGTGACCCCTGCTCGGCCGCGCAGGTCGGGTGGGGCGAGCGTTGCCGCACAGGGGTGTAGCTCAATTGGCAGAGCAGCGGTCTCCAAAACCGCAGGCTGCAGGTTCAAGTCCTGTCACCCCTGCGCCTCAGGCCTGACCGTTCCCGTGGGTCGCGCCGCCGCAAGGCGGCGTCCGGCCCGTGGTGGTGGCATCGGCGGGGTGGCTTCGAGGCGACTCGGAGCCCTTCGTCCGGTCCGCCGGCCGCGGCCCGTCGCGGGACGGTTGGTCCGGCCGGCGTGACCAGCGCCGCGTACGCCTCCCGGCGTACGAACCGACATCCCGCGACGGAGGGCGAAGTGGCCGAGAGCAAGCGGCGCGGCGAGGACGCCGGCGACGACGGTCTGCGCGACGAGCGTGACGAGGTCGTCGACGAGGTGACCGCCGACAGCGACGCCACCGACGACGACGCCACCGACGCGGACGAGCCGGTATCCCGGGGCGGCACCGCGACCCGGTCGCGGACCCGTGCGGGTGCCGCCGACAGCAAGTCGAAGACCCGCTCCGAGACCGACCGGGTGGGGCCGTTCGGCCGCATCGCGCGTTTCTTCCGCGAGGTCGTCGCCGAACTGCGTAAGGTCATCTGGCCGACCCGCAAGGAGCTGCTGACCTACACCGCTGTGGTGGTCACCTTCGTCGCGGTGATGCTGACCATCGTGGGCCTGCTCGACTTCGCCTTCGCGAAGGGCGTGCTGTGGGTCTTCGGCAGCCCCAGCTGACCGGCCGACTGAGCCGATAGTGACGGAAGTGAGCAAGCGTGCCTGAGTACGACGAGACCGCCGAGACCACGGACGACCAGTCCACGGTCGCGACGGCGGCGAGTGACGAGTCGGTCGAGGCCGCCAGCGAGCCGGAATTCCCGACCACGGAGCCGGAGCCGGACGAGGACTACGACCCGGTCGCCGAGCTGCGCCAGAAGCTGCGCTACGCGCCCGGCGACTGGTACGTGGTGCACTCGTACGCCGGTTACGAGAACAAGGTCAAGACCAACCTCGAGACCCGGATCACCTCCCTCGACATGGAGGAGTTCATCTACCAGGTCGAGGTGCCGACCCGGGAAGAGGTCGAGGTCAAGAACGGCAAGCGTTCCCAGATCCAGGCCAAGGTCTTCCCCGGCTACATCCTGGTCCGGATGGAGCTGACCGCCGAGTCGTACTCCTGCGTTCGCAACACGCCGGGGGTCACCGGGTTCGTGGGGGCCACCGACCGGGCCGACCGGCCGGCGCCGCTGAGCCTCGACGAGGTGCTCAAGTGGCTGGCCCCGGCGGTGGAGACCGAGCAGAAGAAGGCCAAGCCCGAGATCAAGGTCCTCGACTTCGAGGTGGGCGACTCGGTCACCGTCACCGACGGCGCGTTCGCCTCGCTGCCGGCGACGATCAGCGAGATCAACGCCGACCAGCAGAAGCTCAAGGTGCTGGTGTCGATCTTCGGCCGGGAAACTCCGGTCGAGCTGAACTTCAACCAGGTCGCCAAGATCTGACGTCGTTCCCGTCGCCGGCGGTGGGCCTCGGCCCGCTGCCGGCGACGTCGTTCCGCCCCGGCGCGGACCTCGGCGCAGAGGGTCGCCGGGCGCTGCGCTACCCTTGAATGTCGTCGCTGTGGCACCGCGCTGACCGTGCGCGCCCGTGGCCGGCACCTTTCCCAGTTCCAAGCCCCAGGAAGTGACATGCCTCCGAAGAAGAAGCTCGTCAAGACGTTCACGCTTCAGCTGAAGGCGGGCCAGGCGACCCCGGCTCCGCCGGTGGGCCCCGCGCTCGGTCAGCACGGCGTGAACATCATGGAGTTCTGCAAGTCCTACAACGCGCAGACCGAGTCCCAGCGGGGCGACATTGTCCCCGCCGAGATCAGCGTCTACGAGGACCGCTCCTTCACGTTCGTCCTGAAGACCCCGCCCGCCGCCCGGCTGCTGCTCAAGGCCGCCGGTGTGGACAAGGGCTCCGGCGTGCCGCAGAGCCAGAAGGTCGGCTCGGTGAGCCAGGCCCAGGTGCGCGAGATCGCCGAGAAGAAGATGGTCGACCTCAACGCCAACGACATCGACCAGGCTGCGAAGATCATCGCCGGTACCGCCCGGTCGATGGGCATCGTCGTCAACGACTGACGCCCGTCAGTCCCCCAGACCAGTTCGTGGGAGGGCGCGCGTCGACCGCGGCCCGCCAGAGACCACAGGAGTAACCCGAGATGCAGCGCAGCAAGACGTACCGCAAGGCCGCCGAGGCGATCGACAAGTCGAAGCTCTACACCCCGGCCGAGGCGGTCAAGCTCGCCAAGGACACCACCAGCGCCAAGTTCGACGCCACGGTCGAGGTCGCCATGCGCCTCGGCGTCGACCCCCGCAAGGCGGACCAGATGGTCCGCGGCACGGTCAACCTGCCGCACGGCACCGGTAAGACCGCCCGCGTGATCGTCTTCGCCGCCGGCGCGAAGGCCGAGGAGGCCGTCGCCGCCGGTGCCGACGAGGTGGGCACGGACGAGTTGGTCGCCCGGATCCAGGGCGGCTGGCTGGACTTCGACGCGGCGATCGCCACGCCGGACCAGATGGCCAAGATCGGCCGGATCGCGCGGATCCTGGGCCCGCGCGGCCTGATGCCGAACCCGAAGACCGGCACCGTGACCATGGACGTCACCAAGGCCGTCTCGGACATCAAGGGCGGCAAGATCACCTTCCGGGTGGACAAGCACTCCAACCTCCACCTGATCATCGGCAAGGCCTCGTTCTCCGAGAACCAGTTGATCGACAACTACGCCGCGGTGCTGGACGAGGTGCTCCGCGCCAAGCCGTCCGCTGCCAAGGGCAAGTACCTCAAGAAGGTCACCCTGGCCACCACGATGGGTCCGGGCGTCCCGGTCGACCCGAACGTGGTGAAGAACCTCCAGGAGACCGCCGTCGAGGGCTGATCCCGACCGCTCCCGCGCAGGGGCCCCGCCACGCACCGTGGCGGGGCCCCTGCCGTGTGTCGGGTTGTGGCAGGCTCACCCCATGCGACTGGAGGACGTCCGGCTCCGGTACCGCCGGGGCGGCCCCTGGGTGCTGCGCGGCGTCACGGCCCGTCTCGACCCGGGCGAGGTGGCGGTGGTGCTCGGCCGCAACGGGGCCGGCAAGTCCACCCTGTTGCAACTCTGCGCCGGGGTGCTGCGCCCGGTCCGGGGCCGGGTGGTCGACCGCCCGCACCGGGTCGGCTGGGTGCCCGAGCGGTTCCCCGCCGACCAGCCGTTCACCGTGACCCGCTACCTCACCGCGATGGGCCGGGCCGCCGGCCTGGGCCGGGCCGACGCCGACCGGGCCGTCGACAGGTGGACCGACCGGCTGGGCCTGGCCCCGTTCCGCACGGTCCGGATGCCCGACCTGTCCAAGGGCACCGCGCAGAAGGTCGGCCTGGCTCAGGCGATGCTGCGGACCCCCGGCCTGCTGGTCCTCGACGAGCCCTGGGAGGGGCTGGACGCCGCCGCCCGAGGCCTGGTCCCGGAACTGGTCGACGAGGTGCTGACGGCCGGGGGAGCGGTGCTGGTCAGCGACCACCGGGGCGAGACGGTCCGGCTCCCGGGGGCCCGGCACTGGACGGTCGCCGACGGCCTGCTCACCGACGAGCCGGCCACCGGTGACGCGGCAGTCGCCGTGGTCGAGGTCGCGGTGCCGGCCGCGCGGGTGGCCGGCACCGTCGCCCGGTTGCGCGCCGACGGCCACCAGATCCTGCGGGTACGCGAACCCGCCGTCCCGCCCACACGGGCGGCTGCGCCGCCGGCACCCGTCCCGCCCGCCGGGGCCGGGCCGACCGGTGATCCGACGCGGGACGGCCGGGCGGGGGAGGTGGCCTGGTGAGCGCGCTGGTCCGGATGCGGTTGGCCGGCTTCCTGCGTACCGGACGGGCGCTGGCGCCGCTGCTGGCCGGCCTGCTGGCCCTCGGCATCCTGTACGGCGGCGGCCGGGCCCGCCCGGCGGAGGCGTACGGCGTCAGCGCGGTGGTGCTCTTCCCGGTGCTGGCCTGGCAGACCAGGATCCTGCTGGACGTCGAGCCGGACGTGCAGCGCCGGCTGGCGCAGGTGCTGGTCGGCCCGGTCCGGGAACGGCTCGCCGGGCTGCTCGCGGCGGTGCTCGCCGGGGTGGGCACGGTGCTGGTCGCGCTGGTCTTCCCGTGGCTGGTCGGCGGGGTGGCCGCGCCCGGTCCGGGTGACCCGTCGGCGGTGGCGGCGCTGGCCCTCGGCCTGTGGGCGCACCTGCTCGCCCTGCTGCCCGCGGTGGCCCTGGGTGCCCTGGCCAGCCGGGCGCTCACCCGCAGCGCCGGGTACGGCGTCGCCGTGCTCGCCGTGGGCGCGGTGGGCACCCTCGCGCTGGGCCTGCGCGGCTCGGTGGCGCCCTGGCTGGTGCCGCCGGTGCTGGCCACCGCGCGGGCGCTCGCCGGTTCGCTGCCCGCCGGCACCGCGCTGCTCCTGTCGGCCTGGGCGCTGGCCTGGGCGGGGGTGGCGCTGGCCGGCTACGCCAGGTGGCGGCGGGTCCGCCCGTGACCGGCGGGGGCGATTTGGTGATGGCCGGGCCGTCGCGTAACCTGGTGCGGTAGTTCCACCCAGAGACCGCTGGTCACCGTGCCCCGGCACGGTCGAAGGTTCCGCGATGACGGGCGACCCGCGCAGGGCGGTAAGCGTAGTTCGGTTCCTCCCCGTGGTCCGCCGACCATGGTGATCGGCCCCGCCCTCGCCCCGCGCGCCCTGCGCCGGGGCTTTTTCGTTGTCGTGACGCCTCCGGCGCCGTCACCGAGCCCCGTGCTCCCCGACGGCGACCAGCTCCGAGTAACGAGAGAGGAGGGACATGGCGGACAAGCCGATCCGGGCCGACAAGGCCACGGCCGTCGCTGAGCTGACCGAGAGCTTCCGTACCTCGGGCGCCGCGGTGCTCACCGAGTACCGTGGTCTGACGGTTTCCCAGCTCACCCAGCTGCGGCGCTCGCTCGGCAAGGAGACCACCTACACGGTCGCGAAGAACACGCTGGCCAAGCGTGCCGCGACCGAGGCGGGCATCTCCGGCCTCGACGAGCTGTTCACCGGTCCTACCGCGCTGACTTTCGTTTCGGGCGACGTCGTCGAGGCGGCGAAGGGTCTTCGCGACTTCGCGAAGGCCAACCCGAAGCTCGTCATCAAGGGCGGTGTGTTCGAGGGCAAGGCCATCTCCGCGGCCGAGGTCACGAAGCTCGCCGACCTGGAGTCCCGTGAGGTGCTGCTGGCCAAGCTGGCCGGCGCGATGAAGGGCAACCTGAGCAAGGCCGCGGCCCTGTTCCAGGCGCCGCTCTCCAAGGCCGCCCGCGCGGCGGCCGCCCTGGCGGACAAGAAGCGCGAGCAGGAGGGCGCCGAGGCGGCCTGAGGCCTCCCGGCGCACCACGTTCTTTAATTTTCATTGCGAGAAAGGACGCCAGACATGGCGAAGCTCAGCACCGACGAGCTGCTCGACGCGTTCAAGGAGATGACGCTGATCGAGCTCTCCGAGTTCGTGAAGCAGTTCGAGGAGACCTTCGAGGTCACCGCCGCCGCGCCGGTCGCGGTCGCCGCCGCGGGCGGTGCCGGTGGCGCCGCCGCCGCGCCGGTCGAGGAGGAGAAGGACGAGTTCGACGTCGTCCTGGAGGCCGACGGTGGCAAGAAGATCCAGGTCATCAAGGTCGTGCGTGAGCTGACCGGCCTGGGCCTCAAGGAGGCCAAGGACGCGGTCGAGTCCGCGCCGAAGGCGATCCTGGAGAAGGTCAACAAGGAGACCGCCGAGAAGGCGAAGGCCAAGCTCGAGGGTGAGGGCGCCAAGGTCACCCTCAAGTGACCTGTGGTCGACCCCTGCGGTCGACCGTGGCGCGTGTCCGGCTCGGGTGAGCCGCGGCACACCGCAAACTGAACGGGCGGTGATCCGACTGACGGATCACCGCCCGTCATGCTTGGTGACTCCGGGTATCAGTGGTGTGAGCAGGGTGTTCGCACTCGTGGTGCGACATGGCGGTGTCGCGGTGGGTAGCCCATCCGTGGGAAACCCGGCGAGCAGGCGCTTGGAGCCTCTTGACGTGGCCCCGGCCTGCCAGGCACGCTGACACCAGCAAGACCTTCCGCGCTTGCGACGGCCCCCTCTCGGGTAATGGCTGCGGCAGCACCAGCAGCCGCTCCGCCCGAGCGGTCCGACAGGAACGTCGTGTTCCGAGCGGCCCGGTACGACCCCGATCTCCGGGGTCCCGAGGCGCGTTCCGCGACGACCTGCGGGATGGGCTGGACAGCGGTTAGCCTCTCGGCTACACTGCTAGTTTGCGCTGCCTTCCGACTTGACCCCTGCTCGGAAATGTCCGGTTACGGATATTTCTGGTGGGGTCATTGGAGTGCACGCGTACCAGCCGTTCTGCAGCACCGGTCCTCGGAAGGACGCATCTTGGCAGCTTCCCGCCCTGCGAAGACCAGTCGTACGTCGAGCGCTTTCGCGCCCCGCCGAGTTTCTTTCGGCAGGATCACCGAACACCTCGAGGTCCCCAACCTCCTCGCCATCCAGAACGAGTCCTTCGACTGGCTCGTCGGCAACGAGGCTTGGCAGGGCCGGTCGGCGGACGACCCGCACGCACGCTCGGGTCTCGCGGAAATCCTCGACGAGATCAGTCCCATTGAGGACTTTTCCGGCACCATGTCGCTGTCCTTCTCGGCACCGCGCTTCGACGAGGTCAAGGCCTCGATCGAGGAGTGCAAGGAGAAGGACCTGACCTACTGCGCCCCGCTGTTCGTGACGGCGGAGTTCACCAACAACACCACCGGCGAGATCAAGAGCCAGACGGTGTTCATGGGTGACTTCCCGATGATGACGCCCAAGGGCACCTTCATCATCAACGGCACCGAGCGCGTCGTGGTCAGCCAGCTCGTCCGGTCCCCGGGCGTCTACTTCGACAAGCAGCCGGACAAGACCTCCGACCGCGACCTCTCCAGCGTCAAGGTCATCCCCAGCCGGGGTGCCTGGCTGGAGTTCGACATCGACAAGCGCGACACGGTCGGCGTCCGCATCGACCGCAAGCGCCGGCAGGCCGTCACGGTCCTGCTCAAGGCCATCGGTTGGTCCGCCGAGCAGATCCGCGAGAAGTTCGGCTGGTCCGAGCTGATGATGACCACGCTCGAGAAGGACCACATCGCCGGCCAGGACGAGGCCCTGCTCGACATCTACCGCAAGCTCCGCCCTGGCGAGCCGCCGACCCGCGAGAACGCCCAGACCCTGCTCGACAACCTCTTCTTCAACCCGAAGCGGTACGACGTCGCCAAGGTCGGGCGGTACAAGTTCAACAAGAAGCTCGAACTCGACGTGCCGATCACCACCGGCACGCTCACCGAGGACGACGTCGTCGCCACCGTGGAGTACCTCTGCCGGCTGCACGCCGGTGAGGAGGGCTACGAGGCCGACGACATCGACCACTTCGGCAACCGTCGCCTGCGTACCGTGGGTGAGCTGATCCAGAACCAGGTCCGGGTGGGTCTCTCCCGGATGGAGCGGGTCGTCCGCGAGCGGATGACCACGCAGGACGTCGAGGCGATCACGCCGCAGACCCTGATCAACATCCGCCCGGTGGTGGCGGCGATCAAGGAGTTCTTCGGCACGTCCCAGCTGTCCCAGTTCATGGACCAGACCAACCCGCTGGCGGGCCTGACCCACCGGCGGCGGCTGAGCGCGCTCGGCCCGGGTGGTCTGTCCCGGGAGCGGGCCGGCTTCGAGGTCCGCGACGTGCACCCGTCCCACTACGGCCGGATGTGCCCGATCGAGACGCCGGAAGGCCCGAACATCGGCCTGATCGGCGCGCTGTCCACCTTCGCCCGGGTCAACCCGTTCGGCTTCATCGAGACGCCGTACCGGAAGGTCGTCGAGGGTCGGGTCACCGACCAGATCGACTACCTGACCGCGGACGAGGAGGACCGGTTCGTCAAGGCCCAGGCCAACGCGCCGCTCAAGGCCGACGGCACGTTCGCCGAGGACCGGGTCCTGGTCCGCCGTAAGGGCGGCGAGACCGAGGACGTCGCGCCCGGCGCGGTCGACTACATGGACGTGTCGCCGCGGCAGATGACCTCGGTCGCGACCGCGATGATCCCGTTCCTGGAGCACGACGACGCCAACCGCGCGCTCATGGGCGCGAACATGCAGCGTCAGGCGGTGCCGCTGGTCAAGGCGGAGTCGCCGCTGGTCGGCACCGGCATGGAGTACCGCGCCGCGGTCGACGCCGGTGACGTGGTGGTGGCCGAGGTCGGCGGCGTGATCGAGGATCTCTGCGCCGACTACATCACCATCCACCAGGACGACGGCCACCGCCGGACGTACCTGCTGCACAAGTTCCGCCGCTCCAACGCCGGCTCCTGCGTCAACCAGAAGCCTGTCGTCTTCGAGGGCGACCGCGTCGAGGCCGGCCAGGTCATCGCCGACGGTCCGTGCACCGACGAGGGCGAGATGGCGCTCGGACGCAACCTGCTTGTCGCGTTCATGTGCTGGGAGGGCCACAACTACGAGGACGCGATCATCCTGTCGCAGCGCCTCGTGCAGCAGGACGTGCTCACCTCGATCCACATCGAGGAGCACGAGGTCGACGCCCGGGACACCAAGCTCGGCCCGGAGGAGATCACCCGGGACATCCCGAACGTCAGCGAGGAGATGCTCGCCGACCTCGACGAGCGCGGCATCATCCGGATCGGCGCCGAGGTCGTCCCCGGCGACATCCTGGTCGGCAAGGTGACACCCAAGGGCGAGACCGAGCTGACCCCGGAGGAGCGGCTGCTGCGCGCGATCTTCGGCGAGAAGGCCCGGGAGGTCCGGGACACCTCGCTGAAGGTGCCGCACGGCGAGACCGGCACGGTCATCGGGGTGCGGACCTTCTCCCGCGAGGACGGCGACGAACTGCCGCCGGGCGTCAACGAGCTGGTCCGGGTGTACGTCGCCCAGAAGCGCAAGATCCAGGACGGCGACAAGCTCGCCGGCCGGCACGGCAACAAGGGTGTCATCTCGAAGATCCTGCCGATCGAGGACATGCCGTTCCTGGAGGACGGCACCCCGGTCGACATCGTGCTGAACCCGCTGGGTGTGCCGTCCCGGATGAACATCGGCCAGGTGCTGGAGACCCACCTCGGGTGGGTGGCCAAGACCGGCTGGAGCGTGGACGGCGACGACACCGAGTGGAAGCGTCAGCTCCGCTCGATCGAGGCGCACGAGTCCGAGCCGGACACCAACGTGGCCACGCCGGTCTTCGACGGTGCCCGCGAGGAGGAGATCTCCGGTCTGCTCGCGTCGACCCTGCCCAACCGGGACGGCAAGCAGCTGATCGGTTCCTCCGGCAAGGCGCAGCTGTTCGACGGTCGTTCCGGCGAGCCGCTGCCCGACCCGATCGCGGTCGGCTACATCTACATCCTGAAGCTCAACCACCTGGTCGACGACAAGATCCACGCCCGGTCGACCGGACCGTACTCGATGATCACGCAGCAGCCGCTGGGTGGTAAGGCGCAGTTCGGTGGCCAGCGCTTCGGTGAGATGGAGTGCTGGGCCATGCAGGCGTACGGCGCCGCCTACGCCCTGCAGGAACTGCTGACCATCAAGTCCGACGACGTCCTGGGCCGGGTCAAGGTCTACGAGGCGATCGTCAAGGGCGAGAACATCCCGGAGCCGGGCATCCCGGAGTCGTTCAAGGTGCTGCTCAAGGAACTCCAGTCGCTGTGCCTGAACGTCGAGGTGCTCAGCAGCGACGGGGTGGCCCTGGAGATGCGCGAGACCGACGACGAGGTGTTCCGGGCCGCGGAGGAGCTGGGCATCGACCTGTCCCGGCGCGAGCCGAGCTCGGTCGAAGAGGTGTAAGTGGTGCGGGTCGGGGGCCGGCTGTCCGGCTCCCGACCCCGCCCGTGATCTAGCTGTAAAGACGACGACATAGGGGACATAGTGCTCGACGTCAACTTCTTCGACGAGCTGCGCATCGGCCTCGCGACCGCGGACGACATCCGTCAGTGGTCGCACGGTGAGGTCAAGAAGCCCGAGACGATCAACTACCGCACCCTCAAGCCGGAGAAGGACGGGCTCTTCTGCGAGAAGATCTTCGGTCCTCAGCGGGACTGGGAGTGCTACTGCGGCAAGTACAAGCGGGTCCGGTTCAAGGGCATCATCTGTGAGCGCTGCGGCGTCGAGGTGACCCGCTCCAAGGTCCGTCGTGAGCGGATGGGGCACATCGAGCTGGCTGCTCCGGTGACCCACATCTGGTACTTCAAGGGCGTGCCGAGCCGGCTGGGCTACCTGCTGGACCTCGCCCCCAAGGACCTCGAAAAGATCATCTACTTCGCCTCGTACGTCGTGACGAGCGTGGACGCCGAGGCGCGTCACCGTGACCTCTCGACGATCGAGAACGAGATCCTGGCCGAGAAGCGGCAGTCCGAGAACAGCCGCGACTCGGAGATCGAGAAGCGGGCCGCCAAGCTCGAGGCCGACCTGGCCGAGCTGGAGGCCGAGGGTGCCAAGGCGGACGTCCGGCGCAAGGTCAAGGAGGGCGGAGAGCGCGAGATGCGCCAGATCCGCGACCGGGCCCAGCGCGAGATCGACCGCCTCGACGAGGTCCTCGACACGTTCCGCAAGCTCGACTCCAAGCAGCTGGTCACCGACGAGCTGCTCTACCGCGAGCTGCGTGACCGGTTCGGCGAGTACTTCACCGGTGGCATGGGCGCCGAGGCGATCAAGGCGCTGGTCCAGAACATGGACCTCGACGCCGAGGCCGAGAACCTGCGCGAGACCATCCGCTCCGGCAAGGGCCAGCGCAAGATCCGTGCGCTCAAGCGGCTGAAGGTCGTCGCGGCGTTCCTGAACACCCGCAACTCGCCGCTGGGCATGGTGCTGGACTGCGTCCCGGTAATCCCGCCGGACCTGCGCCCGATGGTGCAGCTCGACGGTGGCCGCTTCGCGACCTCCGACCTGAACGACCTGTACCGCCGTGTGATCAACCGGAACAACCGGCTCAAGCGGCTGATCGACCTCGGCGCGCCCGAGATCATCGTCAACAACGAGAAGCGGATGCTCCAGGAGGCCGTCGACGCGCTGTTCGACAACGGCCGTCGTGGCCGGCCGGTCACCGGCCCGGGTAACCGCCCGCTCAAGTCGCTGTCCGACATGCTCAAGGGCAAGCAGGGCCGGTTCCGGCAGAACCTGCTCGGCAAGCGCGTCGACTACTCCGGCCGTTCGGTCATCGTGGTCGGCCCGAAGCTGAAGCTGCACCAGTGCGGCCTGCCCAAGCAGATGGCGCTGGAGCTGTTCAAGCCGTTCGTGATGAAGCGGCTGGTCGACCTCAACCACGCGCAGAACATCAAGTCCGCCAAGCGGATGGTCGAGCGGCAGCGCCCGGTCGTGTGGGACGTGCTGGAAGAGGTCATCGGCGAGCACCCGGTGCTGCTCAACCGCGCGCCGACGCTGCACCGCCTGGGCATCCAGGCCTTCGAGCCGCAGCTGGTCGAGGGCAAGGCGATCCAGATCCACCCGCTGGTCTGCACCGCGTTCAACGCCGACTTCGACGGTGACCAGATGGCGGTGCACGTGCCGCTGTCGGCCGAGGCCCAGGCCGAGGCGCGGATCCTGATGCTGTCGTCGAACAACATCCTCAAGCCGGCCGACGGCAAGCCCGTCACCATGCCCACCCAGGACATGGTCATCGGCCTCTACCACCTCACCCACCTGACCCCGGGTGGCATCGGCGAGGGCCGGGCGTTCAGCTCGGACGCCGAGGCGCGGATGGCCTTCGACGCGGGCGAGCTGCACCTGCAGACCCCGGTCAAGATCCGGCTGCGGGACGTGATCGGTGTCGACAACGGCAACGGCGCGGAGCCCTGGGTCGCCCCGGAGGGCTGGGTCGAGGGTGAGCCGCTGACCGTGGAGACCACGCTCGGCCGGGTCCTGTTCAACGAGACGCTGCCGCAGGGCTACCGCTTCGTGAACTACGAGATCCGCAAGGGCCAGCTCTCCGCGATCGTCAACGACCTCGCCGAGCGCTTCCCCAAGGTGGCGCTGGCCGCCACCCTGGACGGGCTCAAGGAGGCCGGCTTCCACTGGGCCACCTGGTCCGGCGTGACCATCGGCATGGAGGACGTCATCGCTCCGCCGCGCAAGCGGGAGATCCTGGAGCGGTACGAGAAGGAAGCCGACCGGATCGACAAGCAGTACCAGCGTGGTCTGATGACCGCCGAGGAGCGTCGCGGCGAACTCATCGAGATCTGGACCAAGGCGACCAACGAGGTCGCCAAGGAGATGGACACCGCGCTGCCGCAGGAGAACCCGCTGTGGAAGATGATCAACTCGGGCGCCCGCGGTAACCTGCTCCAGCTCCGGCAGATCGCGGCGATCCGTGGTCTGGTGGCCAACCCGAAGGGCGAGATCATCCCGCGACCCATCAAGGCGTCGTACCGGGAGGGTCTGTCCGTGCTGGAGTACTTCATCTCCACGCACGGTGCCCGTAAGGGTCTGGCGGACACCGCGCTGCGTACCGCCGACTCGGGTTACCTGACCCGTCGTCTGGTGGACGTCTCGCAGGACGTCATCATCCGCGAGGAGGACTGCGGCACCGACCGGGCGATCCCGATGCAGATCGGCGAGCGTCTGGAGGGCGGCCGGCTGGTCGTCCACGAGCACGCCGAGACCAGCGTGCACGCCCGTACCCTGGCCGACGACATCAAGGGGCCGGACGGCACCGTGGTGGCCCACCGGGGTCAGGACATCAACTCCATCGGGGTCGACAAGATCGTCGCCGCCGGGGTGGAGACGGTCCGGGTGCGCAGCGTGCTCACCTGCGAGTCGAAGCTGGGCGTCTGCGGTGCGTGCTACGGCCGTTCGCTGCCGACCGGCAAGACCGTGGACGTCGGCGAGGCGGTCGGCATCATCGCCGCCCAGTCGATCGGTGAGCCGGGTACCCAGCTGACGATGCGTACCTTCCACACCGGCGGTGTCGCGGGTGAGGACATCACCCAGGGTCTGCCGCGTGTCCAGGAGATCTTCGAGGCCCGGATCCCGAAGGGCAAGGCGCCCATCGCCGACACCCCGGGCCGGATCCGGATCGAGGACGGCGAGCGGTCCCGGAAGATCATCGTGGTGCCGGACGACGGCAGCGACGAGATCGTCTACGACAAGATCTCCAAGCGGGTCCGGCTGCGGACCCACGACGGGGACCACGTCGAGGTCGGCGAGAAGCTCACCGAGGGCACCATCGACCCGCACGAGCTGCTGCGCATCCTCGGCCCGCGCGCGGTCCAGGTCCACCTGACCCAGGAGGTCCAGGAGGTCTACCGCTCGCAGGGTGTGCTCATCCACGACAAGCACATCGAGATCATCATCCGCCAGATGCTCAAGCGGGTGACGGTCATCGACTCCGGCTCGACCGAGTTCCTGCCGGGTGTGCTGGTCGACCGGGCGCTGTTCGAGTCGGAGAACCGCCGGCTCGTCGGCGAGGGTGGCGAGCCCGCCGCCGGTCGTCCGGTGCTGATGGGTATCACCAAGGCCTCGCTGGCCACCGACTCCTGGCTCTCGGCGGCCTCCTTCCAGGAGACCACCCGGGTGCTGACCGACGCGGCGATCAACTCGCGCAGCGACTCGCTGGTCGGCCTCAAGGAGAACGTGATCATCGGTAAGCTCATCCCGGCCGGTACCGGCATCAGCAAGTACCGCAACGTCCGGGTCGAGCCGACCGAGGAGGCGAAGGCCAAGGTCTACTCGATGACCGGCTACCCGGAGACCGACTACGGCTTCGGGCCGGCCAGCGGCCAGGCGGTTCCGCTGGACGACTTCGACTTCGGGTCGTACCGCTGAGCACCAGCTGACGAGGAAGGCCCCCGGCATCGCGCCGGGGGCCTTCCTCGTTTCGGGGCGGTGCCCGTCGGCACGTGTCCGGTACGGCCGGTGGCCGGGCATGATGGTGGGCATGACGACCGCTGCGGGGCAGGTGCCGTTGGCGCACCAGCCACCACGTCATCCGCTCGACCCCGACCCGGTACGCGCCACCAAGGCACGGGCCGTCTTCGCGCTCGGGTTGATCGGGGCGTTGACCGGGATCTTCGTCGGCGGGGTGGTGCCCGCCACGATCGCCCTCCAGTTGGCCCGGCAGGCCCGCCGGGAGGCGTACGCCTCGGGTGGGTTCCTCACCGGCGCGGCCTGGCTGCGGCGGGGGGAGCGGCTGGCCCGGGTGGGCCTGGTGCTGGTCGCGGTCGCGGTGGTGACGCTGGTGGTGATCGGGGTGGTCCGGCTGGCCGGCTCCCCGTACGGGCAGGACTTCGCCCCGAACGTCGACTGACCCGTCGGGGTGATGATCCGGCAGGGGGCACCCGCGGTGCGCGGCGGCGGTAGCCTGGCCGGTGTCCGTCGCGTGACGGTGGACCCACATCGCGACAGGAGGACCCCGTGACGGAACCGGCGCCGCCGTCGGGAGGCGACCCGGGCGGACCGCCCGCCGGCTCCCCGGAGCCGGCCGCGCCCGGCAC
>NZ_MZMV01000026.1 GCF_002210435.1 Micromonospora wenchangensis
CGGGCAGCCGGGGCGAGGCCTGGCGGCCGGCCGGCCGGGGCGGGCGCTGGGCACGGGGCGGGCGCTGGGGCCGGCCGGTCCTGGCGGTGGCCGGCGCGGTGCTCGCGTCGGCGAGCAGCCCGGTGGCGGGCCTGTTCGTCGGCCTGGCCGGGGTGGCGCTGCTGGTCACCCGCCGGTGGGCCGACGGCCTGCTGCTCGGGGTCGCGGCGGCGGTGCCGCTGGCGGTCACCGGGCTGCTGTTCGGCGAGGGCGGCTGGATGAACATCAGCGGCACCGACACCCTGCGGTCAGTCACGGCCAGCCTGCTGGTGGCGGCGTTGGTGGCGTACCGGCCGGTGCGGGTGGGGGCGTTGCTGTCGGCGGGCGGGGTGCTGGCGGCGGCGCTGGTGCACACCCCGGTCGGCCTGAACGCGACCCGCCTGGTGACGATGTTCGCGCTGCCGGTGCTGGCCGCCGCCGCCCGGCCACCCGCCCGGCTCACCGCGTGGCTGCCCCGCCGCCGGGCCGCCCCGGGGTCCGGCGGGGCCACCCGACCGGTCCCGCCTGTCGGTCTGTCCGCCGGGACCGGCGCGGTGGCGTTGGCCGTGCTGCTGGCGGCAGTGTGCTGGTGGCTGCCGCCGGTGGTCGCCGCCGACGTCCGCAGCGCCGACGATCCGACCGCCGACCGGGGCTACTTCGCCCCGCTCGCCGCCGAGTTGGGCCGGCGTGGGCTCACCGGGCGGGTGGAGGTGCCGCCGACCCGCAACTACTGGGAGGCCGCGCAGCTCGGCGAGGTGCCGCTGGCTCGGGGCTGGCTGCGTCAGGTCGACATCGGCCGCAACCCGCTGTTCTTCACCACCGTCCCGGGGGCCGGTGGCACCGGTGTGCCGTTGACCGCCGACAGCTACCGGGCCTGGCTGGACGAGTACGCCGTGCAGTACGTCGCCGTCGCCGACGCGCCGCTGTCCTGGGTGGGCCGGGCCGAGGCGGAACTGGTCGGGGCGGGGTTGCCGTACCTGACCGAGGTCTGGTCGGACCGGCACTGGCGGTTGTACGCGGTGACCGACCCGACGCCCCTGGTCGCCGCGCCCGGGGTGCTGGTCCGGCAGGACGCCGCCACGCTGACGTTCCGGACCACCGCCGCCGGTCAGGTCCCGGTCCGGGTCCACCACTCCCCCTGGCTGACCGTCTCACCCGACGCCACCGTCACCGCCGACGGCCCATGGACCCTGGTCACCGTCCCCCGCGCCGGCACCTGGACCCTCCACTCCTGACCCGCCGGCCCCCGCCCCCACCCCGCGCCTACTCACCCCGCGTCTGCTCGCGCCCGCTCGTGTTGATCAAGAGGTTGGCGTCAGCCTGGTCGCCGTTCCTGACGTAAACCTCTTGATCACCGCAGACCACCCCCGTCCGGGCCGGGCGATCAAGAGGTTGGCGTCAGCCCTGCCCCGGATTTTCGACGCCAACCTCTTGATCACCACGCCGTTGCCCCGTGATCAAGAGGTTGGCGTCACGGATTCGCGGCAGGGTGACGCCAACCTCTTGATCAACTCGACTGGGCGGGGGCGGTGGGGCGGGTGGGGCGGGCGCGGACGTGTAGGCGTTCGCCCTGGGGGCCGAAGAGGCTGAGGATCTCGGCCGGCAGCTCGAACGGGTTGCCGAACCAGTGCGGCGTGCGGGTGTCGAACTCGGCGACCTCACCGGCGTCGAGGGTGAGGTCGTGCCCGCCGAGCAGCAGCCGGATCCGGCCGGAGAGCACGTAGAGCCACTCGTACCCCTCGTGCACCTGCGGGGTCGGCTCCCCCGCCGGCACCCGCGGCGGGTACACCATCTTGTACGCCTGGACGCCACCCGGGCGGCGGGTCAACGGCACGATGGTGACGCCGTGCCGGACGACCGGCCGGCGGTGGACCCGGGGATCCCCGATCATCGGCGTGCCGACCAGGTCGTCCAGCGGCACCCGGTGGAAGCGGGCCAGGGCGAGCAGGAGTTCCAGGGTGGGCCGGCGGCCGCCCGACTCCAGCCGGGACAGGGTGCTGACCGAGATGCCGGTCGCCGCGCCGAGCTGACTCAGTGTCACGCCGCGCTGCTGCCGTAGCGCCCGCAGCCGCGGCCCGACCGTGGTGAGCACCTCGTCCGAGGTGATGTCGCTGGGTTCGCCGGTCACCGCACCAGTTTGCCATTCCGGCAACGATTTTTGGCAGTGCGGCGATCCGGGCGGACGATCCGGAGCATCGGCGGGACGGACCCGCGCGGAGGGAGGCAGTGGTCATGACGTACCCGGTGGTGCACGACGTGGTGGTGGTCGGCGGCGGCGCGGCCGGGCTCAGCGGCGCGCTCGCCCTGGGCCGGTTCCGCCGCGACGTGGTGGTGGTCGACGGCGGCACCCCGCGCAACGCCCCGGCCGACCACGTGCACAACTTCCTGACCAACGAGGGTGTCCCACCCGACACCCTGTACGCGACGGGCCGGGCCGAGGTGGCCCGGTACGGCGTGACCCTGCTCGACGCCACCGTCACCGCCGCCCACCCGCTCGACGGCGTACCCGGTGCCACCGGCGCGGGCCCGACCGCCGGCACCGGAGAGAGCACCCGCCCGGCCGGCGGCGGCGGACCGGCGCGGTTCGCGGTGACGCTGGCCGACGGTCGGGTGCTGCACGCCCGGCGGCTGCTGGTCACCACCGGCCTGGTCGACGAGTTGCCCGACGTGCCGGGGCTGGCCGGGCGGTGGGGCCGCGACGTGCTGCACTGCCCGTACTGCCACGGGTGGGAGGTGCGCGACCAGGCCGTCGGGGTGCTCGCCACCGGCCCGATGGCTGCCCACCAGGCGCTGCTGTTCCGGCAGCTCACCGACGACGTGGTGGTCTTCACCCACACCGCCGGGCCGTTGTCCGCCGACGAGGCGGAACGGCTGGCCGCCCGGGGGGTCACCGTGGTCGACGGCGAGGTGGCGGAGCTGGAGGTCACCGCCGACCGGCTCACCGGCGTACGGCTGCGGTCCGGGCGGGTGGTCCCCCGGGAGGCGCTGGTGGTCGCGCCCCGGTTCGCCGCACGGGCCGCCTTCCTCGCCGGGCTCGGGTTGACCCCGGAGGACTTCGTCGTCGGCGGGCACGCCTTCGGTGACCGGATCGCCGCCGACGCCTCCGGCGCGGCCGGGGTGCCCGGGGTCTGGGTGGCCGGCAACGTCACCGATCCGCAGGCCACCGTCATCGCCGCCGCGGCGGCGGGGCTGAAGGCCGCCGCCGCCCTCAACGCCGACCTGATCGCCGAGGACACCGACCGGGCCGTCGCCGCGCGACGCGCGACAGTACCCGGGCAGGCCGCGCCCGCGTACGAGCGGACCGGGGCGGTGGACGACCGCGCCGCGGCCGGGGTCGAGCGAACCGGGAACGTGGTCGAGCGGACCGGGGCCGACGACCGCGACGGCGGGCAGGCCGCAGCGGTGGACGAGGCGACCGCCCGGCACTGGGACGAGCTGTACCGGGGTCGGGAGCGGTACTGGAGCGGGCGGCCCAATCCGCACCTGGTGGACGTGGCCGGGGCGCTGCCGCCGGGCACCGCGCTGGACCTGGGATGCGGCGAGGGCGGCGACGCGGTGTGGTTGGCCCGGCAGGGCTGGCGGGTGACGGCCGTCGACGTCTCCACCGCAGCCCTGCAACGGTCGGCCGCCGCGGTGACCGCCGCCGGGGTGGCGGCCCTGGTCGACTTCCAGCGGCACGACCTGGCCCGGACCTTCCCGGCCGGGGAGTTCGACCTGGTCTCCGCGCAGTTCCTCCAGTCGCCGCTGGAGTTCCCCCGGGCCGAGGTGCTGCGGGCGGCGGCGCGGGCGGTCGCCCCGGGCGGCCGGCTGCTCGTGGTCGAGCACGGGGCGGTGCCGCCGTGGGGCAACGCCGCGCACCACCACATCCGGTTCCCCACCCCGCAGGAGACCCTGGCCGACCTCGACCTCGACCCGGACGGCTGGGACGTCGAACGGCTGGACGCGCCGCAGCGGCAGGCGACCGGCCCCGACGGCCAGACCGGCACCCTGGTCGACCATCTGGTGCTGGTTCGCCGCCGGTAGGGCGGGCCCCGATCTCCGTCCACGATGGGGGGATCCGACCGGAGATCCTCACGGTCGCGGAAATCGCCGAACTACCAAAGAAATCGAGAAGTATTGACGCCCCATTTTCCTTCACGTAGGTTAAGGACCGACAACAGGCCACGGGGGCCTCTGGGAGAACTGTTGGACGACGGCGCAGGCACGTCCTGCCGCCGTACATGCGGGTATCCGCAATTCTCAGCATTGACAGTCGACGTCTCGGTCGAAGGTCGCTCGCTGGCCGGCCATGTGCCGCGTCGCGCCATGCCCCCCGCCACCACTTCACGGGAGGAAACCATGCGACACATCGGGACCACACTCGCGGGCCTCGCCCTCGTCGGCACCACCGTCCTCGCCGGCGCCCCGGCCCAGGCCGCAGCGCCCGCCACGACGGACGCACTGGCCCTGAGCTGCCCCTCCACCGGCGCGCTCTGCCTCTACAAGGACGCCGGCTTCCTCAACATCCTGGACGTGCTCAACGGCAGCGCCAGCCTGGTCAACACCAACGCCGACAACGCGGTCACCTCGGTCCGCAACCGGGGCACCTGCGCCTACAAGCTCTACCGCAACGGCGACCGTTCCGACAGCCCCATCACCGTCGGCCCACGCACCGAGATCTCCAACCTCGGGACGTTCTGGGGCCTGCAGTGGAACGACTCCATCAGCTACGCGCAAATCTGGTGCTGACCCCGCACCATTCGGAACACCATTTTCCGGAGCCTGGAAAATAGTGCGGGAAAAGCGTTCTGCGACCATTTACCAGGCCGTCGCCATCGGGTGACGCGCTCATTCGGCGTACCCTCAGCCGTCCTCGACGCCGGGGCTCAACCCCCGGCGTCGAGGACGCGTTGCATCGCCGCCCGGGACCGCCTGGCGGTGCGCAGGTAGTGGTCGAGGAACTCACCCGGGTCGTCCGCGCCGAGCAGCCGCACCACGCCGGCCAACTCCACCCCGTGCCGTGGCAACTGGTCCCCGGCGCGCCCCCGGACCAGCATCAACGCGTTACGGACCTGGGCGGCGAGGGTCCACCCGGCGGTCATCGCGACGGCGTCCGCCGGGTCGACCAGCTTGGCGTCCCGGGCCGCCGCGAGCGCGTCGAGGGTACGCGTGCCGCGCAGCTGCGGGTACGCCCCGGCGTGCCGGAGCTGGAGCAGTTGCACCGCCCACTCGACGTCGGCGAGGCCACCCCGGCCGAGCTTGGTGTGGGTGGCCGGGTCGGCGCCCCGGGGCAGCCGTTCGTTCTCCACCCGGGCCTTGATCCGGCGGATCTCGACCACCTGTTCCCGGGTCAACCCGTCGGCCGGGTAGCGGACCGGGTCGACCATCTGCTCGAACTCGGTGCCCAGGTCGGCGTCGCCGCAGACGAACCGGGCCCGCAGCAGCGCCTGCGCCTCCCACACCCGCGACCAGCGGGCGTAGTACTGGGCGTACGCGGCGAGACTGCGCACCAGCGGCCCCTGCCGTCCCTCGGGGCGCAGGTCGGCGTCGACCCCGAGCGCCGGGTCGGGGGCGGGGGCCCCGAGCAGGCGGCGCAGTTCCTCGGCGATCGCGTGCGCGGCGGCGCTGGCCGTGCTCTCCGCCGTACCGGCCGGCGGGTCGTAGACGAACAGCACGTCGGCGTCGGAGAGGTAGTTCGACTCGTACCCGCCGAGGCGACCGAGGCCGATCACCGCGAACCGCAGGCCGGGCAGCTCCGGCTGGGCGGCCCGGACGGCGCGCAGCGCGGCGGACAGGGTGGCGTCGGTGACGTACGACAGGCCGGTGCCGACCCGGGTGACGTCGGCCAGCGGGCCGGCAGGCGCGCCGCGCTCGGGTCGCGGGGCCAACCCGCCGGCCCGGCTGAGCACGTCGGCGCAGGCGATCCGGACGAGTTCCCGGCGGCGCAGCGCGCGTACCGCCCGGGTCGCCTCGACCGGGTCGGCGTGCCGGGCCGCGGCGGCGGCGAACCCGTCGCAGAGCACCTCCCGGGGCCGGGGCGTCAGTTCGTTCTCCTCGGCCAGCAGCCGCAGCGCCTCGGGTTCCCGGGCCAGCAGGTCGGCCGCGTACCGGGACGAGGACAGCACCCGGGCCAGCCGGCGGGCCACCGGGCCGGAGTCGCGCAGCAGCCGCAGGTACCACGGGGTGCTGCCGAGCTTGTCGGAGACCTGGCGGTAGTTGAGCAGCCCCCGGTCCGGTTCGGGCGCGTCGGCGAACTCGCTGAGCAGCACCGGCAGCAGGGTGCGCTGGATGGCCGCCGTCCGGCTCACCCCGCCGGTGAGGGCCTGGAGGTGCCGCAGCGCCCCGGCCGGGTCGGCGAAGCCGAGGATCTCCAGCCGGTGCCGGGCCGCCTCCGGGGTGAGCCGCAGGCCGTCGGCGGGCACCCGGGCAACCGACTCCAGCAGCGGCCGGTAGAGCAGCTTGGCGTGCAGCCGGCGTACCTCTGTGGCGTGGGCGACCCAGTCGGCGCGGAAGCTCTCCACGGCGCTGCGGCCCGGGGTGGCGGCGTAGCCGAGCCCGGCGGCCAGCCAGCGCAGCGCGGCCGGTTCGGTCGGCACGGTGTGGGTCCGCCGCAGCGCCTGGAGCTGGAGCCGGTGCTCGACACCGCGCAGGAAGCGGTATCCGCGCAGCAGCGCCTCACCGTCGGCCCGCCCGACGTAGCCGCCGGCCACCAGCGCGCGCAGCGCCGGCACGGTGCCCGGCACCCGCAGCGACTCGTCGCCCCGGCCGTGCACCAGTTGCAGCAGTTGGACGGCGAACTCGATGTCCCGCAGCCCGCCCGGACCCCGCTTGATCTCGCGGTCCAGCTCCTTCGGCGGGATGTTGTCGATGATCCGACGGCGCATGGCGCGCACGTCGGAGACCGCCTCGGGACGCTCGGACGCCCGCCAGACCAGCGGGGCGAGCGCGTCGATCCACTCGCCGGCCAACGCCAGGTCACCGGCGGCCGGCCGGGCCTTCAGCAGCGCCTGGAACTCCCAGGTGCGGGCCCACCGCTGGTAGTAGGCGAGGTGACTGGCGAGGGTGCGCACCAGCGGCCCCCGGTTGCCCTCGGGGCGCAGCGCGGCGTCCACCGGCCAGGCGACCAGCCCGCAGACGTGGATCAGCCGGGCGGCGACGGTGGTCGCGGCGGGCAGGTCCTCGTCGGTCGCGGCCACGAAGATCACGTCGACGTCGGAGACGTAGTTCAGTTCGTCGCCGCCGCACTTGCCCATCGCCACCACGGCCAGCCGGGGCCGGGACGTGCCCGCCGGCAGCTCACCCACCGCGATCTCGTACGCCGCCGCGAGGGTGGCGTCGGCCAGCGCGGACAGCGCCGCCATCACCTGCTCCAGGCCGCGTCCGCCGGTCAGGTCGGCCGCCGCGATCCGCAGCAACGCCAGCCGGTACGCCTGCCGCAGCACCGCCACCGGCGCGGTGGCGGTGGTCAGCCGCCCGGCGAGCGCCAGGTCGAGCCGCCCGTCGGCGGTGGGGGCCAGCCCGTCCGGGGCGGTGCGGAGCACCGTCCACTGACCGGGGTTGGCGACCAGGTGGTCACCGAGGGCGGCGGAGGCGCCGAGCACGGCGACCAGCCGGCGGCGCAGTCCCGGGTCGGCGGCGAGCGCGGCCAGCAGCTCCGATCCGGTCGCGTCGGCGGCGGCGGTGCGGCGTTCGGTCTCCACCATCCGGTGCAGTTGGCGCAGCGCCAGGTCCGGGTCGGCGGCCCGGGAGAGCGCGGCCAGCAGGTCGGCCGCCGACCTGTCGGTGGGTTCCTGCTCGTCGGCCTGCCACAGCCCGAGGCCGTCCGCCCCGAGCAGGTCGGCGGCGCGGACGCCACCGTCGCCCTCGGCGAACCCGTAGCGGGCCAACCGTCCCCTCGTCGGTCTGCTCATCTCAGTGCCCGAGCAGGGGCAGGCTGCGGCGGGTGTCGTCGTCCAGTTCACCGAGGGCGAGGGCGGCGAACCGGACGGCGAACGGCTGCCATACCTCCTCGACGTCGGCCATCACCCGGTCGCAGGCGGCCACCACCAGGTCCTCGTCGTAGCCCAACTCGGCGAGCAGCGCGGAGCCGTGCGCCCATTCGGCGATCATCGCGGTGTCGCACTCGATGTGGAACTGCAGGCCCCAGGCCCGGTCGCCGAGCCGGAACGCCTGGTGCGGGTAGCGGGTCGAGGCGGCCAGCAGGGTGGCGGCCCGGGGCAGCTCGGTGATCTCGTCGGTGTGCCACTGGAGCACGTCCGGGATCAGCGGCACGTACCGGAACAGCAGGTCGCTCTCGGCGGCGTCGCGCCGGCCGACCACCCCCGGGCCCACCTCGGGGCCGGACGGGCTGCGCTCGACCAGGCCGGCGTGCGCGGTGGCGAGCAGTTGCGCGCCGAGGCAGACGCCGAGGGTCGGCACCCGGTGCCGGACCGCCTTGCGCAGCAACCCTTCGAGCTTCGGGAACCAGGGTGCGCCCGGGGTGCCGTCGGGGGCCGGGTAGGCGTGCTGGTCACCGCCGAGCACCACCAGCGCCACGTACCCGTCGAGGTCGTCGGGGATCCCGTCACCGGCGTGCGGACGCAGTACCCGCAGCTCAAGGCCCCCCTCCACCAGCCACTCCCCCAGCCGTCGGGGGTCGTCGGTCGGGTCGTTCTCGATCACCAGTGCGGTTCCCACGCCGTCGAGGCTAGCGGGTGCGTCGACCGCCGCCGGGAACGCCTCGGTCCGCCCGGCGGGGCGGCTATGCTCGGCCGCTGTGACCGCCGACGACCCGTCCGTCCTGCGTCCGCCCGTGCTGCGGGAAGGGGACACGGTGCTGCTGGTCTCCCCGTCCGGGCCGACCCGGCCGGAGCGGGTGGCCCGGGGCATCGAACTGCTGACCGGCTGGGGGCTGCGCCCGCAGGTGGCACCGAACGCGTACGCCCGACGGGGTTACCTCGCCGGTGACGACGCGCTGCGCGCCGCGGACCTGAACGCCGCCTTCGCCGACCCGAAGGTGCGCGGGGTGATCTGCACCCGGGGCGGGTACGGCGCGCAGCGGGTGGTGGACCTGATCGACATGGCCGCCGTGCGGCGGGACCCGAAGGTGGTGGCCGGGTTCTCCGACATCACCGCCCTGCAGTTCGCGCTCTGGCGGGGTGCCCGGCTGGCCGGGGTGCACGGCCCCGGGGCGGCCTGGGTCGACGAGCGGACCCCGCTGCTGTCCGCCGAGTCGCTGCACACCGCGCTGATGACCACCGCGCCGGTCACCGTCGAGGCGGTGCCCGGGGAGGAGACGTATCCGGTGCGGGTTCCCGGCCGGGCGGTGGGCCGGCTGCTCGGCGGGAACCTCTGCCTGATCACCGCCACCCTCGGCACCCCGGACATGCCGGACCTGACCGGGGCGGTGCTGCTGGTCGAGGAGGTGCAGGAGCCGCCGTACAAGGTCGACCGGATGCTCACCCACCTGCGCCGGGCCGGGGTGCTCGACGGCCTGGCCGGGGTCGCGGTGGGCCAGTTCACCGACTGCGCGGACGGCTGGGACACCACAGTCGTGGACGTGCTCACCGACCGGCTGGGCGACCTCGGCGTGCCGGTCCTCGGCGGCCTGCCGATCGGCCACGGTCCCGGGCAGCTCACCGTCCCCGTCGGCACCGGCGCCACCCTGGACGCCACCGCCGGCACCCTCACCGTCACCCCCGCCGTCCGGTAACCCCCGCCCCGCCGCCCTCGCGCCGCAGGCATCGCCTCGGTCCGGTGATCAAGAGGTTCGCGTTCAAGGAAAGCGCATTCCTGACCGAAACCTCTTGATCACCGAGGCCAGGGGTGGAATTTTCAGCTGGCGGACAGGGTCGGGACGGGGGTTTTCCAGGTTCGGCGGTCACTGTCGGTGACGTCAACAGCACCGACCCATGGAGGACTGATGTCCCGCACGATGTCGAAGAAGCAGCTGCTGGTCGGCCTCGCTGCCGCCGGCGTGCTCGGGGTGGGGATCGCCGCTCCGACGGTGGCCTTCGCCGAGGAGTCGGCGACCCCGACCGCCGGCGTCAGCAGCGAGGCCGAGCCGGGCGCCGACCGGCAGCAGCAGCGCGCCGACCGGCAGAACGAGTTCGCCGAGGCGCTCGCCAAGGAGCTGGGGGTCGACACCGACAAGGTGACCGCCGCCCTGGAGAAGGTGCGTGAGCAGCACCGCCCCAAGGGTGACCGGCCGGAGCGCCCGTCGCCGCAGGACCGGCAGGAGAAGCTGGCGGAGCGGCTGGCCCAGGCGGTCAAGGACGGCAAGCTCACCCAGGAGCAGGCCGACGCGATCACCAAGGCCGTCGAGGCCGGGGTCTTCCCGGGCCCGGCCGGGCGCGGCCACCACGGCGGCCCGGAGGGTACGCCCGGCAAGTGACCCACCTGCGGCCCACCCGACCCGGCGGGCCGAAGATCGACGCAGCAGGGCCGAAGTTGCGGTGTCCGACGCACTGGGACACCACAACTTCGGCCCCCTCGTCTCAGGCGGTGGCCCCTGAGGAGAAGAGGCCGAGGTGGGTGCCCACCGGGTCGCGCAGCAGGGCGAGGGTCAGGCCGCCCGGCGTGGTCCGGGGCGGGGTCAGCACCGTGCCGCCCGCCGCCTCGGCCCGCCCGCACGCCTGCGCCACGTCGGCCACCTCGGCGTAGAGGATCGCGTAGCCGGGTGCGCCCTCGGCGAGAGCCCGGATGCCGCCGCCGATGCCGGTCGGCTCCCCCGCCGTGGTCGTCCGGTAGGAGCCGCCCTCGGCCGTTCCCTCCTCGGTGAAGGTCCAGCCGAACAACTCCGCGTAGAAGCCCTGCGCCTCGTCCGGCCGGTCGGTGCCGATCTCGAACCAGGTGACGGGTGTGCTGGTCACGCGTTGCCTCCTGTTCCCCCGCCGACCGGGTGGCCGGCGGGCTCGGCAGCCAGCCTCCCGGGTGTCCGCGACACCGTCCTGTCGGTGTTTACCGACCGGTCCGGACACCGATCCGTCAGACGGCCCGCGCGCCGACCGGTCGGGCGGCCCGCGCCGGGCTCACAGTCAGACCAGGGTCAGCCGGCGCACCCGCTCGGCCGGGACGTCCAGGTCGGCCGGGGAGAACTCCCGGGTCACCCGCTCCGGCGACGCCTCGACCGCGACGATCCGGTCGGTACGGAAGCAGCGCAGGCCGGCGCGCAGCCGGCACCAGGCGAGCAGGTACCAGTGGCGGTCGTTGCCGAGGTAGCCCAGCGGCTCGACCTCGCGCGCCGAGGACACCCCGCAGCGGTCGGCGTACCGCAGGCGCAGCACCCGGCGGGCGGCGACCGCGTCGGCGACGACGGCCGGGACGGAGGTGGCCGGCCCGGAACCGACCAGCAGCACCCGGCCGGCGAGCAGGCGCGCGTCGGCGGCGTCGGCGGCCGGCAGCACCGCGAGCAGTTTGCGCAGCGCCGTGCCGCCGGCCATGGCGAACGGGGTGCCGGCGAGCCGGTGCAGGGCCACCGCCATCGCCACCGCCTCGGTGGCGGTCAGGTTGACCGGCGGCAGGGTGTGCGACCGGTCGACCACGTAACCGCCGGTGCGGCCGGGCTCGGCCCAGATCGGCACGCCGGAACCCTGGAGGGCGACGATGTCGCGTTCGACGGTGCGGGTGCTCACCTCGAACCGGTCGGCCAGCCAGCGGGCGCTGCGCGGCCGGGGCGACACCGCCCGCAGTTCCTCCACCAGGGCATAGAGACGATCCGTCCGGTTCACCCCCGCACGCTACGACGGGGGTACGACACCTGCCCCCGGTTCAGGCGATGCAGGCGCAGACGATCAGGGCCGCGCCGAAGTGGGTGGCGGCGCTGACCCGGGCCGCCGGGTGCGGCTGGTCCGAGCAGATGACCTCACCGAGCTTGCCCGGGGTGAGCAGGTCCAGCACACCGAAGGCGAGCGCCATGACGGCCAACCCGATCAGGCCGAAGAGCACCGTCGAGGCGAGCCCCTTGGCGAAGTCGTCGTAGCTGGTGACGATCGCGGTGAAGACGATGCCGGCGACACCGAGCTGGTTGGCGGCCAGCAGCAGCCCGGCGTTGCCGTTGCGCTGCACCCAGATCAGCTCGCGCAGCTTGCCCGGGGTGAGCACGTCGACCAGCACGAAGCCGGCCGCCATCAGCGCCACCCCGACGACACCGAACACGACGCTCTGCCATGCTCCGGTGAGCAGATCTTCCAGCACCGACGGCCTCCCGACCTCCTGCGCCCGGCGGAGGTGCCGGCACGGTGATCGAGACGATAGCGGCACCGCGCAACCCCCGACACCCTCCGCAGCGGCGGATACGCGGGACGCCGGTGCAGCCGGGCCGCCCCGGCCGGGCGCGGACGACCCGGCCGGCGGCGGTACGCGCTACAGCGACAGGTAACGCTGCCGCTCGTACGGGGTGACCTCGCGGCGGTACTGCTCCCACTCGGCCCGCTTGTTGCGCAGGAAGAAGTCGAAGACGTGCTCGCCGAGCACCTCGGCGACCAGCTCGGAGCCGGCCATCACGTCGATCGCCTCGGACAGGTTCTCCGGCAGCGCCTCGTAGCCCATCGCCCGCCGTTCGGCGCTGCTCAACGACCACACGTCGTCCTCCGCGCCCGGCGGCAGCTCGTAGCCCTCCTCGATGCCCTTGAGGCCGGCGCCGAGCATGACGGCGAACGCCAGGTACGGGTTGGTCGCCGAGTCCAGCGACCGGACCTCCACCCGGGCCGAGTTCGGCTTGCCGTACGCGGGCACCCGGACCAGCGCGGACCGGTTCAGGTGCCCCCAGCAGACGTACGCCGGGCTCTCGGTGATCCGGTCCGGCAACGCCTGCGGGAACAGCCGCTTGTACGAGTTGACCCACTGGTTGGTGACGGCGGTGTACTCCCGGGCGTGCATCAGCAGGCCGGCGATGAACGACTTCGCCACCTTCGACAGTTTCATCGGGTCGCCGGAGTCGTGGAACGCGTTGCGCTCCCCCTCGAACAGCGACAGGTGGGTGTGCATGCCGCTGCCCGGCTGGTCGGTGAACGGCTTCGGCATGAAGCTGGCCTGCACGCCGGTGGAGAGCGCCACCTCCTTGACCACATGCCGGAAGGTCATGATGTTGTCGGCGGTGGTCAGCGCGTCGGCGTACCGCAGGTCGATCTCCTGCTGGCCGGGGGCGACCTCGTGGTGGCTGAACTCCACCGAGATGCCGATCCGCTCCAGCGCCAGCACGGCCTGGCGGCGGAAGTCCCGCGCCACGGCGTGCGTGGTGTGCTCGAAGTAGCCGCCGGTGTCCACGGCGGTGGGCACCGAGCCGTCCTGCGGGCCGTTCTCCAGCAGGAAGAACTCGATCTCCGGGTGGGTGTAGAAGGTGAAGCCCTTCTCGGCCGCCTTGGACAGCATCCGGCGCAGCACGTGCCGCGGGTCGGCCCAGGACGGGCCGCCGTCGGGCAGCAGGATGTCGCAGAACATCCGGGCGCTCTCGCCGCTGACCCCGCCCTCGAACGGGAACACCTGGAAGGTCGTCGGGTCCGGCATGGCGACCATGTCGGACTCGAAGACCCGGGCGAAACCCTCGATGGCCGAGCCGTCGAACCCGATGCCCTCCTCGAAGGCCGCCTCCAGCTCCGCCGGGGCCACTGAGACGCTCTTGAGCGTGCCCAGCACATCGGTGAACCACAGCCGGACGAACCGGATGTCCCGCTCTTCCAGCGTACGGAGGACGAACTCCTGCTGACGGTCCACTTCCCCAACCCCTCGCCACGTACGTCCGGCACCGGTCGGCCGGTCCGTCCTGACCGCCCAGTCTTCACCGGCCTGGTTAAGCAGACGTTACGCGACCTGCCGTCGCTCGTCCTGCGGTGTCCCGACGGCCGGATCGTCGGGCGGCCCCGCCACCAGCGGCGGGCCGGGCGGGCGCGGCGAAAGGGTGGCCGGTGTCTCGTCGGAGCCACCGGATTGACCGGCTGTCGCTGGGGCAAGATGAGGGCATGCCCACCCTGCGTCTGGCCCTGTGCCAGGTCAACCCGACCGTCGGCGACACGGCCGGCAACGCCGAGCTGATCCGCGCCTGGACCCGTCGGGCCGCCGACGCCGGCGCCCAACTGGTCGCCTTCCCGGAGATGGTGCTCACCGGCTACCCGGTCGAGGACCTGGTCTTCCGTCGTTCCTTCGTCGCCGCCTCGCAGGCCGCGCTGCGGCAGCTCGCCGCCGACCTGGCCGCCGACGGCCTGGGCGACCTGCCGGTCGTGGTCGGCTACCTGGACGCCGACGGTCCGCCGCAGGTCAGCGGGGACGCCCAACCGGGCCGGGGGGCCCGCAACGCCGCCGCGCTGCTGCACCGGGGCGGGGTGGTGGCCCACTACTTCAAGCACCACCTGCCCAACTACGGCGTCTTCGACGAGGACCGCTACTTCGTGCCCGGCGACACCCTGACCGTGGTCCGGGTGGGCGGGGTGGACGTGGCGTTGACCATCTGCGAGGACCTGTGGCAGGCCGGCGGCCCGTTCGCGGTGGCCCGGCAGGCCGGCGTCGGCCTGGTGGTCAACATCAACGGCTCGCCGTACGAGCTGAACAAGGACGACGTCCGGCTGCCGCTGGTGCGCCGCCGGGCCGCCGAGGCCGGTGCACCTGTCGCGTACGTCAACATGGTCGGCGGCCAGGACGAGCTGGTCTTCGAGGGCGACTCCATGATCGTCACGCCCGACGGCGACCTGCTCACCCGCGCGCCGCAGTTCGTCGAGCACCTGCTCGTGCACGACGTGGCGCTGGCCGGGGCGGGCCCGCACGCCGCCGACACCGAGGATCTCGCCGACGGGATGCGGGTGGTACGCCGTACCGTCGAGGGGGTGCCGGCGGCCCCGAGCGGGCCGGCGGCCGACGGCGGCCTGATGGCCCCGGTGGCCGACGAGGCCGAGGTGTGGCAGGCGCTGGTGCTGGGCCTGCGCGACTACGTCAACAAGAACCGGTTCCCCTCGGTGGTGCTGGGCCTGTCCGGCGGCATCGACTCGGCGGTGGTGGCCGCGCTGGCCGTCGACGCGCTCGGGCCGCAGCGGGTGGTCGGCGTGTCACTGCCCAGCCAGCACTCCTCGGAGCACTCCCGGGCCGACGCGGAGGACCTCGCCAAGCGCACCGGCCTGGACTACCGGGTCGAGCCGATCCAGCCGATGGTGGACACCTTCCTGGCGAACATCTCGCTGTCCGGCGTGGCGGTGGAGAACCTCCAGGCCCGGGTGCGCGGGGTGATCCTGATGGCACTGTCGAACCAGGAGGGCCACCTGGTCCTCACCACCGGCAACAAGAGCGAGCTGGCGGTCGGCTACTCGACCCTCTACGGCGACTCGGTCGGCGGGTTCAACCCGGTCAAGGACGTCTGGAAGACGCTGATCTGGCGGCTGGCGAAGTGGCGCAACGCCGACGCGGCCCGCCGGGGCGAGACCCCGCCGATCCCGGAGAACTCCATCGGCAAGCCCCCGTCGGCCGAGCTGAGCCCCGGCCAGCTCGACAGCGACAGCCTGCCCGACTACGACGTGCTGGACCCGATCCTGATCGGCTACGTCGACGGCGACCTGGGCCGGGCCGGCCTGGTCGAGTCCGGCCACGACCCGGCGGTCGTCGACCGGGTGCTGCGGCTGGTGGACACCGCCGAGTACAAGCGTCGGCAGTCCGCGCCGGGTACGAAGATCTCGATGAAGGCGTTCGGCCGCGACCGTCGGCTGCCGATCACCAACCGCTGGCGCGAGGACGGCTGAACGACCTCGGGCCGGCCGCCGGCCGGTCGAGCAGTCCCGGGCCGGCCGCCCTCCGGTCGGCTGGGCACCCGACGCCGGCCGGCCCCGGTCGGTCGGCGTCACCCCGGCGGAGTGAAATCCTGCACTGTTCCCTGCCGTCGACAGGTCGCGCGGTGCGACGATCGCGGCAGAACCCGGGGACCGCGACAGCGGCCTCGAGGAAAGGAGACAGTCATGGTGGAGTCCACCCCGACCGAGGTGACCGCCCTGTACGGCGGGCCGGCCACCCGCCGGGTCCGCACCCGCGACCTGATCGCCGCCAAGGAGCGCGGCGACCGGTGGGCCATGCTCACCTCGTACGACCAGTACACCGCCGGGATCTTCGACCAGGCGGGGATTCCGGCGCTGCTGGTCGGCGACTCGGCGGCGAACAACGTGTTCGGCTACGAGACCACCCTGCCGGTGACGGTCGACGAGCTGCTGCCGCTGGTGCGTGCCGTGGTCCGGGCGACCCGGCACACCCTGGTCGTCGGCGACCTGCCCTTCGGCTCGTACGAGGAGGGGCCGACGCAGGCGTTGCGCACGGCGGTGCGGTTCATGAAGGAGGGCGGCTGCCACGCGGTGAAACTGGAGGGCGGCCGGCGCTGCGCCGACCAGATCGCGGCGATCACCGGGGCGGGCATCCCGGTGATGGCGCACATCGGTTTCACCCCGCAGAGCGAACACACCCTGGGCGGCTACCGGGTGCAGGGGCGCGGCGACACCGCCGACGAGGTGCTCGCCGACGCGCGGGCGGTGGCCGGGGCGGGCGCGTTCGCGGTGGTGCTGGAGATGGTGCCGGGCGAGGTCGCCAAGCGGGTCACCGCCGAACTGGCGATCCCCACCGTCGGCATCGGCGCGGGCCCCGACACCGACGCCCAGGTGCTGGTCTGGCAGGATATGGCCGGGCTGCGGACCGGGAAGGCCCCCCGCTTCGTCAAGCGCTACGCCGACCTGGCCGGGACGCTGACCGAGGCGACCCGCCGGTTCGCCGACGAGGTACGCGGCGGCGGGTTCCCCGCCACCGAGCACACCTTCTGAGTACGGGCGGTGGGGCGGTGCCGCCGCCCCACCGTCACGGAACGACCCACCGACCGGGGGTGACCGTGGTGCGGCGGGAGCGGCTAGGGTTCCGCCCGTGGATCATGTTCGCTTGTCAACTGTCGTCCTGACCTGTGTCTCCGTGCTGGCCCTCGCGGCGTGCAGCGAGGCGGAACCGTCGACCACTGCCGCACCGTCGGCGTCGGCCACCGCTGCGGCCCCGTCGGCCGCCACCGACCCGACCACCATCGACCCGGGCACCGGCGGCCCGACCGCCGCCGCCGACCCGGCGGCCGACAAGAAGCTCTGCACGGCGGCCAAGAAGATCGCCGACACGACGAAGGCCGACGTGGTGAAGGCCGCGACGTCCGGTGGCGACCCCACGCCGACCATCCGCAAGGCCTACACGGAGATGGCGCAGGAGTTGGCGAAGGCCACCACCGGCGTCCCCACCAGCGAGGCGGTCACCGCGCTGGCCGCGTTCGGGGCCGCGTCCGGCCGGGCGGCGACCGCGCCGAACCTGGACACCGCCGCCGACGCCCCCGAGTTCCAGAAGACCAGCGCGATGGCGAACGCCGCCTGCAAGAAGGCCGGCGTCGACACCAACTTCTGACCACCCCGCCGAGGATCTTGGAGGGAACCGGCCCAGGGGCACTTCCCTCCAAGATCACGGTGGAAGGCAGAAACGGCGTGGGTCAGAGGTCGGTGACCCGGATGCCGGCGTGCGCCCGGTAGCGCTTGTTGATGGCGATCAGGTTGGCGGTGAACGCCTCGATCTGGTGGGCGTTGCGCAGCCGGCCGGCGTAGATGCCACGCATACCGGGGATACGGGCGGCCAACGCGCCGACGATGTCGACCAGTTCCCGATCCTCGGTGCAGATCAGCACGTCGAGGTCGATCCGGTCGATCTCCGGGTCGGCCAGCAGCGGCGCGCTGACGTGGTTGAACGCCGCACAGACCCGGGAGTCGGGCAGCAGGGCCGCCGCCTGCTGCACCGCGCTGCCCTCGGCGACCGGCAGCGCGTACGGGCCCTGCCTGTCGAAACCGAGCGGGTTCACGCAGTCCACGACGATCTTGCCGGCCAGTGGTCCGGCCAGCGCGCCCACAGTGGCCGCGTGCCCGTCCCACGGCACCGCGACGACCACCACGTCGCTACGGCGGGCCACCTCGTCGTTGTCCGCGCCGGTCACGTCGACCCCGGCGGGCAGCCGGGGCAGCGCGGCGATCTCCGCCGCCGCCTCGGCCGCCCGGTCGGCGGACCGGGACCCGATCAGCACCCGCTGGCCGGCACGGGCGAACCGGTAGGCCAGCCCCCGTCCCTGGTCGCCGGTGCCGCCGATGATGCCGACGGTCAGCCCGGACACGTCGGGGAGGGTGCTCGCGTCGTATGCCATGGCGTCATCCTCGCAAACCGCCACGCCACCAGCGGCGCAAGGCGCTGTGACGCTGACCGCCCCGCCGTGCGGCACCGCCCCGGGCCGGACGGCGGGACCCGCCGGGGCCGGGTTCAGGCCCGCTCGAAGAGCACCTTGCGGCCGACCGGGTCGGCGGTGACCAGGCGTACGGTGACCCGCTCACCCCGCGGCAGCTCCCCGGTGCAGCGGGCCCGTACCGGCGGATCGTCCAACGCCACCGTCCCGCCGGGGACCCGGCCGGGCTTCGCCGGGCCGTTCGGGGGCGCGTCGGCGTCCAGCACCGCCGCCGAGAACGTCTCCCCCACCCGGTGCTCCAGCAGCACCGCCTCGGCCAGGTCGATCGCGCCCCGGGTGGCCGCACCCGCCGTCCGGTCGGTCGAGGCCATCACCTCCGGCAGCCGGGGCAGCGCCGACCGGGCCCACTCCGGCACGTCGCGGCCCTCGTGCAGGGCCAGGCACACCTCCGTGGCGTACCGGTCGGCCAGCCGGCGCAGCGGGGCGGTGACGTGGGCGTACGCGGCGGCCACCCCGCCGTGTTCCGGCTGCTCCGGCAGCTCACCGTCGAACGCCGTGTACGCCGCGCCGCGCATCAGCTCGGCCGCCTGGTCGACGAAGGCGGCGGCCCGGGGTCGGGAGGCGTCCAACCCGGCCAGCACCTCGCCGACCCGTACCCCGTCCGGCCAGTGCACGCCCAGCGGGGCCGCCGCCGCGCGCAGCCGGGCCACCGCCTCCGGTTTCGGGGCCGGCATGGTGCGCAGCAGCCCGATCCGGCCGGCCAGCATGATGTCCGCCGCCGCCATCCCGGTGAGCAGGGAGATCTGGGCGTTGTGGTCCTCCATCGGGCCGGGACCGCGCAGCACCAGCCGCCACCCGTCCCCGTCGGGTTCGACGTCCTGCTCGGGCAGCGGCAGGTTGACCGCGCCCCGGCGCAGGCCACGGGCGGTGAGCAGGGCGCCGATCTCGGGCAGCAGCGCGATCGGGTCGGGCAGCAGGCCGGCGTCGGCGGCCACCTGCACGCCCGGGTAGTCCAGCTTGGCGCGGCTGCGTACCAGGGCACGTTCCAGCCCGACGGCGACGGTGGCCCCGTCGGCGTCGAGGTCGATGGTCCACAGCACGGCCGCCCGGTCGACGTCGGGCAGCAGGCTGGCGGCACCCTCGCTGAGGGTGTGCGGATGCAGCGGCACGTTGCCGTCGGGCAGGTAGACGGTCTGCCCGCGCCGCCAGGTCTCCTCCTCCAGCGGCCCGCCGGGACGTACGTGGGTGGCGACGTCGGCGATGGCGTACCGCACCCGGTAGCCGCCGGGCCGACGGCTGAGGTGCATCGCCTGGTCCAGGTCGCGGGAGGTGGCGGGGTCGACCGTGACGAACGGGACGTCGGTACGGTCGGCCACGGCGGGCGGTGGGGCGTCGGCCGCCTCGTCCGCCTCGCGCTGCGCCGCGGCCGGGAAACTGTCAGGCAGTCCCAGCTCACGGCGCAGCGCGCCGAAGTCGATGCGGGGCGCGAGCACACGTCGGATGACCACGGGTCAATCCTGGCAGCGTGCCGCGTGATCCGCTCTCCGGCGGGCGGGCCGCGGGCTCCGTACGGTCAGCCGGTGGCCTTGCGGGCGCGCGCCGGTGCGGTGGCCCGCGCCGCCGCCGTCCGCGCGGGTGCCTTACGGGCGGTTGCCTTGCGGGCGGTGGCCTTGCGGGCGGTCGTGCCCGTGGTCTTCGTCGCCGCCGTCTTGCGGGCGGTCGTCGCGCTCGTCTTCCGGGCCGGCGCCGCCTTCGCGGTCGACTTCGACGCGGGGGCGGTCCTGGCGGTCGACTTGCGGGCCGGGGCCTTCGTGGCGGCGGTCTTCTTCGCGGGCGTGGCCTTCTTCGCCGCCGTGGTCCTCTTCGCCACCGTGGTCTTCTTCGCGGGCGTGGCCCTCTTCGCGGGCGTGCTCTTGCGGGCCGCCGTCGTCTTCGCGGGCGTCGTCTTCTTCACGGCCGTGGTCTTCCTGGCGGCCGTGCTCTTCGCGGCGGGTGTCGTCTTCCTGCCGGGTGACGTCTTCTTCACGGCCGTGGCCTTCTTGGCTGCCGTCCGGGCGGTCGCGGTGGTCTTCTTCGCCGCCGCCGCGGTCGTCCGCTTCGCCGTGGTGGTCTTCTTCGCCGCCGTGCTCCGGGCGGCGGCCGTGGTCTTCTTCGCCGCCCCGGCGGTCTTACGGGCGGCGGTGGTGGTCTTGCTGGCGGCCTTCTTCGCCGGGGCCTTCGTCGCCGTGGACCTCGACGCGGGTGCCTTCGACGCGGCGCTGCGGGCCGCCGGCGCCTTCTTCGCCGTCGACTTCGAGGCGGGAGCCTTCGACGCGGTGCTCCTGGCGGCCGGGGCCTTCGTCGCCGTGCGGGTCGCCGTCTTCCTGGCGGTGCCGGTGGACGGGGTCCGGCCCGAGCCAGCGCCCGCCGCGCTCGCCGTGGCCCGGCCGGCCGACGCCTTGCGGGCTGCGGCCGTGGTCGTGGTCGAGCGGCGGGCCGCGGTGCTCCGGGTCGCGCCTGCGGTCCGTTGCGCGGCGGCGGTCTTCGTCGCGGCCGGGCGGGTGGTGGCCTTTGCTGCTTCGGCCATCTCGGTTCCCTCCTTGGGGACATGCTCCCGCGTGCCTCCCCACGGAGGCACGGAGTCCTCGACGCGGGCCGTCCCGCGCCGTTCAGTTGCCCTCCCCGGCCCAGCGGGCGTCTTCGGCCTCCCACGCCTCGTTACGCTCCTGCACCTTCTGCAGGGCGTTCTCCGCGTCGGCAGCCGAGGGATACGGTCCGAGAACGTGCTTGGCAGGGCACACGTCGGCATCGGTCTCGACCCGGTGGTGTCGGGTGCACCAGTAGTAGTGCCCACCACTTCCGCTGTCGTTCATGAGATCACTGTGCACCGGGCGCAGCCCGACCGCCACCGGATCGCCGCAATTGGTCGCGACCACATCCACAGTAGACGTGCTCGCCGGCCCCGGGGGCGAAACCGCGAAATCCGTCCCGACCTGCCCGGACGTCACCGGAACCACCCCCGGCGACACCGCGTCGGCCCGGGTTGCGGGGCCTCCGCGACGCCGCGCGGGATGGGCCGGAAAGCCGGTGGTACGACGCCGGACACCCCCGGCAGAATCGAGCTTCGTGATCATGACGGGGACGTGTCCGCACTGCGCCACGGCGACGGTGTCCATCCGTACGGCGATGCCCTGGTGCCCGGACTGCGAGTGGAACCTGGACGGCTACGACCCGGGACGGCAGGCACCCGAGTTCGGCTGGGGACGGGTCGACAGGCGTACCCATCGGATCGCCGCCCGGCTGAACCGTCGGCAGTACGCCGTGCTCGTGGACCGCCCGCTGGAGTCGACCGGGCCGGGGACGGCGGGAGCGGTGACGGCGGTCGTCTCGCTGCTGCTGACGGTCGGGGTGCTGGCACTGGCCGGACTCGGTTGCTGGCTGCTCTTCGCGTACCCCTTTCCGAATGTCGCGGTCCTCCTCGGGGTGGCGCTGATCGCGCTGGCGGTGGTGCTGCGGCCCCGGTTCGGGCGGCTCGATGCCGAGCTGGAGGTGCTCGACCGTTCGCAGGCGCCGGAACTGCACGCGCTGGTCGCGCAGGTCGCGGCGGCGATCGGCGCGCCCGTGCCGCAGGTGGTCGGGGTGGACGGCAGCTTCAACGCGTACTCGACGGCGGTGGGGTTGCGGCGGCGGCGGGTGCTCTGTCTCGGGCTACCGCTGTGGGGTGCCCTCGACGGGGCGCAGCGGGTCGCGCTGATCGGTCACGAACTGGCGCACTTCGTCAACGGTGACGTACGCCGGCTGCTGGTCACCCAGCCCGCACTGACGATGCTCGGTGACGCCGCCGACCTGCTCCGGCCGTCCCCCGCCCGCCGCGCCGACGGGTTGCTGGAGATGGTCGGCGAGGCGGTGGGCCGGGCGATGTCGTGGGTGTTGTCCCGGCTGCTCTTCGGCGTCCACCTGCTGCTGGTCTGGACGGCGTTGCGGGACAGCCAGCGAGCCGAGTACCTGGCCGACGAGTTGGCCGCCCGGGCGGCGGGCACCGACGGCGTACGCGACCTGCTCGACGTCCTGCTCAGCGGGGACGCGGTGGACAGGGTGGTGCGGCAGGCGTCCCGGGCCGGGGAGGGGCCGGCGGCGTGGCGGTCGGGGGTGGCGCTGGCCCGGACGGCGGCGGCCGCGCGCATGCCGCTGGTCCGCCAACTGTCGGTCCGCGACGAGGCGTCGCTGTTCGCCGCGCACCCGCCGGCCGGGCTGCGCCACCGGATGCTCACCGCCCGCACCCCGCAGGAGCCGACGGTGACGCTGGACGGGAGGCGGATGGAGCGGCTCGACGTGGAGCTGACCCGGCACTTCGACCGGACGGCCCGGACCGTGGTCTGGTCCGGCTGAGCCGTCGTCCGCGGTGTCGACGGTCGGGACGGTCGTCGGGCCGGGACCCGCGGGGGCTGGCGGATCAGGGACTTCCGGCCCTACCGCCCGAACCAGGTACTTGGTATCAGCTCACGCCCGGATGGACCATCCCTCGGCCTGGCCCTCTTGACGGGACCGCCGGCCGCTGCGGGTCGGCCGGACAGCCCCGATGCGGCGGCCCCGAGTGCGACCGACCCGGGGTGTGTGCGAGCCTCGTCAGACCTCTTGCGGCGCTGCCATCACCCGCCACCTGGGTGGGACGACGACGATGTCGACGGCGCCGCCCTGCCGAACCGGGAGAACACCACCGTGGCTAGCCTGGACGTCGCCCTGAAGAACGCGATGAACATCGACGGAGCGATCGGGGTGGCGCTCGTCGACTACAGCAGCGGCATGACCCTCGGCGTGGCCGGTGGCACCGGCGAGATCGATCTGACCGTCGCCGCCGCCGGCAACACCGACGTCGTCCGCGCCAAGATGCGCACCCTGGAGATGCTCAAGATCGAGGACGAGATCGAGGACATCCTGATCACCCTCGGCAGCCAGTACCACCTGATCCGCCCGCTGACCGGCCGCACCGGCAAGGGCCTCTTCCTCTACCTGATGGTGAGCAAGAGCCGGGCCAACCTGGCGATGGCCCGGCACCAGTTGCGCACCATCGAGGAGAGCCTGGAACTGTGACCGCAGACAAGACCGAGACCATCCTGCCCCGGCGCTCGGCCCGCGCCGCCCGCGCCGCCACCCCACCCGCCGCCCGGCCGCTTCCGCCGTCGCTGGCCGGGGACCGCTCGCTGCCGTACCCGGCGATCAGTCGTGAGCTGGCGGAGTTGCGGCACGAGATCCCCGGGGTGCACGGCTGTGTCCTGGGTGGCGTCGACGGCCTGCTCATCACGCACAACCTGCAGAACGAGGTGGACCCGAACGACCTGGCCGCGCTCGCCGCGACCACCTTCGGCCTGGGCCGGCAGGTCGGCATGCGGCTCGGCCAGGGCGACTTCCAACAGTCGACGGTCCGCAACCAGGGCGGCTACCTGAGCGTCTACGCGGTCAGCGAGCAGGCCCTGCTCGCCGTGATCGGCACGGACTCCGTCAACGTCGCCCGGCTGCACCTGCACGCCCCGGGGGTGGCCGGCCGCATCGCGGCGCTGCTGACCCGGGTTCCGACCGAGGCCTGACCCGCGCGGCGGGGGCACGGCCGAGCACGCCGTGCCCCCCGCCGTACGGGACGGGGACCCGATCTAACGGGCGAATCCCGACCTCTGTCCACACTCCACCGCACCAGCCGACCAGACCCCCTGGAACTGGCTTTTCCGAAATAGTCTCCACTGCGGGAAATAGTAATCCCAGACAGGCCGAAAACGCGCGACACGGCAACGATACTTGACCGCGAAAGTAACTACGTCGACACATATTTCTGATCAAGTCGACGCATGCGACTCTCCGTATCCGCACCTGCGACGCGGGCCACGCGTCGGCGATTTCTGCTGCTGTCAGGGCTGCTCGCGATGGCCGCCCCCCTGGTAGCCACCCCCGCCGAGGCAGAGCGTGCCGTCGGCTCCGGCGTCACCATGCCCACCTGCGCCTGGTCGTCGAAGTACGGGGCGACGAGCCTGAACGCCTACTGGCCGGACACCGCCGCCACCTACTGGTCGACCATCTATCCGGTCACGCCGGGCCTGGAAATCACCCTTTCCGGGGTCTTTCCCGACGCCAGGTACGCATCATTCAACGTGTACGACGACAAGCCCACGTACTTCACCCGCAACGGCGTCAGTTCCAGCATGCCGGATTACCTCATCACACCCGACGCGGGCAGCCAGAATCCGTGGCAGACCGGTGCCGCGCCGGGTGGGCGGTTCACCCTCACCATCACCCCCGAGGTGGCCTTCGGACAGGCCAACCGGCTGCCCCTGGCCCGGGAGGACGCCCTGCCCGGCGCGAAGGCGTCGGTCATCTTCCGGGTCTACCTGCCGGCCGGTGGTGACGCGACCGTCGTCCTGCCCACCATGACCCTCACCCTCGACGGGGTGTCGCAGACCCTGCCGCCCTGCCCCCCGGGAGGCGGCGGCACCCCCACCACCCCCACCACCCCGGCGACCGCGAACGCCCGGGAGGCGGGGCCGTCCGGCGCGGGCGGTCACGGTGACGGGCCGGGGCATCCCGGCGGACCGGGCGTACCCGGACACCACCCCGGCGGACCGGGCGGGCCCGGCCACCCAGGTGGACCTGGCCCCGACGGCCCCGGCCATCCCGGTGGACCTGGTGGACCGGGTGGACCGGGCGGGCCCGGTGGGCCCGGTGGGCCCGGAGGACCTGGTGGACCTGGTGGGCCCGGTGGGCCTGGTGGGCCCGGTGGGCCTGTTGGGCCCGGTGGGCCTGGTGGGCCCGGTGGGCCTGGTGGGCCCGGTGGGCCCGGTGGGCCCGGTGGGCCCGGTGGGCCTGGGCATCCGGAGGAGACCGGGCAGAAGCTCTTCACCCGGACGTCGGAGGTGGAGAACCTCGCCCCCAATCCGGACAACGCCTACCTCGGGACCTGGGTCAGCCCGCCCGCCGCGGACCAGGTACTGGTGATCCGGGGTCGGGCACCGAGGGCGGTCACCGGCAACCATCCGGGCGTCTGGCCGCGCCGGCACGCAGACCTGCGCTACTTCTCGATGTGCACCAACCTCGGCGGCCAGGTCAAGCCCGTCGTGATCAACCGGTTCACCGACGCGCCGGCGAGCCTCGGCTGCCGCTACGACGACGACACCCGCCTCGACCGGCACGGCTACTACACGTACGTGCTCGGTCGGGAGCAGCAGCGGGCGGCCATCGAGGCGGTGGCCGACGCGACCTTCCTGCCGTTCTCCGTCTCCTACCCGGTGGCCCCGCACATGGTGCTGCTGCGGAACCTGCTGCCGGTGGCGGGATTCCCGCACGCCACCCAGAACGTGCCGGTGGACAGCTCGGCGGAGACCGCCGCCACCGTGATGGGGCCGCACTATCCGCTGCTGAAGGTGTGCTCCCTGGCCAGCCTGGCCGCTGACGGGGGTCGCGTGTGCACCGCCTGAGTTGAGCAGACGGGTCGTCCGGGCGTCGACGACGCCCGGACACTCCTGTCGTTGCACACGCCCGATCGGATGCCCGACAGCGGTAAACCCTGCACCACCCGCCCAGGGGTGTTACTCCACGGAGAGCCGTTGACGTCCGATGTGCAGGAACGACGTCCCTGACCGACCTGCGCGCTCTCGTACCCCTCGCTCTGCTGGCGGCACTGGCCGCGTGCGGCACCGCCGTCCCCTCCTCCACCGGCAGCCCGTCGCCGACGCGCCGCACGGCGTCCGCCACCCGGACGGCCTGCCCGGTCAATTCCGGGTAGGCGGCAGGCCGGGATGGAGGAGCGGTAGCGAATTGTCCGGCCGTCGGGAAACCCTGGAGCATCGGCCGGGTGGAGATCGTCGCTCAGCGGGTCCGCGTCTCCTGGACCAAGCAGTCGCGCGGAGGCCAGCACGCCGCCCGCCGCAACGCCGCGCCTGCGGCGTTCGCGCTACCGCAGATCCATGCCGGCCACACCCACGAAGTGACCATGCACGAGCAGGACGGGTTCCGACCGGACTCCTGCCTGCGCAACGGTGTACCGGCAAGCGATGTCGTCCAGCTTCGCCACGACGGGGACCACATCCGCGTCGGGTTGGTCCCATCGGCCCGGGGCATGCCCCGCCGACACCGCCGCCCACCGGCCGTACGCCTCGCCCGGGGACGATGGCTACGCTGGCAGATCAACTACCGGTTCACCAGTCACTGCACGGGAGACTGGCTCTACCGCCTGGACACGTGGAACATCGCCCACGGCCCCGTTTCCCCCCGATGTCTTCCTGACGGAACCACATCACAGCATCGATGAACGGGCCGTCCTCCGCTGAGCGGAGCCGATCCGCATCCGGTGAGCGACGGACGAGGCGACCCGGATGCCGGACCAAGATCCTCATCCATGTCATTGGTTGTCACACGGATGGATCCCAGGCCGCGAGCTGGTCGAAGATACGACTGTCGCCTTCGAACTTCAGCGACTCCAGCGGCATACGGCCGTAGAAGAACAGGACCAGGTCACTGGCCTTGCCCTGGGCGGAGGCGTCGGGGGTACCGATGTCCCCTCCGGCCCCGGGCGTGAGGCGGGCGACCTGCGCGCCTGCCCGGGAAAGCCGAAGACGCCAGGAGTGGCCCTCGGTGGCGTGGTAGTCGACGACGGCTGCGGCATGCGGCCAGGCGACCGTCGTCGCGCAGAGGGTGAACTGGCAGTCGTCGAAACCGTCGAGGGCGACCTCCTCCGGTAGCGGCTGCGGAGCACCCAGGGTGAGCTGGACGTCGTAGGTGTGCACCGCGATCTCCGGCACCTGACGCCGCGCCCACGCACCAGAGGTCTGCGGTGACGGCGAGTCATCCCACCACGTCCAACACCTGCGGTCCGGGCCAGCCTCACGTAGCACGCTCGTCAGCAACCCGACGGACTCCGTCCACCAGGCCAGCAGTGCATCGCGTTTCCGCGGCGCACCCGTGCCGTCGTCCCAGGCCGACTTCTCCGGGGGCGCGTCCGCGGGCCCGGCGGCGACGACGGCGGCTGACTTGCGGCGGCTCATGCCCACGTGCTGCACGAGATCGAACAGCGTCCGCTCGGGATGGGTCGGCACCTGCATGTCGAGCCTGGGTGCTGCGGCGACCGCAGCGCGGAAGGCGGTCGACCGTTCGTCGATCAGCCGCAGATGGTCAGAGAACGTGAGAAGTTTATGCACCGGGCTTTGTATCACCGGGTTCCGTCGACCGAACAGCGAATTTCGCTCCCGATCGCAACGGGTCGGACGTCAGGTCGTCAGCCGGGGCTCTTGGAAAGGATCATCGATCGCACGGGTGCGTTCCTCGCTGGCGGGCAGCAGGTGGTGTAGGCCCGAAGGGGGAGGCCGGGGGTAGACCATCGACGCCCGAACACAGAGCCAGCTCAGAGCCTTGATCGCGGCTCTGAGCTGGTGGGCGACGGACGAGTCGACCTGTACGCCGGATTCTGTGCGCGGCGCGTACCCCTCGCGGGGTCCGCACCGGCGGCGGCCATCCATCTCGGCCTGCCGTCGCCGACAGGCTCCTGCGGCCTACCCGCAGACATCGGGCGGGCAGCCCTCAAGCGTCTGCGCCGGGTCGTCAGCTTGCGGTGACGGCCCTTGCTTGGCCTTGCTCCGGGTGGGGTTTGCCGAGCCACCCCGGTCACCCGGGGTGCTGGTGGGCTCTTACCCCACCGTTTCACCCTTACCGTCCCCGAGTGGGGTCGGCGGTCTGTTTTCTGTGGCACTGTCCCGCGGGTCGCCCCGGGTTGCCGTTAGCAACCACCCTGCCCTGTGGAGTCCGGACGTTCCTCGGCGGCGGGCCGCAGCCCGCCGACGCGACCGCCCGGTCGACTCGTCCGTCGCGTTCCCATCCTAACGGCGCGGCGTCCCGGACCCATCCCACCCCGGGCCGGGCCGCACCGAAGCCGAAAATGGTACGCGGCTGATCCGGTGCAGGTGCTCTGATCAGGGCCTACTAGCCTCTGGGCACCATGGAGCTCTCCGATGCCGTACTGCTGGTCGTCGCCGGTCTCGCGGCGGGCACGGTGAACGCGGCGGCCGGCGGCGGTTCGCTGATCACCTTCCCGGCGATGATCGCGGTGGGCATCCCGCCGGTGGCGGCGAACGTCAGCAACTCGGTGTCGGTCTTCCCGGGCTACGCGGCGAGTGTGGCGGGCAGCCGGATGGACCTGCCGCCCCGCCGGACGCTGTGGCCGTTGCTGCCGACGGCGGTGCTCGGCACGGGGGTCGGCTGTCTGCTCCTGCTGGCCACCCCGGCGCGGGCGTTCGACCTGGTGGTGCCGTTCCTGGTGCTCGGGGCCACGGCGGTGCTGGCGTTCCAGGGGCCGCTGCGCCGGCTGGTCGGGCATCCGGCCGAGCTGGGCCCGCGCCGCCGTACCCTCACGGTGCAGGCGATGGTCGCGGTCGGCACGGTGTACGGCGGCTACTTCGGCGCGGCGCTCGGGGTGATGCTGGTGGCCGGCCTGGCCCTGGTGCTGGACGCGACGCTGGCCCGGGTGTCGGCGGTGAAGAACCTGCTGTCGGCCGTGGTGGGGCTGACCACGCTTGTGGTGTTCGCCCTGTTCGGGCCGGTCAACTGGGCGGCGGTCGCGGTGGTCGCGCCGGCCACCATGCTCGGCGGGTACGTGGGGGCGCGGGTGACCCGCCGACTGCCCCCGGTGGTGCTCCGGACGCTGATCGTCTGCTTCGGTACGGTGATCGGCCTCTACCTGCTCTGGCGGGCGCTGGGCTGAGCGGCCCCGGGGCCGTTCAGTACGCCTCCCCGACGGGTTCCTCGGCGGAGTGCTCGGCCTGCCGGGCGGCCCGGTTCCAGCGGGACCAGAGCAGCCGTTCGCCGTAGCCGGCGGCCATCAGGTGCGCGCAGGTCAGGTAGACCAGCAGGCCGACGGCGAGCACCGCGGCGCCGACCCAGAACGGCAGCGCCAGCCCGTGTTCGGCGAGCTTGCCGGCGAGGATCGGGGCGGGGGCGGCGGCCCCCCAGCGGACCAGGTTGAACGCGCCGGTGGCGACCCGCCGGTCGGTGGAGCCGAGGCCGAGGGCCAGGTCGGTGAGGTTGGCGTTGGCCAGTCCCATGCACAGCCCGGCGACGACGAGCACCACCAGCGACTCGACGGTGCCGGTCGAGGTGGCGAAGAGGACCATGCAGGCCAGCAGGCCGACCAGCGCCACCCCGACGGTCTGCACCGCGCCGATCCGGTGGGCGAGCCGGTGGCCGACGAGCAGGATGCCGGCGGCCAGGCCGAGACCCCAGCCGGTGAACGCGAGGCCGAGGGGGATGACGTCGAGGCCGAGGAAGAGCGGCGTGTAGCCGAGCACCACGAAGAAGACGAAGTTGTAGGCGGCGGTGACCACGCAGAGGATGATGAACGCCGGCCGGCGGTAGGTGGCGAAGATCTGCCCCAGCCGTACGGGCGGCTGCCGGTGGGTCGGCTCACGGAGTTTGCGGGCGGCCACCAGCAGGGCGAGCACCATGAACATGCCGCAGACGAAGAACGGCAGTCGCCAGCTGATCTCGCCGAGCAGGCCACCGATCAGCGGTCCGACGGCGAAGCCGAGCCCGAGCGCGGTCTCGAAGAGGCCGACCACCCATTCCCGGTCGTTGGCGAGGTTGACCAGGACCACCATGGCGGTGGCGAAGAACATCGCGTTGCCCAGCCCCCACACGCCGCGCAGCACCGACAGTTGCACGATGTCGTTGCTGAACGAGGCGGCGATGGCGGCGAGGCCGACGACCGAGACGCCGGCGACGAGCACCGGCTTGAAGCCGAAGCGTCCGCTGGCCAGGGTCGCCGGGATCATCCCGACGGCCATCACCGCGATGTACGCGGTGAACAGCAGTTCGACCTGCCAGGCGGTGACGCCGATGGCGGTGCCGATGGCGGGCAGGATGGGGTCCACCACGGCGATGCCGGCGATGGCGAGGAAGGCCACCAGCGTGGTGGCGTAGATGGCACTGCGGTGGGGCTCGGTTCGCCGGTCCACTCCGCCTCCTGTCGGGCCGAAGCCGCATATAGCTGTATCGTACAGGTAATTCTGTTGTATCATACAGCTATGAGCGACGACCAGGCGAAGCGAACGGAGTCGGACGAGGTCACCCTCGGCCGGATCGAGACCGAGGTCGCCCTGTTGATGCGGCTGGGCGAGGCCACCCGCCGGGCCACCGGCAGCGCCGAGCACCGGGTCCTCGACCGGGCGGCGTACGTGATCCTGCGCCACCTCGACGCCACCGGCCCGCAGAACGTCTCGGCACTGGCCGCCCGGCTCAACCTGGACGGCTCCACGGTCACCCGGCAGGTCTCGGCGCTGCAACGCGACGGCCTGATCGCCCGCGCCCCCGACCCGGCGGACGGCCGGGGCACGGTGATCTCCCCCACCCCCGCCGGCCTGCACCGGATGGCCGCCGTCCAGGCCGCCCGGACCCGGCTCTACGGCGACATCCTGGCCGACTGGTCCCCCACCGACCGGGACACCCTGGCCACCCTGCTGGGCCGGCTCAACCAGGCCCTCGACTCCCGCACCCGCCGCCGCTGACCCCGCCCTCTCCCCCTTCGCCACGGCCCCCTCCCACCCGCCCCGGGCTCCCCGCCCCGCTCCGGCTCCCCGCCCCGCCCCGCCCGCCCCGGTGATCAAGAGGTTTGCGTCACCTGCACACGCGATGGGTGACGCAAACCTCTTGATCACCGACTCCCACCGGCCGGCGGGCGGCCTGACGGCCGGGTCGACCGCGTGATCAAGAGGTTCGCGTCAGTTTCCGGCGGAATGTTGACGCAAAGCTCTTGATCACCGGGGTCGGACGAGGGCGGGGCAGGGCAAGGGAAGGCGGGAGGGGGAGGGTGGGAGCGGGGAGGTGCGGTGGGTCAGGCGACCGGTTCGCGGGCCGAGTCGGCGTCGCGGTCGGGGCCGGGGGTGACGCGGGGGTCGCCCTCGTCGGCGAAGTAGTCGTCGGGAGTGGTGCCGTCCACGCCGTCGGCCACCTTCGCCGCCCGCAGCGCCAACGTGACCAGCGCCGCCACCACCAGGTTCACCAGCACGGCGACGATGCCCACGTAGATCGTCTTCTTGGTGTCGAAGCCGAAGTCGGACAGCGGGAACGCCGACCCGCCGAAGTGCGCACGCTTCGACGCCGGGTTGGGGATCTGGTAGAGCATCCACATGCCCAGCCCCATGCCGGCCACCCAGCCGGCGATCAGCGCACCCCGGTGGAACCAGCGGGTGTAGAGGCCCAGCGCCACCGCCGGCAGCGTCTGGAGGATGATCACGCCGCCGATGAGCTGGAGGTCGATGGAGAACTGCGGGTCGAGGAAGACGATGCAGGCCACCGCGCCGACCTTGACCACCAGCGAGGTGATCTTCGAGACGTTCGCCTCCTGCGCCGGGCTGGCGTCCCGCTTCAGGTACTCCTTGTAGATGTTGCGGGTGAACAGGTTCGCCGCCGCGATCGACATGATCGCCGCCGGCACCAGCGCGCCGATGCCGATCGCCGCGTACGCCACCCCGGCGAACCAGTCCGGGAACTGCTGGTCGAACAGCACCGGCACCACCGTGTTGCTGTCGACGGTGCCCTCCTTCGCCCCGGGCAGCGGCTTCACCCCGGCCGCGATCGCCATGAAGCCGAGCAGGGCGATCAGGCCGAGCAGCAGGCTGTACGCCGGCAGCGCCGACATGTTCCGCTTGATCACGTCCCGGTTCCGGCTGGCCAGTACGCCGGTGATGCTGTGCGGGTAGAGGAACAGCGCCAGCGCCGAGCCGAACGCCAGGGTGACGTACTGGAGCTGGTTGTTGGCGTTGAGCAGGATGCCGTCGTTCGGGTTCGGCGAGGCGGCGAACTTCGCGTCCGCCGCGTCGAAGATCGAACCCCAACCCCCCAGCTTGTACGGCAGGTAGATCACCGCCACCAGGATCACGACGTAGATCAGGCTGTCCTTGACGAACGCGATCAGCGCCGGGGCGCGCAACCCGGACTGGTAGGTGTAGGCGGCCAGGATCGCGAAGGCGATGATGATCGGCAGGTGCCGCGCCAGGGCGCTGTCCCCGGTGACCCCCATCGTCTTGAGCACCGCCTCGATGCCCACCAACTGCAACGCGATGTACGGCATGGTCGCGACGATGCCGGTGATCGCGATCAGCAGGGCCAGCACCGGCGAGTCGAACCGGCGGCGGACGAAGTCGGCCGGGGTGACGAACCCGTGCCGGTGCGACACCGACCACAGCCGGCAGAGCACCAGGAACACCAGCGGGTAGATGACGATCGTGTACGGCACGGCGAAGAACCCGGCCGCGCCCGCCCCGAACATCAGCGCCGGCACCGCCACGAACGTGTACGCCGTGTAGAGGTCACCGCCGACCAGGAACCAGGTGATCCAGCCGCCGAAGCTGCGCCCGCCGAGCCCCCACTCGTCGAGGTGCGCCATGTCCTTCGGCGCCCGCCACCGGGCCGCCACGAAACCCATCGCGCTGACCAGCAGAAAGAGCGCCGAGAATACGATGATCTCGGTCAAGTGATCACGCCACATCAGTGGGTTCCCCGCTTCTTGGTCATCTGGTAGACCAGCGTGGTGGTGGCCACCCCGAGCAGGATCCACACCAGTTGCAGCCAGTAGAAGCGCGGGAAGCCGAAGATCCGGGGCGAGTCCGCGTTGAACAGCGCCGGGATCAGCGGCACCACGATCGGTATGAAGAGCAACCAGTTCCAGGGGCTGTGGTCCTTCGCCCTGGACGACGCCGCACGCGGCGTCTCCGGTTCGCCAGCGGTCATCTGACCCACCTCCGGTCGTCGTTCCGGCCAGTAACGGCCGGACGCTACGACCCGGTGCGGCCAAGCACGATCAATTGGCGCTTGACGATGCGCCCAACGGTGTTCCGGCTGCGCCGAACGGCACGACGAACGGCGGGAGGCATCGACCGACGACGAACCGGCCCGGGATTCCCGGGCCGGTTCGGGGGACGATCCGCAATCAGCGGACCGGTAGGTGGGCGGTGTCGTTGACGGAGCGGACCGCGACGCCCCCGTCGGGCCACATGTCGAGCACCGAGATGCCGGCCGCGTCCAGGTAGAGCCGGTGCAGGAGGGCGTCGCCGGCCGCGAGGGCGTCGCGCAGGGCCAGCTTGATCGGCGAGACGTGCGAGACGACCACCACGGTCTCCCCGGGGTACGCCTCCCGCAGCGCCACCATCGCCCGGTCGACCCGCTGCCCGACCTCGGTGAACGATTCACCGCCCGGCGGGGCGACCCGGGTCGAGGCGAGCCAGGCGTCCAGTTCGCCGGGCCACCGGTCGCGGACCTCGGCGAAGGTGTGCCCGTCCCAGTCGCCGAAGTCGCACTCGATCCAGTCGTCCTGCGGGCGTACCGGCAGGTCACCGAGTGCTGCGGCGATCGCCTCGGCGGTGGCCGTACACCGGGACAGCGGGGAGCTGAGCACGGCCGCGACGGACGGGGCCAGCGCGGCCACCCGGGTGGCGGTGGCCCGCGCCTGGGCCTGACCGGACTCCGACAGCGGCACGTCGGCGCGGCCGGCGTAGCGGTGCTGCACGGTCCACTCGGTCTCCCCGTGCCGGACCAGGATCAGCCGGGTGGCGGTGAAGCTCGGCCTCGGCTCCCAGGACGCCTTGGCGGTCGCCGGGTCGGTGCCGGTGGACCTGGTGGCGGCCCGGGCGGCCACCTCGCGGGCCTGCGCCCGGCCCGGCGAGTCGGCTCCCGCCACCGCCCGGGGCGGCTCACCGCCGGCCGAACCCGCCGCCGACCGGGAGGGCCTACCGGCGGCGGTGTCCATCGCGGCGTTGGCGAGGGCGTCGGCGTGCCGGTTGCGTTCCCGGGGGATCCAACTGAACCGGACCGACTCGAAGCGGTCGACAAGCGCGGCGGCCCGCGCGGCGAGCGGACGCAGCCCCGGGTGTTTGATCTGCCACCGGCCGCACATCTGCTCGACCACCAGCTTCGAGTCCATCCGGGCGTCGACCTCGGCCGCGCCCAGCTCGGCGGCGGCCTCCAGCCCGGCGATCAGACCCCGGTACTCGGCGACGTTGTTGGTGGCCGTCCCGATCGACTCGGCCCGTTCGGCCAGCACCTCGCCGGTGGACGGGTCCCGGACCACGGCACCGTAACCGGCCGGCCCGGGGTTGCCCCGGGACCCGCCGTCGGCCTCGATGACGACCGCGCGCACCGCCACCGGGCTACAGCCCCGACTCGTTGGTACGCACCATGATCCGGCGGCAGTCCTCGCAGCGGACCACCTCGTCCGGGTCCGACCGGCGGATCCGGGCCAGGTCCGCGCCGGACAGCTCCAGCCGGCAGCCGCCGCAGCGGCCCGCGGTGAGCAGCGCCGCGCCGAGGCCGGTGTCCTCGCGGATCTTGTCGTAGAGGGTGACCAGGTCGGCGGGGAGGTCGGCGGCGAGCGGCTTGCGGGCGCCCTGCTTGAACTCCTCCTCCTTGGCGATCGCGGCCAGGCTCTCGTCGCGGCGCTGCTCGACGGCGGCCCGCCGGTCCCGGGCCTCGGCGATGCGGGCCTCGATCCCGTCGAGGGTGGCCTGTGCCGTCTCCCGCTGCTCCATCAGTTCCAGCTCGGCGTCCTCCAGGTCACCCTGGCGGCGGTTGAGCGAGACCAGCTCGTGCTGGAGCGCCTCCAGTTCCCGGGCCGGCCCGCTGCCGCTGGCCAGCCGGGCCTCGTCCTTGCTCTTGCGGGCCCGTACCTGGTCGATGTCCTTCTCCAGCCGGGCGATGTCCCGGTCCAGGTCGTCCACGGCGACCTGGGCGCGGACCCGCTCGTCCTCCAGGGCGGACAGCTCCCGGGCCAGGCCCTCCAGCTCGGCCCGCTCGGGCAGCGACCGGCGGCGGTGGGCGAGCTGGGCGAGGGTGGTGTCGATCGCCTGGAGGTCGAGCAGGCGGCGCTGGACCTGGGGTTCAGCCTTCACGGTCGGGGCTCCTTGTCGTCCATCGCGGGTGCGGCGGCGTGCACGGTCCACGGGTCGGTGTCCAGGTCGGACACCACGGTCTCGACGCCGAAGCCGGCCCGCAGGTGGGCGGCCACGTCGTCCAGCCAGGGTCGTTCGGTCGCCCAGTGTGCGGCGTCCAGCAGGGCGGGCCCGCCGGCGGCGAGGTGCTCACCGGCGGGATGGTGCCGCAGGTCGGAGGTGAGGAACGCGTCCGCACCGGCGGCGGTCGCCGCGGCCAGGAAGCCGTCGCCGGAACCGCCGCTGACCGCGAGGGTACGCACGATACGCGCGGGATCGCCCCCGGCGCGAACCCCCCAGACGGTGGCGGGCAGGACGGCGGCGGCACGCTCGGTCAACTCGGCGAGCGTCAGCGGGGCGGGCAGCTCACCGACCCGGCCGATGCCCCGGCCGCCGCCGGCCGCCGCCGAGCCCGCCGCGGAGGGTTGCAGCGGGCGCAGGCCGGTCAACCCGAACCGGGCGGCCAGCGCGTCGGAGACGCCCGGCGCGGCGATGTCGGCGTTGGTGTGCGCCACGTACAGCGCCACCCCGGCGCGGATCAGGTCGTGCACGATCCGCCCCTTCCAGGTGGTCGGGGCGACCGAGGAGACGCCGCGCAGCAGCAGCGGGTGGTGCGCGACGATCAGGTCGGCACCGGCGGCCAGCGCCTCGGCGACCGTCTCGGGGACGACGTCGACCGTGCCGTAGACGCGGCGGACCGGGTCGGTGGGCTCACCGAGCACCAGACCGACCCGGTCCCACTCCTCGGCCCAGGCGGGCGGGTAACACCGATCCAGCTCGGCAACCACATCGGCGACGGACGGCGGGGACGCGGTTGTGCTCACGGCCGGTCAGCTTACCGGCGCACGGTGGCGGCCACGCCCACGCCCGTCGACGGGTCAGGCCGCCGAGGTGGCCCGGGAGCGGCCCGGCAGGGCCGCGACCGCCGCCTCCCAGGGGAAGGCGTGCAGGTGCCGTTCCCCCGTACCGGGTGGGTGCAGCGGGTAGACGTCGTCGCCGAAGAGCACCGTGGCGCCCCACTCGCCCAGCCGTCGCAGGCCGGTCTGGAACGCCGGGTGCGCGGCCATCGCCACGTTGGTGAACGGCACCACCACCACCGGCACGCCCCGGCCCTGCCCCTCGACGAGCAGGCCCAGCGCCAGCGTGTCGGTGATCCCGGCCGCCCACTTGTTGACCGTGTTGACGGTGGCCGGGCAGACCAGCATCGCGTCGGCGGCGGGCAGCAGGTCCGGGTCGCCCGGGTTCTTGTAGTGGGTGCGCACCGGGTGCCCGGTCTGCCGGGCCAGGGCGGCCCGGTCGACGAACTTCGCCCCGTCGGGGGTGGTGACGACGCAGACCTCCCAGCCGTCGTCCTGGGCCAGGCCGACGAGTCGATCGAGGTGACGGGCCAGCGGCGAACCGCAGGCGATGACGTAGAGCACTCCGCGGTGCTCACTGCTCTGGTGGGGGCTGCCGCTCATCCGGCGGCCGCCGTGTTCATACTCCGACTCCCATCTGCTCAGCCAACTCCGCAATCGGCGCGGGCAACGCACCCCGTGTGCGACGCAGCACGTCGCTCATCACTTCGTGGGCGATGGGTCGGCAGCGGATCTCGGACGGGGCGAGCCGGTCGCCGCGCAGCAGCATCTCCCCCGCCATCGCGACGTCACCGAGCTGGCTGTAGCCCCGGGCCAGATCGAGCAGGTGGTGGGCCCGCCGTTCGGGCAGCAGCCCGTTGAAGCTCGGCTCGGGGATGCGCTGGTGGATCTCCACCGCCCGCCCGCCGTCGCCCAGTTCCACTGCGGCGGCGGCCCGGTGCAGCTCCAGGTTGGTCGGGCCGAACGAGGTCCAGTAGTGGTTCTGGTCGCTGCCGAGCATCAGCGCCGCCTCGTTCGCCCCGTACAGCAGGTCCTCGACGGCGTCGGAGTCGCCGAACCGGGCGGCGGCCATCGCGCCCTGCAACAGCAGCATGCCGTAGACGGAGAGCCGGTCGGGCGCGCTGTCGTTCAGGCCGCCGGGGGCGAGCTGGTTGGCGATGCTGAGGTTCAGTTCCAGGGCGGGCCGGGCCCGGCCCATCGCCACCAGCGCGTTGCAGACCCGGGCCGTGGCGACACCGGCCAGGAGTTGGTCGTCGGCCCGCTGGGCGACCGCCATCGACCGGTCGGCGGCCAGCCAGGCCAGCTCGCACTCGCCCAGCTTGCGCAGCACCGAGGAGGCGATCTGGTAGACCTGCCCGAGCAGGTGGGCGGCCTCCCGGCCCGACTCGCCGCCGTAGCCGGCGTCGGCGGCCTGGGCGTCGCGCAGCAGTTTCGGCAGCGCCCGGGTGAGCATCGCGTAGCGGCCGTACTGGTAGGTGAGCCAGGCGTGGGTGACGGCCTTGCGCAGGTCGCCCAGGGGCGGCGGGTACGACACCCCGTCGAAGTACGCGGTCATTGAGGAGTACTGCTCCAGGGCGGCCCGGATCTCCTGCACCTCGAACTGGTCGATGCAGCTCAACGCGTCGGTACGCCGTTCCGGGTCCTTGCCGAGCAGCAGTTGCACGTCGATCCGCAGGATCACGGCGATCTCGTACAGCACGGAGAACTTGTCCAGCCGGCGGACCCCGCGTTCGACCTTGTCGACCCAGCTCTTGGACTTGCCGAGTCGGTCGGCGAAGACCTGCTGGGACATCTTGCGTCGCCCGCGCCAGTAGGCCACCCGTCGCCCGATCGGAAGCTCGTCCATCTTCTCCTGTTCCTCCCCCTCGTGGGTCGTCCGGTCGGGCTCCGGACGACCCACGCCGGGCGTCTCCGATCCGTCCGCCCAGGTTGCCGCTGGTCGCACAGCGTGTACGTCACACGTACAGCCAGTTCTCATAGCTTCGTGCAAGTTGCATGAGCCGTTCGTCAGGTGTCAACGATCCCGGATCACGACAGTGACGGCGCTCGACGTGAGGGGTGGCGGTGACCGGTCGAGGCCAGAGGAGAGCACGGGACATGTGGGGGAACGTCGGGCCACGGGTCGCCCAGCTGGCCCCGATCGAACGGGTCCGGCTGCGCCGGATCGCCGTGCGGTACGCGGTGCACGGCTGGGAGGTGACCCCCGGCGCCTGCCTGGCGCGCAGCCGGTTCGTGTGCGGCCGGGCCGGTTGTCCCACCGTCGGCTGCCATCCCGCGCTGGAGAACTGGGAGCGGGGGGCGAGCACCGACCCGGCCCGGGTGGCCACCTGGTGGCGCAGCCGCCCGCACGGGGTGCTGCTGCCCACCGGTCGCGCCTTCGACGTGCTGGAGGTGTCGGCGCACCTGGGCCGGCGACTGCTCGACGCGGTACCCGGGCACCCCGCCGGTCCGGGCGTCCGGGGCCCGGTGGTGGTGACCCCGACCGGACGCTGGATGTTCCTGGTCCGCCCCGGCGACCCGCTGCGCCCCGAGCTGGAACACTGCTTCCACGTCGTCCGGCACGGCACCGGCTCGTGGATCCCGGCACCCCCCACCCGGCTGCCCGAGGGCCCGGTGCGCTGGGCGGTCGCCCCGGAGCAGGCCCGCTGGCGGCTGCCCGACTCGTACCTGGTGCAGAACACCCTGATCGAGACGTTGCGGGCCGACGGGGTGACGCTGACCCCGGAGCTGCTGCCCGGCCAGCTCCCGCTGCCCCGGCGCGGCCACTGACCGGCCGGTCACCGGACAGCCGGCCACCGACCGGCCGGTCGCAGGGGGGCGGGACACGGCCGGGTCGGGTTCCCGCCAGCGTCCCCGCCGACGCCGGACTCGTTGCACACCACGACGGCGCGCACGCGCCACCGGAGCGGGGGTACGACATGGCCAGGGACGAGATGCGGCACACCGGCGGCACCGAACCGCCGTACCGGCGACGGCCCCGCCACTGGTCGGACACCCGACCGGCCGGCTCCCGCCCGGGTCGCCCCCGGCCGACCGGCTCCCGCCCGGCCGGCACCCACCGCACGGCCCGGTGAACGCCCCCACCGGCAGGTGACCCCGCCACCACGTCGCCGTCTCAGTCGGCCAGCGGCAGGGCGGTGGAACGCAGCAGCCGACCGTCGTCGGTGACCACCGCGTGCAGGTGGCCGGGGAGCCGGTCCAGCCAACCGACGCCGGCCACGCCCATCGCCACCGCCGCCGTGGCGTACGCGTCGGCAACGCCCAGGTCGGGGCCGACCACGGTGACCGAGCGCAACCCCCGGGCCGGTACGCCCCGGCGCGGGTCGAGCACGTGGTGCCCCCGTTCGTACACGCCCGAGGTGGCGACGGCCAGGTCGGTGCCGGTGAGCACCAGGCAGGTGGCGTCCGCGTCCCACGGGTGCCGCACGCCGATCCGCCACGGCCGCCCCGACGACGAGTGCCCGCGTACGCGCACGTCGCCGCCGGCGTTGAGGCAGTGGTCGACCGCCCCGGCCGCCACCAGCCGGTCCGAGGCGACCTGGGCGGCCCAGCCCTTCACGTAGCCGGAGGGGTCCAACCGGCCGGTGGCGTACGCGTCGAAGAAGCCGTCGGTGTCGGCCCACAGGTCGGCGCAGCGGGCCAGCACCGCGCGCAGGTCCGCCGACGCCCCGGCCGGCGGCAGCTCCCCCCGGTCGAGGCGGCGCACCTCGCTGTCCTCGCGGTAGGTGGTGAACCGGGCGTCGACCTCCCGCAGCCAGCGGAACGTGTCGTCGGCCAGCGTACGCAGGACGGCGGCGGGCAGGTCGGTGGCGAGGTCCAGGCTGATCGCCGTACCCATGACCTGCTCGACCCGGCGCAGGCCGGGCCGGGTCGACGGCGCACCCACCTAGCGGGCCTGGTCGAGCGCGGCCTGCAACGACCGGCGGTAGCCGTCGCTGGTGGCGGTCGCCTGGGAGACCGTGTCCAGGTTGGCGCCCTGCTGGCGCACCACGTCGCCGCTGGTGCCGCTGTAGGCGGCGTCGACCCGGTCGCTGCGCAGGTCGGACTGGCCGCCCTGGGGCAGTTCCAGGGCCACCGCGTCGACGATCCGCGTGCCGGCGACGGTGATCCGCACCTGCACGTTGCCGAACTCGGTGGAGACCACCGGGCCGGTGACCGTGCGGGTGGTGGGCTTCGGCGCGGTGGTCCGGCCGGCGGCCGGGGTGCGGCGGGTGCCGGCGTCCCCGCCGGGGGTGGTCCGCCGCGCCGCCGGGGTGCGGCCGGCGGTGGAGCTGGGTTGGCCGGTCGGCCGGGGCGTCGCGGCGGTCCGCTGCGGCGTCGCGCCGGGGGTGGCCGGCCCGGTGCGGTCCGGCGTGCCGACCGGTACGCCGACGGGCAGCTCCCGGGCGACCTGGCGGTCCTCGGGTGCGCCCTTGAGCACCACCAGGGCGGTGGTGCCGGCGGCCAGCCCGGTGATCGCGAGCAGCGCGCGACGCATGTCAGGTGCCCTCCTACAGCTCGAACGGGGCGAGGTGGATCTGCCGGCGGGGCACGCCTGCCTGCCGGAGCGCCCGCACCGAGGAGTCGACCAGCCCCTGCGGGCCGCACAGGTAGACGTCGCGGCGGGTCAGGTCGGGCACCAGCCGGCGCAGTCCGTCCGGGCTCATCACCTGGCGGGGGCCGGCGTCGTCGCGGGAGCCGACGACGTACCAGACGGAGGTCTGCCGGGCCTGGGCCAGCCAGTCCAGCTCGTGCTGCAACAGCACGTCGGCCGGGGTGCGGGCCCGGTAGATCAGGGCCGCGCCGGCGGGCAGTTCCTCAAGCATCGCCCGCAGCGGGCCGATGCCGCTGCCACCGGCGATCAGCAGGGCCCGCTCCCGGGTGCGGTGCGCGGCGGTGAACGTGCCGGACGGCCCCTCCACCCAGACCCGGGTGCCCGGGTCGAGGTCACGCAGGTCCCGGGTGTGCCCGCCGACCACCTTCACGGTCAGCCGCAGCCACCGGCCGTTCGCGGCGGCGGAGAGCGAGAACGGGTGCGACTGCCACCAGCAGCCCCGGGCCAGGAACCGCCAGCGCAGGTACTGCCCGCCGAGCGGGTCGAGCTGGTGCAGCCGGCGGCCGGTCAGGTAGATCGACACGGTGTCCGGGCTCTCGGCCACCACGTCGGCCACCCGCAGCCGGTGCCGCAGGTTGAGCAGCACCGGCGCGACCAGCCGGCCCCACACCAGGGCGGCGGCGACCAGCAGATATGCGGCAATCCAGCCGGTGCGGACCGGGCCGGGCGGGAAGAGTTGCGCACCGTTGCTGAACTGGTGGCCGAAGCCGAGCAGCAGCGCCAGGTAGCTGGTCAGGTGCAGGTGGTACCAGAGTTCGTAGGGCATCGCCCGGCGGACCGCCCGGATGCCGGTGCCGCCGACGAGCACCAGGATGCCGGCCGCGGCGAACGCGGACACCATGTCGTCGAAGTCGCGCAGCAGCACCCCCACCTGGGCGGTGACCGGGTTGCCCAGGGTCCGCGCGTAGCCGACCACCAGCAGCGACAGGTGCGCCAGCACCGCCACCAGCAGGGTCGCGCCGAGGTCCCGGTGCACCCGGGACAGCCGCTCGCCGCCGACCCCGCGTTCCAGCACGCCGAGGCGGCTCATCATCAGCACCTGCACCAGCAGCAGGTAGCCGGCGACCAGGCCGGTGACCCGACCGGCGGCGGTGAGCACGTCGGCGGTGCCGGTCAGCGAGCCGGCCGGGGTGTCGAGCCACCACGGCAGCACCGCGGCCACCAGACCGGCCCAGAACAGCGCGGACAGCGCCCGCCGGCCGGCGGACCCGCGGCGGGGCCGGGCCGGCGGCGGGGGTACGGGCGCAGCCGGCCGGCCGCCGTACCCGGACGGGTCCCGGGTACGACGACCGGCGGCGTGCATGTCCTGGTAGGTCACGCGTAGAGCTTCATCGGGGTGTACTTGCGCCGCGGGAAGATCTTGTCGATCTGGGCGGTGGTCAGCCCGAACCGGCCCTGCGCCACCGCGCCGTAGACGTCGAACATATTGTTGTACTCGGGTACGTCCCCCGAGTCCAGGTCGCCCAGCCCGTCCCAGCGGCCCAGCAGCGAGCCGGCGAGCTTACGCCCGGACAGGATGGTGACCACCCCGCCGTGGCCGTGGTCGGTGCCGCCGCCGTTGGAGGCGACCCGGCGGCCGAACTCGCTGGACACCATGATGGTGACGTCGGCGGCCCGGTCACCCAGGTCGGTGAGGAACGCCGCCATCGCCTTCGCCAGCTCACCGAGGCGGCGGTGGAGCTGGCCGCCGGAGCGGGTGCCCTGGTTCTCGTGGGTGTCGTAGCCGCCCATCCCGACCGTGGCGACCCGGACGTTCGCCCCGCCCTTGATGAGCTGGGCGAGCTGCCCGAAGGCGTACCCGACGCCCTCGTACGTGACGCCCTGCGCCGGCTGGTACGGCTTGGCGGCGAGCTGCTGGGCGGTGGACAGCGCACCCATCCCCTCGATCACCGCCTCCTCGACCGGGTGGTTGATGCCGGTGAACAGGCCCCGGATCGCCTTCTCGGTGGCCGCCCGGTAGCGGTCGTCGCCGTTGAGCCGCAGCGAGCCGACGCTGTTGAGCGACAACGCGCCGTTGGTGCCGACCAGCGAGCGGGGCAGGGTGCTGCCGATGCCGACGCTGCGGAACGCGGTGCCCTTGCCGAGGGAGTCGACGAGGCTGTCCAGCCAGCCCCGGCCACCGGTCTCGCTGGGCAGGCCACCGAGGTTGCAGGCGTCGGCGGCCTGGAAGTGGCTGCGGGACAGCCGCTCGTCGGAGACCGCCGGGACGAACCCGAGCTGACCGGCCTTCAGCCACTTCTCCAGCGGGGCGAACGCGCTGGTCAGCTTGAAGCCCCGGCCCAGGGCCAGCGAGTCGCCGCCGAGCAGCAGGTCGGGGCGGGCCTTGGCGAGCACCGGGTCGTCGGCGGGGGCGACCAGGCTCAGCCCGTCCAGCCCGCCGTAGAGGAAGACGTGGATCAGGGTGCCGGTCTTCGTCGCCGCGAACGACGCGGAGGTGGTGACGAACTGGGCGGTGGCCAGGGCGGTGGCGGTGGCGGCGGCACCGGCGACGAACGTCCGCCGGGTCACCCCGCGTCCGTCCTGCTGCGCCTCCTCCAGGTCCTCCAGCCGGCGGTAGCGGTCGGCCTCGGCGGCGTTCTCGGCGGCGACGATGTCGGCCTCGGCGCGCAGCAGCGCCTGCGCCGGGTCGTCGGCGAGCCGGCGCAGGTCGGGGCACTCGGGGTGCAGGGGGAACGCGGGCACGGTCTTCTCCATCGGGTGCGTCACCGGCTTCTCCATCGTCTGCCTCACCGCAGGTGGTGCTGGGGGGACGCGAGGATCGCCCGCGCGACGGCGGCGATCGCCCCGTCGAACGTGGCGTCGACCCTGGCGGTGGCGGACACGCCGGCCACGCCGAGGATCAGGTTCCGCTCCCGCGTCGACAGCTTCTGGTGCACCAGCCGCTGGGCCAACGCGTCCACGTACGCCCCGGCGGTGGCCGGCGGCCTGGCCACCAGCTTCTCCGGCCTGGTGTAGGTGAACTGGGTGCGGTTGCCGGCGATCAGGTCGGCGGCCTCGTTCCAGCCGTTGACCATCGTGCCGGCCGACGTCCAGGCAACGTAGACGTCGGGGTAGCCGTCGGGGGTGGGCTGGCCCATCGGGTACTGGCCCAGCTCGCGCAGCTTGTCGTGGATCTGGCGCAGCCCCTGGGCGAACGCGGTGCGTTTGCTGTCGCCCTGCCGGAAGCCCGGCCCGGCCTGCGGCCCGACGCCGAGCGTCCGGTACGTGGCGACCAGGTACTCCATCGGCCGGCGCACCTTCTGCCCGACCGCCGCCCAGAACTCCGAGGAGCTGAACAGCGACATCAGCAGCGGCTTCACCGAGCCCTTGTTGACCGTGTAGATCTGGGCGAGCCGGTCCACCAGGGACTTCGGCGGGGTGTCCGAGACGAACCGGGTGGCCAGGCTGCGGGCCACGTACCTGGCGGTCGACGGGTGCAGCGCGATGTAGGTGATGTACGCGTCGATGACCTGGTCGGCCTTCTTCGGGTCGGTCGAGTCGTTGGGGTGGCTGAAGCCGAGGATCTTCACCTTGCCCCGGTAGTGCCGGTCGTGGCGGAAGACGTACCTGCCGTCGTCGACGCCCCGGCCGGTCTGGAGCAGGGCGGCCTGCCGGACGTCCTTCTCGGTGTAGCCGCCGTCGACCCCGACCGAGTACAGCTCCAGGTTCTCCCGGGCCAGGTTCTCGTTGACCGCGTCGGCCCGGGAGTCGTTCTGGTTGAGGTAGAGCAGCAGCGCCGGGTGCTTGTTCGCCGCCACCAGCATGTCCGGGTAGCTGCCCATGGCGTGCTTGCGGACCACGTCCCGGTCGAACGAGTTCCGGTACGCCTCACCCCCGTCGAAGTCCGCCGCGACGTGCAGGAAGTCGTTCCAGAAGTCGACCATCACCTCGTAGAGCTGCCGCTCCGACCAGATCTGCCGGGCCAGCGTGCCGTCGACCATCTCCTTCTCCGGCTGCGCGCCCCGCTCGTTGAGCTGCTCCCGCTGGTCGCGTACCTGCTGGCTGCTCAGGGCGAGGGTGGGCAGCTCGGCGAGCTTCAGCTCGGCGGGGCTCGGCGCGATCTTCTCCGGGTCGAGCTGCCGGCGCACCCAGGCGTCGATGCCCATCCGCCTGATGTCGGCGAGCACCTTCGGGGTGGCCCCGAAGGTGGCCCGGCTGGCCAGGTGCCGGACGGGGTCCTTGGCCAGCACGGTCTTCACCGTCACCGGGGTGCGCGCGGCCGCGTCGGCCGGGCCGGAGAAGGTACGCCCACCACTGGGCGAGTTCTTCTTCAGCGCCGCACCGGCCCGGGAGCCCATGTAGCTCTCGTTCTGCTCGGTGTAGGTGCGTACCGTGCTGGGCTGCTGGCCGCTGGGGCGGGCCGGCGTGCCGTCGGTGACGGTCGCGCCGGTGGCGTCCCCGGCGGCGGCGTCGCCGAACAGGCCGCGCACCTGGGGGCTCATCGCCAGCGCCGCGCCGCCGGCCACCACGGCGGCGGTGCCGCCCAGCGCGACCAGGGCGCGCCGCCGGCCGACCCGGTCCCGGCCGTCGCCGTCGTCGTCCAGGTGGGGCAGTCCGGTGCCGGCCGGCTGGTGGAACGCCTGCCGACCCAGCCCCTCGGGCCCCACCCACTGCGGGCCCCGGGACACCGGCGGCGGCCCGTACGGCGCGGCCGGGACCTCGTACCCCGGGGTGTGCCCGCCGGGGGTGTGCGGTCGATGCGGTGGCACATTCTGGTCGGCCATGTACCGGTCCCGTTTTCTTTCGATGCGCCGTACCGCTGCGACCGGGGGGCGGGGCGGAGGGTGCGGCGGCGGCTGCCGGAGGAGTTGCCACGGGAAGGTAGCCAAGGGCTGAGCTGCCGACAAGGCTGGTCACGGCCGTCGGCGGGGGCACTTAAGGTGCCGCTGTGCGACGGTGCCGGCCGGGTGGTTGCGCCCCGGCCGGGCCGCACCGTCCCCAGCAGGGACGACGTGTCCGGCCGCGCCCCCGCCGTAACGTTTTGGCGGTACGTGTCACGGGGCGTGGCGTTCACCGGCACAGCGAAACTTAAGCCCCCGGTAAGCCGGCGCTGAGGTGGTCCGCGCCCACCCGGCCCGGTTTCGGGCGGCCCGTCCCCGGCTGTTCCCGGCCCTGCCCGCCGACGCCGCCCGGGGCCGAAAGTAGCAGCAGGAGCAGGGCGTGACCGGCCGCCGCAGCGGGTAAGCCGCCGAACCGCTGAAGCCTGAGGGGAAGGCACCGCCATGCTCAGCAAAGAGGATCAGCGCAGGTTCGAACAGATCACCCGGCAGCTCCGGGAGAGCGATCCGAAGTTCTTCGCACGACTCGACCATCGGATCCGGGCCCGACGCGGGCGCTGGTTGATGCTGCTGACGGTCATCCTGTGGGCGTCGCTGCCCGCGATGACCGTCCTGGCCGGACGGACGGCGGGCGCGGCGTGCGTCGTCGTCCTCGCGGCCAACACCGGCCTGATGTGGCACTTCCGGCACCGCTGGCGCTGACCCGCGTGGCCATGACCGGCACCAGGGGTCGCGATGCTGCGGCACCGCAGCGACGGGGCACCCCGGCATCGCCCCGCTGGTGTCGATCATGACCCGCGCGCCGGGTCAGCCCGGGTCGAACGCCCGGTAGGCCCGGCGCAGGCGTTCCAGCAGGCCGGGGCCGCCGATCGCCGCCGCGGGTGAGCCGAGCTGCCGCAGCAGCAGCTCCGGGCCGGTGGCCAGGACGGGCGGCCGGTCCGGCAGCGGCACCGGCGACACCCAGAACCGGTCCACCGTCCCGGTGAGCGGCACGTCGGGCAGGTCGGCGAGCACCCGGGCCGACCCCGCCGCGGCGGCCCGCGCACCGTCCACGACCGACGGCACGCGGGCCGGCGTCCGGTCGGACGTGCCGGCAACCTGCCCGACGTCGGAGGGCGTCCGGTCGGACGGTCCGGTGGCCCGCCCGGCGTCGGCGGACCCGCCGACCGGCGTGCCGTCGGTGCCGTGGGGCGACCCGACCGCGTCGGCGCGGAGCGCGCGCAACCGGCCGAGCAACGCGTCACGGCTGCGGCCCCGCCAGTGCAGCAACTGGAACGGGTCGGCGTCGAACGCCTCGGCGAGCAGGTAGAACGTCGCCGCGAGGTGCTTGCACGGCACCGCGACGTCGGGGCAGCCGCAGCGCTGGGTCAGCTCCCCCACCGACCGGGGGAACAGGGGCGCGCCCGCGGCGGCGAACAGCTCCTCCAACTCGGCCGGCAGGTCACCGGCGAGCAGTCGGGCGCTGAAGAACGCCTGCCCGGCCAGCTCCCGTTCGACACGGTCCCAGAGCACGTCCGGAAACGGCGGCAGGGCGATGGTCACCGGGTAGGGCCGGGGCCGGGAACCCTGCACGCTCGCCTCGACCCGCCCGGGTGACACGTCGAGCCGGAGCACCTGACCCCGGCGCGCGTACGCCCGGCCCCGGGTGAGCCGGGTGCCCAGCGCGAACGACTCCAGCACCTCCAGGAACCGCCGGGACCACCAGGAGACCCCGATCGCGCCCCGGGTACTGCGCGCCTTCAACCCGCCGTCGACCCGGCGCGGCGGCCCGAACCCGGCGAACGGGCCCTCCGCCCCGGCACCCCGGGGGCTCACTCGACCACCGCCCCGGCGTCCAGGGAGAACAGCTCCCGTAGCTGTCCGGTGGACAGCTCGGTCACCCACTGCTCGCCGCTGCCCACCACGGACGCGGCCAACCCCCGCTTGTCGGCGATCATCGCGGCCACCTTCTCCTCGACGGTGCCGGCGCAGACGAACTTGCGGACCTGCACCCGCCGCCGCTGGCCGATCCGGAACGCCCGGTCGGTGGCCTGGTCCTCCACCGCCGGGTTCCACCACCTGTCGACGTGCACCACGTGGTTGGCGGCGGTCAGGGTCAGCCCGGTGCCGCCCGCCTTGAGGGAGAGCACGAACAGGGCCGGGCCGTCCGGGGACTGGAACCGGGTGACCAGGTCGTCCCGGTCGGACTTGCCGACCCCGCCGTGCAGGTAGAGCACCTCCCGGCCGAAGCGCGCCGACAGGTGGCCGCGCAGCAGCGCGCCGAACTCGGCGTACTGGGTGAACAGCAGGGCCTTCTCGCCGGCCGCGAGCACCTCGTCGACGATCTCCTCCAGCCGTTGCAGCTTGCCGGAACGGCCGGCCAGCGGGGAACCGTCGTGCAGCAGTTGGGCGGGATGGTTGCAGACCTGCTTGAGCCGGGTCATCGTGGCCAGCACCAGGCCCCGGCGTTCCATCCCGTCGCTCGCCTCGATCCTCGCCAGCATCTCGTCCACGATCGCCCGGTAGAGCGACGCCTGCTCGGCGGTGAGGTTGCAGACCACCTCCATCTCCAGCTTCTCCGGCAGGTCGCTGATGATCGAGGAGTCGGTCTTGAGCCGCCGCAGCACGAACGGGCCGGTGACCCGGCGCAACCGGGCCGCCGCCTCGGCGTCGCCGTGCCGCTCGATCGGCACCGCGTACGACTGCCGGAAACTGCTGGCCGGGCCGAGCAGGCCGGGATTGGCGAACTGCATGATCGACCACAGGTCGGCCAGCCGGTTCTCCACAGGCGTGCCGGTGACCGCGATCCGGTGCCGGGCGGGCAGCGCCCGGACCGCCTCGGCCTGCCGGGTGGCCGCGTTCTTGATCGCCTGGGCCTCGTCGACCACCACCCGGTGCCAGCCGACCGACGCCAGCGCGACCGCGTCCCGCGCGGCCACCGCGTACGTGGTGAGCACCAGGTCGGCGGCGTGCACGGCCTGTTCGAACGTGTCGTCCCGGGCCCGGTCCGCGCCGTGGTGCACGTGCACCCGCAGGCCGGGGGTGAACCGGGCCGCCTCCCGCTGCCAGTTGCCGACCAGCGACATCGGACAGACCAGCAGGGTCGGCCCGGCGTCCGGCGGGTCCCCGGCGAACAGGGCCAGCAACTGCACGGTCTTGCCCAGCCCCATGTCGTCGGCGAGCACCCCGCCGAGCCCGAGCGACTGGAGGAACACCAGCCAGGCCAGGCCGCGCCGCTGGTAGGGCCGCAGGGTGCCCTTGAAGGCCGGCGGCGGGTCCAGCGGGACGAGCCGCCGTTCGGCCTGCCCGGCCAGCAGGTCACCGAGCGGGCCGTCGGCGGTCACCGCGAGCACCGGCAGGGCGGCCGGGGTCTCCGCCCCGGCCAGCCCCATCCGCAGCAGGTCGGCGACGGTCAGCTCGCCGGAGGAGCGCAGCAGCCGCAGGCCGGCGGCCAGCCGTTTCGGGTCCAACTCCACCCACCGGCCGCGCAACCGCACCAGCGGGGTCTTCAACGCGGCCAGGGCGGCCAACTCGTCGGCGTCGACCGTCTCGTCGCCGAGCGCCACCTCCCAGCGGTAGTCGACGAGCGCGTCCAGCCCGAGCGCCCCGGTCGCGGCGACCGTGCCCGGGGCGGTCCGGCTGCGGGCCTGCAACCGGGCGCCGAGCCGCGCCGCCGGCCGCCGCCACCAGGACGGCAGCAGCACCCCGAACCCGGCGGCGTGCAGCACCGGCGCACCCTCGCGCAGGAACCGGTGCGCCCCCTCGACGTCCAGCTCCAACTGCTCCGGGGCGGGCGTGCGCAGCGCCCCGTCCAGCTCCGGCCAGAGCCGCCCGGCCCGGCCCAGCTCGGCCAGCAGGGTCTCCTGCGGGTCGCCGCAGCGGCCGGCGAGCGCGGGCAGCAGCTCCGGGTGCCGCCAGACGTCACCGGCGGCGACGTGCAGGCCCGGCTCGTCGGCGGCCTGGAGACCGAACTCGACGCGCCACCGTCCACCCTGCCCGACGACGGTCGACGGGTCGGCCGGCACCACGGTCAGGGTGTCGACGATCTCGTCGTCGGCCGGCTCCACCAGCCGGAAACTCGCCCGGACCGGCCCGCCGACGGCGTCGCGCTGCCAGTCGGCCAGTTCGGCGCGGAGGGTGGCCAGGCCCTCGGGTTCGGCGGTGAACCGCCGCTGCGGGCCGGTCAGCGCCGCCAGCCACCCGGCGGTCACCCCGTCGCGCCGACCGCCCCGGAGCAGGTCGACGTCGGCCAGCGCCCGGCGGGCGGCGGCATCGGTGAGCAGGTCCAGCACGTCCGCGACCAGCCCGCCGACCCCGTCGCGCGGACCGTCCGGGCCGGAACCGGCGGGTGGTGCGTCTCCTTCGCGCTGCGCCGGGGCGGTCGCCTCCTCGGGACCGGGCCGCTCCCCGGCCGTCCGGCTGGCCCCGGGACGCGGGCGGGCGGGGGGCGACGCGGGGTCGACGGCGGCCCGGACCGCCGGGGGCAGGGCGAGGGCCAGCGACCGGGCCCAGGCGGCGTCCGCGCCGGTGAGCAGGGGCCGCCACACCGCCCACCCGACCGCCTTCCCCGGAGACCGGGCGTTTAAGCGCCGGTCCGGCGGCCCGTCCCCGGGCTGCCTCCGCTCCCCCGGCCCGTCCCCGGGCGGGTGGTCGGCCACGCCGGGCAGCAGCCGGCCCCGGGCCACCAGGTCGACCGCGAAACCCGCCAGCTCGGCGAGGTGCCGCAGGCCGGCCCCCACCACGGCGTCGAGCCCGTCGAGGGTACGCAGCAGGTCGAACGCGTCGTCCGGGGCGTACCGGAGGACGGGGGCCCGCCAGGTGGCGAGGGTGACCGGGCCACGGGCCGGTTCCGCGACGGTGGCCGGGACCAGCTCCGGCGAGTGCAGCGGCGCGCCCGCCCGGGTGGGGAGGGTGAGCGGCACGGTGCCGGCCGGGCGGTCACCGAGCAGCGCGGCCAGGGCGCCCGGGTCGGCGGCGAAGGGGTGGGGGCGTTCGCGCGGGGCGCGGCCGGGGCGGCGCGGCACCTGCGTCGGCCGGGTCGAATCCTCCGCCCACACCGCCAGACCGGCCCCGACCAGCCACACCCCGTGGACGACCAGCACTCGTTCCCCCTCGTCGACGCCCGGGGTCAGGATAGGCGGCGAGGGCCGGGCCCTGCCGCTCAGACCGCGCCGGTGCTGCCGTCGGTCAGCTCACGGAGGATGTCGGCGTGTCCGGCGTGGCGGGCGGTCTCCTCGATCATGTGCACCATGATCCAGCGCAGCGACACCTCGCCGAGCTGCGGCTGCGCCACGACATGGTCCAGCGGGAAGCGGGCCGCCACCGCACGGGAACGGGCACAGGCCCGCTCGTAGGCGTCGGCGAGCTGGTCGAGGGTCTCCCCCTCGGTCAGGGCGAAACTGGCCGCCGCGTCCTCCTCGGAGGTCGGGAAGACGTCACCGGGGGTCGGATCGAGCAGGAAGGGGAACCAGTTCCGCTCGACCAGGGCGAGATGCCGCAGGATGCCGGCCAGGGTGGTGGCCGACGGCACCAGCCGGCGGGCCGCCTCGGCGTCGCTCAGGCCCCGCGCCTTGCGCAGCACGGTGGCCCGGTGGAAGTCGAGGAACGCGTCGAGCACCGCCCGCTCGTCGCCGGTGCGGGCCAGCACCGGGGCGAGCGTCGGATCGATCCGGATTTCCGCCATCAGCGGACGATAGCGGTGGCCGTGCCGTCCCGCTGTCCCCCGGCGAACCCGCCGTCCCCGGCAAACCCTGCGGTCCGGCGGCCGGCTTGGCAGGATGGGCGCATGGCTGCGACGGTACGGATTCCCCTGGCGGACGGCCCGGCTGACGGCGAGGCGGTCGACGTCGAGCTGGACAGCAACGAGCGTCCTCCGCTGACCCACCACCACCTGGGCCCGCAGGGCCTGGTCGACGCCCAGATCTACGAGCTGGAGTCCGCCGGCGACCAGTGGCGCTACCGCTGGCGCGGCCCGGCCGTCTGACCCGGCCGGCCCGGTCAGGCGGCCATCCGGGCCAGGGTGCGCGAACGCAGGCCGTCCAGCACGGCACGGGTGACCTGGGAGGTGCCCCGGGCCTGGTCGCACACCTCGGCGACCCGGCGGGCGGTGGCCTCGCGGCGGGACTCCCGTTCGTCCCAGAGCCGGTCGACCTCCGCCAGCAGCGGGCCCTCCACCTCGCGTTCCACGCCGCGCAGCGCCGGCACCCCGAGCCGCTGGGCCAGGTCGAAGACCTTCCCGGCGTACGGCAGGGGCAGGAACGGGGTGCCGACCATCGCCGCGAAGATCAGGAAGTGCAGCCGCATGCCGACCGCCAGGTCGAAGTGCTTCATCAGGCCGAGCACCTGCCGGGGCGAGTAGTCGCCGTGCAGGATGCGCCCCCGGTCGGCGGCGATCATGTGGGACAACACCCCGTGTGAGTGCCGGATGTCGTCGCGTTCCATCGGCACGAACAGCACGTGCGCGTCGATCCGCTGCACCAGGAAGTCACCGATCTGGGCGAGCAACCGGTGGTACCCGTCGACGTCGAGCCGTTCGGCCGCCCGCCCCGGCTCCCGGACGCTCAGCCCGACCAGTCGCTTGCCGGCGGGCACCCCCTCCTCGCGCAGCAGCCGGGCGGGGAAGTCCTCCGGTTCCAGCAGGAACGCCGGATCGGCGGTGACGGTGATCGGATTGAGCAGCCCGGCCTCCTCCAGCACCATCCGGGACTCCTGGTCGCGGACGGTCACCTCGGTCGCCCCGGCCAACGTCTCCCGGACCATGCCGGTGTCCACCCCGTCGCTGAGTGGGCCGACACCCACCGCGTACGTCAGCAGGGGCAGGCCACGTTCCTGGGCGACCCGGACGACCCGCAGGTAACGGCGGGCCTCCTTGTCGTACAGGATGCCGCCGCCGCCGAGGATGAGCAGGTCGAGCTGGCCGAGCACCTCGGCCGAGTCGACCCGGCTGACGCCCTCCCAGGGCACCGCCTCGACGTCGGGATGGGCCAGCGCGGTGTGCGCCGGGTTGCGGGAGAACACGATGATCCGCGCGTTCGGCTCCTGCTCCCGCAGGTCGGCCAGCAGACCGGTGAGGATCGCCTCGTCCCCCAGGTTCCGACCGCCGTACGAGCCGAGGACACCGATGGTCAATCCGGTGGGACCCCTCATCCGTCACTCCTCCCCAGGACCGTCCCGGCCCGCATTCCCCCTCCCACCCCACCCATGCCCTGCCCCGCTCGCCCGTCCCCTCCCGCTACCTCCGCTTCCACCCCGACCCGCCGCCGCTCCCCACCCGCCCCGGCCCTCACCGCCGTCCCCGGTGATCAAGAGGTTCGCGTCAACCCACCCGCCCCTCCTGACTCAAACCTCTTGGTCACCGAGACATCGACGGGGGCGAGGGGTTGATCAAGAGGTTTGGGTCAGACCACCCCGTCTGGCTGACCCAAACCTCTTGGTCAACGGGGACATCGACGGGGGTGAGGGGTTGATCAAGAGGTTTACGTCGGGGCGGGGCGGACCGTTGACGTAAACCTCTTGATCACCGGGGCGGGACGCGCGGGGCAGGAGGGGACGGGGGCGCGGGCGTGGGGTGGGTGGGGTAATCGGGTTGCCCGGGGTGAGGGGGCTCGCCAGGGTGGGGGGATGGTGGGTGTGCGTGCGGGCGGGGGCAGGATCGGGTGGGACGAGCTGCCCGGGCATGTGCGGCAGGCGGTGGAGCGGATCATCGGTGACCGGGTGGTCGAAGCGGTGTCCCAGCCCGGCGGGTACTCCCCGGGCACCGCCGACCGGGTGCGGACCGCCGGTGGTCGACGGGCGTTCGTCAAGGCGGTCAGCCCGGCGCAGAACCCGGACAGTCCCCGGATGCACCGCGCCGAGGCCCGGCACACCGCCGCGCTGCCCCCGTCCGCGCCGACGCCCCGGCTGCTCGGTTGCCACGACGACGGCGACTGGGTGGCGCTCGTGCTGACCGATGTCGACGGACGGCACCCGTACACCCCCTGGCGGGACGCCGAACTCGACGCGACGCTGCGTACGCTGGAAGCCCTGGCCGGGACGCTCACGCCGAACCCGGTGCCGGGCACGCCGACCGCCGCCGAACGGTTGGCCCACGATTTCGGCGGCTGGCGGCGGATCGCCGCCGACCCGCCGTCCCGGCTCGACCCGTGGGTCGCCGGGCACCTGGACGAGCTGTGCGCGGCGGCCGACCGGGGGTTGACCGGGCTGGCCGGGGACACCCTGTGCCATCTGGACGTGCGGGCCGACAACCTGCTGATCGGCCGGGACGGCACGGTCACCGTGGTGGACTGGCCGTGGGCCTGCCGGGGCCCCGCCTGGTTGGACACGGCGCTGCTGCTGGTCAACGTACGGTTGCACGGCGGGCACGACACCGAGGCGTTGCTGCGCCGGCTGCCGCTCACCGCCGGGGCCGACCCGGCCGCGCTGACCGGCTTCTACGCCGGGCTGGCCGGTTTCTTCACCGACAGCGCGCGTCGCCCGCCGCCGCCCAACATTCCCACCGTGCGCGCCTTCCAGCAGGCCCAGGCCGACGCCCTGCTGCCCTGGCTGCGCCACCGCCTCGACCACCCGCGGACCGCTGGTTGACCAAGAGGTTCGCGTCACCGGCAGCCGATTCCGTGACGCGAACCTCTTGATCAACGCGGACGGGCGGGGGCCGGCGGGGGGTACGGGTCAGTGGAGTTGGTGGGTGAGGAAGGGCAGGGCTACGTGGGGTAGCAGGGGGGTGGTGGGGATGTCCTGGTGGGTGAGGCCGGGGAGGACCGCCAGGCGGGAGGCCGGGCGGGCGGTGCCGTCGCCGCCCGGGTCGTGGTGGCCGCCGCCGAGCAGCCCGTAGAACTCGGCCATGTGGGCCACCGGGATCGCGTCCGCGTCGGCGAAGACCAGCAGGGTCGGTACGGCGAGCGCGGCCACCTGCGGCGTCCAGTCGTACTCGCGGCGCAGCAGGTCACCGGTCTTGGCCCAGAGCACCGGCCAGTCCTGCGGACGGGGGGCGATCCGCGTGTAGAGCTGGTGCGGGGGCGTGCCGCGCATCCGCTCGCCGGCCCGCTCGTCCTGACCGGACATGGCGGCCAGCACCTCGGGATACCAACCCTGCCGCCGGAACGGGGTGGAGACCAGCACCAGCCGGCGTACCAGGTCCGGATGCTGGATGGCGGTCCGCAGCGCCACCCCGCCGCCGAGGGAGTACCCCAACAGCTGCGCCCCGGGCAGGTCGAGGTACCGCAGCAGCGCGGCGACGTCGTCGGCCATCGACTCGTAGCGCAGTGGACGAGCCACGTCGGCGGTGCGGCCGTGGCCCTGGAGGTCGACCGCGATCACCCGACGGCGGTGGGCCAGCGCCGGCACGATCGGGGCGAACATCTCCGCCGCGCCGTAGCCGCCGTGCAGCAGCACCAGCGGTGGGCCGTCGCCGTGTTCCTCGTACCAGAGCCGCAGCCCGTTGACGTCCGCGTAGCTCACGATGTCACCTCCGGCCGACGTCGGGACGCGGGCCGCCGGGAGCCGCCACGGCGACGCCTCCGGCGGACCTGCCGGCGGCGTCCCATCGGCTCAACGATCCGGCCGCCGATGGTCGACGGCCGTTGTCGTTGCTGGTCGGAGGGTGGGCGCGGCAGGTTTCGAACCTGCGACCCCTCGCTTGTAAGGCGAGTGCTCTCCCACTGAGCTACGCGCCCGGAACGCCCGTACGAGCGGGCCGGTGGCTGGCAAGCTTACCTGCCGGCCGCCGGCCCGTCGCAACGGTGTGCCAGGTGACCGGTCAGGCGGCGACCGTGTCGGCGAGGGCCTTGCGCCAGCCCTGCTGGTCGCGCGCCTCACCCGGCATGTTCATCTCGGCGAACCGGACGACGCCGGCCTTGTCGATGACGAAGGTGCCCCGGTTGGCGATGCCGGCGAGGTCGTTGAAGACGCCGTACGCCTGGGCGACCGCCCCGTGCGGCCAAAAGTCGGACAGCAGCGGGAACTGGTAGCCCTCCTTCTCGGCCCAGATCTTGTGGGCGTAGACCGAGTCGACGCTGACGGTGAGCACCTGCACGTCGTCGTTGACGTAGTCGTTGAGGTTGTCCCGCACCTCGCACAGCTCACCCTGGCAGATGCCGGTGAAGGCGAGCGGGTAGAACACCAGCAGCACGGTGCGGTTGCCCCGGTAGTCCGAGAGCCGTACCTCCTGGTTGTTCTGGTCCTTCAGCAGGAAGTCGGGTGCCTCGGCACCAACCTCGATCGGCATGCGAACTCCTTGGGTCGAGTCTGAGGTGGGTTCAGCCTGCCACACCCGGGGACGACGCTCCGGGTGCGGGACTGCTCAGTCGCGTACGGCCTACTTGCGGCCCTTGGACCCGCGGCGCAGCACCAGCCGGGCGCCGCTCCAGTCCTTGCCGGCGTTGAGGGTCGAGGTCTGCTGGAGCCCGGCGGTCTGCGCCGACTCGGCGACCTCGCTCGGCTCGACGTGGCCGTCGCGGCCGGCCTTCGGGGTCAACAGCCACACGACTCCGGCGTCGGCCAGCGGACCGAGGGCGTCGACGAGGAGCTCGAAGAGGTCACCGTCACCGTCGCGGTACCAGACGAGCACCGCGTCGACCACCTCGTCGGTGTCCTCGTCGACCAGTTCTCCACAGCGGTCGGTCAGGGCGTCCCGGAGATCCTGGTCGACGTCCTCGTCGTACCCCATCTCCATGACGACCATGCCCGGTTCGATCCCGAACCGGTCCGCCAGGAGACGTACCCCGTCGGCGGCCTGACCAGCGGTCGCGCTCACTGTCGCGTGCCTCCTCATCTCGTCCCTGCCCGGCGGCGTCGCGGTGACGCCGTCAGGCAGAGTCCACACAGTTGTGGTCCGTCGCGCAAGTGGCGCACCGGGTGGAACGGAATTTACCGTGCCAGCAGCGTACGGGCACCCTGGGTAATGGCATCCTCGGAGACCAGCACCTGACGGGCAGCCGGACCTAATGGTACAAACGAGTCAACTGCCGCCACCCGCCGCGCCGCCCCCACGTATCCGGCGTCGACCAGCGCCGCGAGAATCCCCTCGCCCACCCCGCCGGAGCGCCGCGTCTCGTCGACCACCAGCACCCGCCCGGTCGCCGACGCCTCCCGGATCAGGTCCGCCACCGGCAGCGGGGCCAGCCACCGCAGGTCCACCACCCGGCAGCCGATCCCCTCGTCGGCCAGGGTCGACGCCGCCCGCAGCGACATCCGCACCCCGTTACCGAACGTGACGATCGTGACGTCCTCGGCGGAGCCGACGCCGTACACCCGGGCCCGGCCGATCGGCGCGTGGCCGGCGGCCCAGGCGGACGGCTCGGCGTAGGCCCCCAGCCACTCACCGTCACCAGGCTCGTACAGGTCCCGGGTGTGGTAGAGCGCGATCGGCTCCAGGAAGACCGAGACCGTGCCGTCCACGACCGCGGCGGCCAGGCAGGTCCGCAGCAGCGGGCCGGCGTCGTCCGGCCGCGCCGGCACCGCGACCACCAGACCGGGCACGTCCCGCAGTACGGCCACCGAGTTGTCGTTGTGGAAGTGCCCCCCGAACCCCTCCTGGTACGCCAGCCCCGGCACCCGCACCACCATCGGGTTGCGGAACGCCCCCTGGGAGAAGAACTGCAGGGTGGCCGCCTCGCCGCGCAACTGGTCCTCGGCGTTGTGCAGGTACGCCAGGTACTGGATCTCCGGCACCGGCAGCATCCCGGCCAGCCCCGCGCCCAGCCCCAACCCCAGCACCGACGTCTCGTCCAGCAGGGTGTCGAAGACCCGGGCCGCCCCGAACCGCTCCCGCAGCCCCTTGGTCACCCCGTACACCCCGCCCTTGGCGGCGACGTCCTCGCCGAACACCGCCAACTGCGGGTGGCTGAGCATCCCGTCGGCGAGGGCCGCGTTGATGCTCTGCGCGAGGGTCAGCGGGCCGGCCAGCTCCGGCGGCTTGCCGCCGAACGCCTCCGCCCGGCCGGCCGCGTCCGGGCCGGCGGCCCGCTGGGCGGCCTGCGCCACGGCGGCGGCGACCCGCGAGGGCCGGCGGGGCGACAGCGGGGCCACCACCTCGGCCACGGCCGACAGCTTCGGCTCGTCGAGCACCTCCTCGGCGGTCCGCCGCACCTGCCAGCCCCGCTCGTCGTAGCGGGCCAGCAACTCCTCCCCGGTGGCCACCCCGGCCTCGACGAGCAGTCGGGCGGTGGCCAGCACCGGGTCGCGTGCTTCGTCGGCGGCGATCTCGGCGGTGCTGCGGTACGCCTGCTCGGCGTCGGCACCGGCGTGCCCCAGCAGCCGCACGGTACGCAGGTGCAGCACCGCCGGGCGGCGGTGCCGGCGCACCCAGCCGGCGGCCTCGGCGGTCACCGCGTGCACGGCCACCGGATCGGTGCCGTCGGCGGTGAAGTACCGCACCCCCGGCCGGGCCCGCAGGGTCCGCTCCACCCAGCCCTCCGGCGACCGGACGCTGATCCCCAGGCCGTTGTCCTCGCAGACGAACAGCACCGGGATCCGCAGACCGGTGTGGTCGTACCAGCCGGCGGTGTTGAACGCGGCGGTGGCGCTGGCGTGGTTGACCGAGGCGTCGCCGAACGAGCAGACCACGATGGCGTCCCGGGGCCACGGCGAGCGCGGCGGGCCGTCCGGGTCGTCGCGCCGGGCGGCGGTGTCCATCCGGCGCAGCCGCTCCACGGCCAGCCCCAGCCCGACCGCCCGGGGCAGGTGCGAGGCGATGGTGGAGGTGGTCGGCACCACGGCCAGGTCGGCGCGGCCGAAGACCTTGTGCCGGCCCCCGGCGATCGGGTCGAGGGTCGAGGCGACCATGCCCCGCAGCACGTCCCGGGCCGCCTCGGCGTACGCCTGCTGCCACCCGTCCGGGTCCGGGCCGCCCGCCGGATCGGCCACCGCCGGCTCCGGGCGGGGGCCGGCGGGTACGACGGGTCCGGTGTCGGCCGGGCCTCCCGCCGGGCCGGGCCCACCGGCGGCGGACGCGACGGCCTGACCGGCGGCGGTGTCGGTGGCGGCGGCCGGCGCGGTGGCGGGCTGGTGACGGGGCACCGGCTCGGCGGTGCCGTCGGAACCCACCCGGTAGGCGACCGGTCCGGCCGGGGGCGGTGGCACGGCGACGCCGTCGACCGCGTCCGCCGGGCGCACCGCCGCGGGGTGCGGGTCGTGGACCGGGGAGCCGGGGCCGGTCTCCCCGCCCCACCCGGCACCGGCGTCCGACCCGGCCGGCGGACCGGCCTGGACGGTCCCGTCCGGCAAGCCGGTGGCAGCCGGAGTCCCGGGTGACAGGTCGACGGCGTCCGGCGTTCCGGGCGGCGCAGCCGGGGCGTCCGGCAGCCCGGTCGGCGGGCCGCCGGTTCCCGGGGTTCCCGGCGGCGCGGTCACGGCGTCCGGCGGGCCGGCGGCGTCGGGGGCATCGGTGTCCGGACCCGCGGCGGGTGGGCCGGTGTGCTGCGCTCCGGCAGGCGCGGGGACGTCGTCGACCGCCGGGTGCCCGTCGTCCGGGGCGTCCTCCGGCGGGCGGATGCCGTCGGGGCCGCCGGCCGGCGGGTGGTCGTCCCCGTCGGGGTCCGGGTCTCCGGTCACCGCCGCGAGGTCCCCGCCTTCCCCGGCGTCGCCGCCGGGGAAGGCGTCGGCCGCCTGGGCGGCGCGCAGGCAGTAGAACGCGCCGGAGCGGTAGTGCAGCAGGGCCGGGTCGGTGGGGCGCAGCGCGGCGGCCACCGCCGCGTTGGCCTCGTGCCCGGCCGAGCCGATCGTGTAGAAGCCCTCGTCGAAGCTGCGCAGCCACCGCGCGGCCAGGTCGAGCTGGCGGCTGGTCACCTGCGCGTCGAACAGGGCGAGTAGCTGGTGCCCGGTCAGCGCGGCACCGGGCCGGACGGGTCGCCCGGGGTCACGCCGCCGCTCGGGCTCGGGCAACGCGCCCAGGGTCTCCCGGAACCGGTCGTCGAGATCTTGCGGGGTGGTCACGCGATCAGCATTACCGACGGAGGCCACGCTCGCCCACTCAGACACGACCCGACCGGGGTACGGCGGTCCGCCGCACCCCGCTGTGGACCGTCCCCGCAGGACACCGACCCGACCCGTTCCCGCGACGACGACGGCTGCCGGGCACCCGTTCGCCGGGCGCTGTTCGGCTGCCGGAGGCGGCGACGGTCTCCGGTCGTCACCTGACGGCCACCGTGGGTCGCGACGCTGCCGGGGTCAGGAACGCACCGGACCCCGGGGAGGCTCCCATGGCACTGTCCCGACGTACCGTCCTGATCTCCGGCGCGGCGCTCGGTGCGGCCGGCGCGACCGCCGGCCGGTCCACGCCCGCCGACGCCGACGGGCGTCCCGCCCGGCCGGTGGCCCCCGCCCGGAACCGGCCGCTGGTCTGGCCGTTCACCCTGGGGGTGGCCTCCGGCGACCCCGACCACCAGGGGGTGGTGCTGTGGACCCGGCTGGCGCCGCAGCCGTTGGCCGGGGACGGTCTGGGCGGGATGCCCGGACGGACGGTCGAGGTGCAGTGGGAGGTGGCCGCCGACGAACTGTTCCGGCACGTCGTCCAGCGGGGTACGCAGACCGCCCGACCCGAGTCGGCGCACAGCGTGCACGTCGAGCTGACCGGGCTGCTGCCGGGACGGGAGTACTTCTACCGGTTCCGGGCCGAGGGACACCTCTCCCCCACCGCGCGCACCCGGACCGCGCCCGACCCGGCGTCCCTGCCCGCCGCGCTGGCGATGGGTTTCGTCTCCTGCTCCCACTACGAGCAGGGGTACTTCACCGCCTACCGGCGGCTGGCCGAGAGCGCGCCGGAGCTGATCCTGCACCTCGGCGACTACCAGTACGAGTACGCCCGGGAGTACGGCCCGGACCGGCCGCGCGGGCACGAGGGGCCGGAGACCCGGACGCTTGCCAACTACCGGCAACGGCACGCCCAATACAAGACCGACCCGGATCTGCAGGCGGCGCACGCGGTGGCCCCCTGGGCGGTGGTCTTCGACGACCACGAGGTGGAGAACAACTGGGCCGGCGCGGTGCCGGAGGAGCCAGACCCGGACTTCCTGGCCCGGCGGGCCGCCGCCTTCCAGGCGTACCACGAGAACATGCCGTTGCGGCGGGCGTCGGTGCCGCGCGGTCCGGACATCGCGCTGTACCGGCGGTTGCGCTGGGGTCGGCTGGCCACCTTCCACCTGCTCGACACCAGGCAGTTCCGCGACGACCAGGCGTGCGGGGACGGCTACCGGGACTGCCCGGCGGCGGCCGACCCGGGGCGCACCATCACCGGGACGGCGCAGGAGCAGTGGCTGCTGGACGGGTTCCGCCGCTCCGACACCCGCTGGGACCTGCTCGCCCAGCAGGTGTTCTTCGCCGCCCGCGACCGTGACCCGGGGCCGACCCGGCTGACCAGCATGGACGCCTGGGACGGCTACCTGGCCTCCCGGGACCGGATCACCCGGGGCTGGGTGGCCGCCGGGGTCCGCAACCCGGTGGTGCTCACCGGCGACGTGCACGCGCACTGGGCGGCCGACCTGAAGCTGGACTACCTCGACCCGGCGGCGCGGACGGTCGGTACCGAGCTGGTCTGTTCCTCGGTCACCTCGGGCGGGGACGGTTTCGACTCGGCCAGCGGCTCGCACCCCTGGCTGCGTACCAACCCGCACCTGCGGTTCCAGAACGACCTGCGCGGTTTCGTCCGGACCACGATCACCCCGGCGCAGCTCAGCGCCGACTTCATGGTGCTGCCGTACGTGACCCGGGCGGGCGCGCCGGCGTATCCCCGGGCGTCGTTCGTGGTCGAGGACCGGGTGCCCGGCCTGCACCAGACGTACGACCGGCCGCCGTCCACCAGCCGCGCCCGGCCGGTGGACCGGGACCGGTACACGGTCGAGACGGAGACCGGACTGCGCTGAGCGGCCCGCGTCCGGGTCGGCCGGGGGCCGGGGGGGTTCAGCCGGGTGCGGGTCAGCCGGGAGGTGCGGGTCAGCCGGGGAGGAAGGAGAAGCGGACCTGACGCGACGGGTTGTCGCCGTTGGGGTCGACCAGGCAGACCGACTGCCAGGTGCCGAGCTGGAGCCGGCCGCCGAGCACCGGCAGCGTCGCGTACGGCGGGACGAAGGCGGGCAGCACGTGGTCGCGGCCGTGGCCGGGCGAGCCGTGCCGGTGCCGCCAGCGGTCGTCGGTGGGCAGCAGGTCGTCGAGGGCCCGCAGCAGGTCGTCGTCGGAGCCGGCGCCGGTCTCGATGATCGCCACCCCGGCGGTGGCGTGCGGCACGAAGACGTGCAGCAGGCCGTCGCCCTGCCCGGCGACGAACCGTTCCGCCTCGGCCGTGATGTCGGCGACGGTGGGACGGGAACCGGTCCGGACGGTGATCACCTCACTGCGCATACGGCGCATTCTGCCGCATCCGTCGCGCGACCGCCGCCGGCCCGGGGCGGGACGGCCGGCCGGGGTGCCGGGCACGGTCGGGGCAGTCGGGCGGTGTCGGCGTCCGGGCGGCCCGAGGGCGCGGCCGGCCGGTCGGCCCACGCAAAGTTACCGGCGGGTACCTGTGTTCAGCGTCGCGTCTGGGGGAGCAAGACGTGACGACGGGTGCCACCAGAGGGCAGGATGGCGCTAGAGACCTATCCCACACACAACCGAGGGAACGCCTGTGGCTACGGAACGCAAGCGCCCGGTGATCACCGCTGGTCTGCCGAGCCAGCTTCCGGACATCGACCCCGAAGAGACCGGCGAATGGGTCGAGTCGCTCGACGGTGTCATCGACGAGCGCGGAACCAAGCGCGCCCGGTACGTCATGCTGAGCCTGCTGGAGCGGGCCCGCGAGCGGCAGGTCGGGGTTCCGTCCCTGACCACCACCGACTACATCAACACCATCGCCCCGGAGCAGGAACCCTGGTTCCCGGGTGACGAGCACATCGAGCGGCGGATCCGGGCGTACGTCAGGTGGAACGCGGCGATGCTGGTGCACCGGGCGCAGCGGCCGGAGATCGGCGTCGGCGGGCACATCTCCACCTTCGCCAGCTCCGCGTCCCTCTACGAGGTGGGCTTCAACCACTTCTTCCGGGGCAAGAACCACCCGGGCGGTGGCGACCACATCTTCTACCAGGGCCACGCCTCCCCGGGCATGTACGGGCGGGCGTTCCTGGAGGGTCGGCTCTCGGAGGACCAGCTCGACGGGTTCCGGCAGGAGCTGTCGCACCCGGGCGGCGGGCTGCCGTCGTACCCGCACCCGCGGCTGATGCCGGACTTCTGGGAGTTCCCCACGGTCTCGATGGGTCTGGGTCCGCTGAACGCGATCTACCAGGCCCGGTTCAATCGCTACCTGCACCACCGCGGCATCAAGGACACCTCCCAGCAGCACGTCTGGGCGTTCCTCGGCGACGGCGAGATGGACGAGGTCGAGTCGCTCGGCGCGATCGGCGTGGCCGCCCGCGAGGAGCTGGACAACCTCACCTTCGTGATCAACTGCAACCTCCAGCGGCTGGACGGCCCGGTCCGGGGCAACGGCAAGGTGATGCAGGAGCTGGAGGCGTTCTTCCGGGGCGCCGGCTGGAACGTGATCAAGGTGGTCTGGGGCCGGGAGTGGGACCCGCTGCTCGCCGCGGACACCGACGGCGCGCTGGTCAACCTGATGAACACCACCCCCGACGGCGACTACCAGACCTACAAGGCGGAGTCCGGGGCGTACGTGCGGGAGCACTTCTTCGGCCGCGACCAGCGGACCCGCAAGATGGTCGAGCACCTGTCGGACGACGAGATCTGGAACCTCAAGCGGGGCGGGCACGACTACCGCAAGCTCTACGCGGCCTACAAGGCGGCCACCGAGCACACCGGGCAGCCGACAGTCATCCTGGCCAAGACCATCAAGGGCTGGACGCTGGGCTCGCACTTCGAGGGCCGCAACGCCACGCACCAGATGAAGAAGCTGACGCTTGACGACCTCAAGCTGTTCCGCGACCGGCTCTACCTGGACATCCCGGATAAGGCGCTGGAGGACAACCCCTACCTGCCGCCGTACTACACCCCGGGTGAGTCCTCGGACGAGCTGGCGTACCTGCGGGAGCGGCGCGAGCAGCTCGGCGGTTACCTGCCGTCCCGGCGGACCAGCCACAAGAAGCTGGCGATCCCGGGGTCGGAGCGGTTCGCCGACGTCAAGCGCGGCTCGGGCAAGCAGAAGGTGGCCACCACGATGGCCTTCGTCCGCCTGCTCAAGGACATCATGAAGGACAAGGAGTTCGGCAAGCGCTGGGTGCCGATCATCCCGGACGAGGCGCGCACCTTCGGCCTCGACTCGATCTTCCCGACCGCGAAGATCTACTCGCCGCACGGCCAGCGGTACACCTCGGTCGACCGGGACCTGTTCCTGTCCTACAAGGAGTCGACCACCGGGCAGATCCTGCACGAGGGGATCAACGAGGCCGGTTCGGTCGCCTCGTTCACCGCCGCCGGCACCTCGTACGCCACCCACGACGAGCCGATGATCCCGATGTACATCTTCTACTCGATGTTCGGGTTCCAGCGCACCGGTGACGGCTTCTGGGCGGCGGCCGACCAGATGGCGCGGGGCTTCGTCCTCGGCGCGACCGCCGGGCGGACCACGCTCAACGGTGAGGGCCTCCAGCACGAGGACGGCCACTCGCTGCTGCTGGCCGCCACCAACCCGGCGGTGGTCGCCTACGACGCGGCGTTCGCCTTCGAGCTGGCGCACATCGTGGAGAACGGCCTGCACCGGATGTACGGCGAGGAGCAGGAGAACGTCTTCTACTACCTCACCATCTACAACGAGCCGATCCACCAGCCGGTGGAGCCGGCCGACGTGGACGTCGACGGGCTACTCAAGGGCATCTACCGCTACGCGCCGGCCCCCAAGGTCGACGGCCCGAAGGCGAACATCCTGGCCTCCGGCACCGGCATGCAGTGGGCGCTCAAGGCGCAGCAGCTCCTCGCCCAGGACTGGGGGGTGGCCGCCGACGTCTGGTCGGTGACGTCCTGGACGGAGCTGCGCCGCGACGCGGTGCTCTGCGAGGAGCACAACCTGCTCAACCCGGGCGCGGAGCAGCGGGTGCCGTACATCCAGCAGAAGCTGGCCGACGCCGACGGGCCGAAGGTCGCGGTCAGCGACTGGATGCGCGCGGTACCGGACCTGATCGCCCGCTGGGTACCCGGCGACTACACCTCGCTCGGCACCGACGGTTTCGGCATGTCGGACACCCGGCACGCGCTGCGGCGGCACTTCCACGTCGACGCCGAGTCGGTGGCGGTGGCGACGCTGCGGCAGCTCGCCCTGCGCGGCACGGTGCCGGCCGGCGTCCCGGCCGAGGCCGCCAAGAAGTACGCGATCGACGACGTCAACGCCGCCCCGGTCGGCGAGACGGGCGGGGACAGCTAGTCCCCGGGGTACGACGCAGGGCCCGGCGCGGTGCGCCGGGCCCTTTCGCGTCGCCGGGTCGGGTCAGCCGACGGCGGCCAGATCGGTGAGCCGGGCCAGCGACTCCTCCAGGTCGGCACCGACCCGGCGCAGTCCGAGGCGCAGCAGGGCGCCCTTGACCGGGCCGGCCGGCCAGCGCACCACGATCAGCCGGACGATGGTGCCGCCCTCCTCCTCGTCGGCGGTGAGCTGCACGTAGATCTCGGTGCGCGCCTCGGCGCGGGCCCCGGCGCCCCGGGCGCGTTCCCGCCAGCCGATCAGGGTGGGCTCCTGGTAGGCGATCACCTCGGCCTCGTGCGCCGAGCCGCGCCCGGCCTGGACGAGTTGTCGACGACCGAAGCCCTCCCCCGAGAGGACCTCGGCGGCCCGGACCCCGGCCAGCCAGGCGGGCAACTGCTCGGCCCGCTGTACGACTTCCCAGACCGCTTCCACCGGCGCCGTCACGTGCGCACTGCGTTCGACGAGGATCATTCTGTTCTTCCCCCACTGAGGACATCCGCGATATTCCGCACTCTATGCGCTAAATCGGACTTACCGGGACGTGTTTGGTGAAGACACGCCGAAAACCCTTGCGCCCGCATTGCTTCGCGCCTATGGCGCTCGGGGACTTCGCGCCCTAGAGTGCGAACACGTTTCGCGTTCTGGGAGGGTGGATGACGACCGCACCGATCCCCGGTTTCCCCGCCGGCTTCCGTTGGGGGGTGTCCACCTCGGCGTACCAGATCGAGGGGGGCGCCACCGCCGACGGCCGGGGACCGTCCATCTGGGACACCTTCGCGCACACCCCCGGCCGGATCGTCGACGGCAGCACCGGCGACGTGGCCTGCGACCACTACCATCGGCACCGGGAGGACGTCGCGCTGCTGGCCGGCCTCGGGGTGTCGGCGTACCGGTTCTCGATCGCCTGGCCCCGGGTGCGACCCGGCGGCACCGGCCCGGTCAACGCCGCCGGCCTGGACTTCTACGACCGGCTCGTCGACGACCTGCTGGCCGCCGGCATCGACCCGGTCGCCACCCTGTTCCACTGGGACCTGCCGCAGCCGCTCCAGGACGCCGGCGGCTGGCTGAACCGGGACACCGCCGCCCACTTCGCCGAGTACGCCGACGTGACCGCCGCCCGCCTCGGCGACCGGGTGAAGCTGTGGATCACCCTCAACGAGCCGTTCATCCACCTGAGCCTCGGCCACGGCACCGGGGAGCACGCCCCCGGCCAGACGCTGCTCTTCGACTCCTTCCCGGCCGCCCACCACCAACTGCTCGGGCACGGGCTGGCGGTGACCGCGCTGCGCGCCCGCAGCAGCTCCCCGGTGGCCATCGCCAACAACTACTCGCCTGTCGTCCGCCACGGCGACACCGACGCCGACCAGGCTGCCGCGGCGGCGTACGATGCCCTGCACAACCACCTGTTCACCGACCCGCTGCTGGGCCGGGGCTACCCCGACGGTTTCGACCCGGGCGTGGTCCGCGACGGCGACCTGGCGGTGATCGCCGCGCCGCTGGACGTGCTCGGCGTCAACTACTACAACCCGACCGGGGTACGCGCCCCCGGGGAGGGCTCCCCGCTGCCGTTCGAGCTGGTCCCGCTGGAGGGCTACCCGCGTACCGCGTTCGACTGGCCGGTGGTCCCGGACGGACTGCGTACCCTGCTCGTCGGCCTGCGCGACAGGTACGGCGACGCGCTGCCGCCGATCCAGGTCACCGAGGGCGGCTGCGCCTACGACGACGTCCCGGACGCCGACGGCCTGGTGCCCGACCCGGACCGGATCGCCTACCTCGACGGGCACCTGCGCGCCGTGCGGGCCGCCATCGACGAGGGCGTCGACGTGACCGGGTACTTCGTCTGGTCGCTGCTGGACAACTGGGAGTGGGCGGAGGGCTTCACCAAGCGGTTCGGCCTGGTGCACGTCGACTTCGCCACCGGAACCCGCACGCCCAAGTCCTCGTACGCCTGGTACCGGGCCCAGGTCGGCCGGGGGTGACCACCGTCGACCCGACGCCGGCCTCGCTGCCGGCGGCGCTCGCCGACCCGGTCGTCCCGGTCCGGCGGAGCTGGATCGCCTTGATCTTCGCGGCCAACCTCGGCGTGTGGATGGCCTTCTTCACCCCGATCCAGGTGCTGCTGCCGCAGCAGGTGGAACGGATCTCGCCGGACCACAAGGAGGCGATGCTGGCCGTCGTCACCGGGCTGGGCGCGCTCGCGGCGGTGCTGGCCAACCCGCTCGCCGGGGCGCTGTCGGACCGCACCTGCCTGCGCGTCGGCGGGCGGGAGTTCGGCCGCCGGCACGTCTGGACGGCCGGCGGCGCGGTGCTCGGCGCGCTGGCGCTGGTGCTGCTGGCCCGGCAGCAGACCATCGCCGGGGTCGCGCTGGGCTGGGTCGCCGCCCAGGTCTGCTTCAACGCGATGCTGGCCAGCCTCACCGCCGGCATCCCGGACCGGGTGCCGGTCGTGCAGCGCGGCGGGGTCTCCGGCTGGGTGGGCATCCCGCAGGCGCTCGGCCTGGTGCTCGGCGCGGTGCTGGTCACCGCCCTGGTCAGCGGCACCGTGCCCGGCTACACGGCGATGGCGCTGGCGGTGCTGCTGCTGTCGCTGCCGTTCGCGTTCCTCACCCCCGACGACCCGCTGCCCCGGCAGCACCGCCCACCGCTGCGGCTGCGCGCGCTGGTCGCCTCGATGTGGATCGACCCGCGCCGGCACCCGGACTTCGCCTGGGCCTGGATCACCCGGTTCCTGGTGCAGATCGGCAACGCCCTGGGCACCCTCTACCTGCTGTACTTCCTCACCGACGGGGTGCGCTACCCCGACCCCGAGGGCGGGCTGCTGGTGCTGATCCTGCTCTACACCCTGGGCATGATGCTCACCGCCGTGGTCGCCGGGATGCTGTCCGACCGGTCCGGCCGGCGCAAGGTCTACGTGATCGTCTCCGGGGTGGTGATGGCGGTGGCCGCGCTGCTGCTGGCGGTCGCGCCGACCTGGCCGACGGCGCTGGTCGCGGCCGTGCTGCTCGGTGCCGGCTACGGCGTGTACCTGTCGGTCGACGCGGCGCTGATCACCGAGGTGCTGCCGCGCGCCACCGACCGGGCCAAGGACCTCGGCGTGATCAACATCGCGAACTCGGCACCCCAGGTGCTCGGTCCGGCGCTGTCCGCCCCGATCGTGGTCCACCTGGGCGGCTACCCGACGCTCTACGCGGTGACCGCCGTGGTGACCCTGCTCGGCAGCGCCCTGGTCCTCAAGATCCGGGGCGTGCGTTGACGGTGCGGCGGCGACCCGGCCCCCTGGGGAAACCGGGTCGCACCCGGCCGTAGGCTGGACGGCGTGACGGTACGTGTGCGCTTCGCCCCTTCCCCGACCGGTATGTTCCACGTCGGCGGCGCCCGCTCGGCGCTGCAGAACTGGATCTTCGCCAAGCAGCAGGGCGGGGTGTTCGTGCTGCGCGTCGAGGACACCGACGCCGCCCGTAACAAGCCCGAGTGGACCGAGGGCATCCTGTCCGCGCTGGACTGGATCGGCATCGCCCGCGACACCTACGAGGGCCCCTACTTCCAGTCGGCGTACGCCGGTGAGCACCGGGCCGCCGCCGGGCGGCTGTACGACGCCGGCCGGGCCTACTACTGCGACTGCACCCGGGAGGCGGTGCAGGCCCGTACCGGCTCGCAGTACCAGGGCTACGACGGCTTCTGCCGGGACCGGGGCCTGCCGCCGGGCGAGGGGCGGGCGCTGCGCTTCCGTACCCCCGACGAGGGCGCGACCGTGGTGGTCGACCTGATCCGGGGCGAGCCGACGTTCGAGAACAAGCTGATCGAGGACTTCGTCATCGCCCGGGGCGACGGCTCCCCGGTGTTCCTGCTCGCCAACGTCGTGGACGACATGACGATGGGCATCACCCACGTGATCCGGGCCGAGGAGCACCTGCCGAACACCCCGAAGCAGCAGCTCCTCTGGGACGCCCTGGGGGTCAAGCCGCCGGTCTGGGCGCACGTGCCGGTGGTGGTCAACGAGAAGCGGCAGAAGCTCTCCAAGCGCCGCGACAAGGTGGCCCTGGAGGCGTACCGGGACGAAGGCTACCTCGCCGCCGCGATGCGAAACTACCTGATGCTGCTCGGCTGGGCGCCCTCGGGCGACCGGGAGATCGTGCCCTGGTCGGTGATCGAGGAGGAGTTCCGGTTGACCGAGGTCAACCCCTCCCCCGCCTTCTTCGACGAGAAGAAGCTGCGCGCGTTCAACGGCGAGTACATCCGGGCCCTGCCGGTCGACGAGTTCGTGGCCGCCTGCCAGCCGTGGCTGACCGGCACCGGCACCATCGCGCCGCCGCCGTGGCTGCCGGAGGAGTTCGACGCCGACGCGTTCGCCGCGGTGGCGCCGCTGGCACAGACCCGGATCGCGGTGCTCAGCGAGATCGTGCCCAATGTCGACTTCCTCTTCCTCGCCGAACCGTCAATCGACGAGGCGGCCTGGGCCAAGGCGATGAAGGAGGGGGCGGCCGACCTGCTCGACGCGGCCGTCGCCGGCTACACGGCGCTGGAGTCCTGGGACGCGGAGTCGCTGAAGTCGACGCTGGAGGCGGTCGGCGCGGAGCGCGGCCTCAAGCTGGGCAAGGCGCAGGCCCCGGTCCGGGTGGCGGTCACCGGCCGTACCGTCGGTCTGCCGCTGTTCGAGTCGCTGGAGGTGCTCGGTCGGGAGCGCACCCTGACCCGGCTGCGCGCCGCCCGGCTCCGCCTGGTCTGACCACCACGACACGACGCGGGGCCCGCCGGTGACCGGCGGGCCCCGCGTCGTGTCCGGTCAGGGGCGGGTGGAGCGGCGTCGGCGCAGGAACAGGCCGGCGGCGAGCGCGGCGAGCAGCACCAGGCCGCCGGCCGCCGCCCAGAGCCAGCCCCGGCCGGCGTCGTCGGTGCCGGCGGCGACCGGGGTGGCCGACGGGGACTCGGGGGCCGCGCTGGTCGGCGTGGGCGACGGGGTGGGGCTGGCCGACGGGCTGACCGACGGGGGCGCGGCGGCGGTGCCGGTGGTGAGGGTGAACCGCACCTCCCCCTTGACCGGGTGCCCGTCGCTGGAGGGCAATTGATAGTCCACGATGTAGAGACCGGCCGCGCCCGGGGCGAACGGCACCCTGACCCGGCTGCCGGAGAAGGTCGGCTCGCCACCGGCGGCCGGGATGTTGTCCGGCCCGGTCACTGTGATCTTCGTCCTGCCCGGATCGAGTTTGGCCAGGAAACGCAGCTCGACCGCGGCCGGCGCGGTGGCGACCTTGGCCCCGTTGGCCGGATTGCTCCCGGTCAGCGAGTTGTGTGCCAGCGCCGGCGACGCCGGCAGCAACGCCACGCCGAGCGCCACGCCGACGAGCACTGGCACCGCCCGCACCAGCCGTGGGACCCTGCCCCCCATGAAGCCCTCCGCAAAGGTACGATCCGCCCGCTGATCACGCGGCTGAGAATTGGTCGTTCCAGGATCGCAGATAGTTCCACATATTGTTCCCAGAGCTGCATCCGAGCGATGTTCCAGGAAGTCTGTGCGGTGGGGCCGGCGCTGCCCGGTCACGCACCGATGCCGACCGACCCGCGCGTGACCCGCAGCACAGCCATCCATCGAACGGGGCGAGGAGGCGGCGATGGTCGACAGGGTGAGGCGGCTGCTGGCAGCGGTCGCCATGGTCGTGACGGCGGCGCTGGTGGTCACCACCGGTCCGGCGGCGCAGGCGGCCGGGGCGCACCGGGCGGCACCGAAGACGCCACCCGCCGGGGTGGACATCACCGGGGTCGGGCTGACCGAGCCGCTGCGGCTGCGCGCCGACACCGCACCGACCCACGTGGTCGCGGTCATCGACCAGGTCAGCTGGTTCGGCCGCACCGGTGAGGCCAAGGGCCCCAAGGCCGCCGACCTCGGTCCGAAGTACACCATCGTGGTGCTCGCCGGCGACGTCGCCAAGCAGACGTTCGACCTCTACCCGCTGGCCAAGGGCGGCCCCCGGGCCTTCCGGCCGGCCAAGCAGCCCGACCAGCACAAGACCACCGCCGGCTGGTTCCTCGGCCGGCTCACCATGTCCGAGACGCTGCGCGCCGCCGGGGTGCCGCTGGAGCGGCAACTCGACACGGTCACCGGCGGCGTGGGTGGCGGCGAGCGGACCCTCTCGGACGACGTCCTCAACCCGGGCCGGGACATCGACGACGCGATCGCCGAACTCCAGCGGTTGCTGCTGCTCAACGTGGGCGTGATGCTGGTGATCACGCTCGGCCTGGCGGGCATCGCCCTGCTGGTCCGCCGCCGCACCCGCTGACCACCGGCCGGCCGCCGGTACCGGCCCCGCCGGTCCGCACCGCTGCCGGTCCGCACCGCTGCCGGTCCGCCCCGGTGCCGGTCAGGCCGGCCGGTCGGCCGCCGTACCCGCCGCCGACCACACCGCCAGCACCACCTTGCCCCGCACGTGCCCGGCCTCGACCAGCCGGTGCGCGTCCGCGGCCTGGGCCAGCGGGAGCACCCGCTCGATGTGGACGGTGAGCCGGCCCGCGTCGACCAGCGCGGCCAGCAGCCCCAGGTCCGCCGTGGACGGCTCCACGAACAGGTAGCTGCCGCCGAGCCGGGTGACGTGCTCCGGGTCGGCGACGGAGACCAGCCGGGCCGGGCGGGACAGCAGCACCGCCGAGACGTCCAGCGCCGCGCCGCCGAACAGGTCGAGCGCCACGTCCACCCCGTCGGGCGCGAGCGTGCGGAGCCGGTCGGCCAGGCCGTCGCCGTGGGCGACCGGTTCGGCACCCAACGACCTGACGAAGTCGTGGTTGGCCGGACCCGCCGTGCCGATCACCCGGGTCGCCCCCAGCGCCCGCGCCACCTGCACCGCCAGGTGCCCCACCCCGCCCGACGCGCCGTGCACCAGCACGGTGTCCCCCGCGCCGGTGCCGGCCCGCCGCAACGCCTGGTAGGCGGTCAACCCGGCCAACGGCAGGCCGGCCGCCTCCACCCAGGACGCCTGCGACGGCCGGATCGCCAGGCAGCGTTGCGGGGCGGGGACCAGTTCGGCGTAGCTGCCGTACTGGAGGTGGTCGCGGCGGACGTACCCGATCACCTCGTCGCCGACGGCGAACCCGGTCACCGCCGGGCCGGCCGCCACCACCACGCCGGCCGCGTCCCAGCCGGGCACCAGGGGGAAGTGCGCGGGGATCGCGCCGGCCAGGTGCCCCTCGCGGATCTTCGCGTCGACCGGGTTCACCCCGGCGGCGCGTACCCGCACCAGCACCGTGTCCGGCCCCACCGGTGGGTCGGGCAGTTCCCGCAGGGCCAGCCGGTCGGCCGTGCCCCACCCGTCGATCGCGATCGCCTGCACGTCACCCACGCTAACGGCCGACGGGCCGTCAGGTGATCAGCACCAACGGTGTGGCGGGCGTTGGACGCGCTGCCGACGCCGGCCGGGGCGGACCGGGCCGTGCCGGTGCGCGCCGGCCCACCCGGCCAGGTCGCTGCGGCAGGCGCGGGCCGGCGGGTCAGGCTGGCCGGTCGGACCGGGTTCCACCGCCGCCGGTCGGGATGTCGCGCCGTCGACCGTCTCGACGCCCCGTTGGCGGGGCAGCGCCAGCTCGTCGTCGGCCCGGTCGACCGACCGGCAATCCGTCGCCAGCCGGCGGTGCGGTCGGGCCGCCCCGGGCTGGTCGTGGTGGCCCGGCCGGCAGGGTTCGCCCTGGGCGCAGCCGTGGTCGGCCTCCCCGTGCGCCATCCCGGTCTCCTCACACTCGCGTCGCCCGCCGGGACGACACCCCGGCGCGGCAGTGCCACCGTACTGGCCGGCACCGACGCGCCGTGCAGCGCGTACCCCCGGTGTCAGGACTTCGGGCGACGCGGGAAGATCGTCTCCCAGACCGGGAACGCGACCAGCCAGATCAGCAGCGCGACGGTGAGGCTGCGGATCCAGTTCGCCAGTTCCCGGGTGCGCTCGGCGTCACCGACGACGACGATCGCGGCGGCCAGCAGGGCGCAGGCGACCGCCCAGCCGAGCAGTGCCTTACCCCACTCCCGCCACTCGTGGCGGGCCCGCGCCCAGCCGTACCTGGGTGGTTTCACCGGTGGCGGACCGCCCGCGAAACGGTGGGCGAAGCGCTGGTCGGCCCACCGGACCAGGGAGTGCCCGAACGCCACCGAGAACCCGAGGTAGACGGCGGCCAGCCCGTGGGTGGCGTCCGCGGTGGCCCCCCGGCGCAGGTCCACCGCCGCCGCGCCCAGCAGCACCAGGTCGACAAGCGGTACGCAGACCAGCAGCGCCGCCCCCAGCCGGGGCCGGCGCAGCGGGTACCGGGCGACCAGCCCGGCCACGAGCAGCACCCAGAACCCGATCTCACACCCGACGATGACCGCCAGCAGCATGTCCACCTCCCCGTCCCGGTCCAGCGTGCCGGGGCGGGGAGGTGGTCACCTCACCGGCGGGGACGAGTTGCGGGTCCATCCTTCGGCGGAGCGGCGGCCCGGCGTACCACCTTCGGCGGACGGCCGACCGGGCGGCCTCCTCCGCAGGTGGGAGGGGTGCCGACCCGGGATGTGGTGGGATCGGGACCATGCGGATGCCGGGCTGGGTCGGCTCCGGCCGGCCGGGACGCGACCTGGCCCTGGCCGGGGTGTCCCTGGTCGGCGGCCTGGCGGCCTACGGCGTCGGCCTGCAACCCCAGTTCGGCTGGGCGCCGGACGTGCCACGGGTGTCCTTCCTGCTGCCGCTGCTGGCGGTGAGCGTGGCGGTCGGGCTGCGGCGGGTGGCCACCCGGACCGGCCTGGCGGTGGGCACGGTGGCGGTGCTCGCCGACGCCGCGCTCGGCGTGTCGGTGGGCTGCACGGTGATCTACACCCAGGTGTTGTACGACACGTGCGTGTACGGCCCGCCCCGGTGGTGGCGCTGGCTGCTGCGGGTCACCGTCGGGCTCAGCGTCGGCGGCACGGTGCTGGGCCTGCTCTGCTGGGGTTGGCGGGGTGCCGCCGTCGGAATGCCGTTCGCGCTGCTCGGGGTGCTGCCGGTGGTCACCGGGATCAGCGTGCGGCAGTACCGGGACCAGGCGGCGACCGAACGGGCCCGCGCCGAGCAGACCGCCCGGCTGGTCGAGCTGGACCGGCGGCAGGCGGTGCTGGCCGAACGGGCCCGGATGGCCCGGGAGCTGCACGACGTGGTGGCCAACCAGCTCAGCGCCGTGGCCCTGCACGCCACCGCCGTCCTCGCCGCCCCCGGGCTGGACCGGCCCCGTATCGACGCGGCGCTGCGGGTGATCCGGGAGAGCAGTGTGCAGGGCATGGCCGAGATGCGGCAGCTCGTCGGGCTGCTGCGGGAGCCGTCCGTGGACCCGGTGGAGGAGGCGACCCGGGTCCGGCTGGACGAGTTGGACCGGCTGCTGGCCCGGATGGCCGGCGCCGGCCTGCGGGTCCGGGCGACGGTGCAGGGGCCGCCCCGGGAGCTGCCGGTCGGGGTCGACCTGGCGGCGTACCGGATCGTGCAGGAGTCGTTGACCAACGCGCTGCGCCACGGTACGGGCACGGCGGAGCTGACCGTGGCGTACCTGCCGACGGAGGTGGTGGTGACGGTGGAGAATCCGGTCCGCTCCGGCGGGCCCGGTGCCGGTGCGGGACTGCCGGCCGGGGGTGCGGGCCTGATCGGGATGCGGGAGCGGGCCGCGCTGCTCGACGGCGGGTTCACCGCCGGTCCCCGGGACGGCTGCTGGCGGGTGCGGGCGACGCTGCCGGCCGGGGAGCGGCCGTGACCGCCCCGGTCCGGGTCGTGCTGGCCGACGACCAGGCGGCGGTCCGGGCCGGTCTGGTGCTGATCCTGGCCGGCGCGCCGGAGATCGAGGTGGTGGGCGAGGCGGCCGACGGGGAGGCCGCGGTGCGGCTCTGCCGGGAGTTGCGTCCCGACGTGGCGGTGCTGGACATCCGGATGCCCCGGCTGGACGGGGTGTCGGCGACCCGGGAGATCGTCGCCGCCGGCACCGCCGACGTGCTGGTGCTGACCACCTTCGACCTCGACGAGTACGTCTTCGGCGCGCTGCGCGCCGGGGCGGCCGGTTTCCTGCTCAAGGACACCGACGCGGCCGGTCTGGTGGCGGCGGTGCGGACGGTGGCCCGGGGCGAGGGGGTGATCGCCCCGACCCTGACCCGGCGGCTGATCGCGGCGTTCGCGGCGACCGCGCCCGGCGTCGACGGGGCGGACCGCGCCGCCGTGGCCGGGTTGACCCCCCGGGAGCGTGACGTGCTGGCCTGCCTGGGCGTCGGCCTGTCCAACCGGGAGATCGCCGACCGGCTGGCGGTGGCGGAGAGCACCGCGAAGACCCACGTGAGCCGGGTGTTGGCGAAGTTGGGGCTGCGCAGCCGGGTGCAGGCGGCGATCCTGGCGCAGGAGTTGGCGCTGCCCGCGCCGCCACCATGATATAGGCGTCTATCTATATTGACCGCGACCCATCGCTGGTCGTAGGGTGCGAGCGGAACCATGGGCTTCCCGGCCGGCGGCCGGTCCGACGCCGCCCCCCGACCGGAGCTCCGACGGGGATCGGAGGAATCGTCATGATCGCGTCCAGGCGGTCCGTCCTGACTGCCGGCGGCATCCTCGCCGCCACCACCATCGTCGCCCTCGGCATGACCACGGTCGCCGGTGGCGCACCCGCCACGGCCACCCCGGCCGGCGGCTGCACCGCCACGGTCCGGGTCGACTCCCACTGGGGCAGCGGCGCGAGCGGCGGCCAGATCGTCACCTTCACCGTCGCCAACACCGCGTCGGCGACCGCCAGCCGGTGGACGGTCACCTGGCCGCTCGCCGACGGCCAGCGGATCGTGTCGTCCTGGAACACCTCGATCAGCGCGACGGCTGGCACCGCGACCGCGACCAACGCGTCGTACAACGGGGTGCTCACGCCCGGCGCGTCGACCACCTTCGGCGTGCAGCTCGCCGGCCCCACCACCGCACCGACGCCGAGCTGCACCAACGACGCCGCCCCGCCGACCACCGCCAGCCCGCCGACCGGCGCCGACGTCACCGTCCGCGAGGCCGACAACCAGCGCACCGTCACCCTGTTCGTCGGGCAGACGCTGGGCGTGACCCTGGCGGCCGACTACCTGCCGGTCACCACCACCGGGAGCGCGCTGACCCCCGTGTCGACCAGCGGCGGCTACCCGACCGGGCAGCCCCTCGTGGCGACGCTTCGGGCCGTGGCCCCGGGCACCGCCGAGCTGACCACCAGCACCGACCACGCCTGCCGGCACACCACCCCGCCGTGCGCCCTGCCGACCGTGCTGTGGGCGGTGCACGTCGCGGTCATCGAGCTGCCGCCGACCGACGGCGGGCAGACCGTCGTCGTCTCCGCGCCCGACAACCAGCGCGACCTCACGCTGCGCGTCGGTGACACGCTCGTGGTGAGCCTGGCCAGCAACTACCTGCCCCCGACGCTGTCCCCCGCCGGGGTCGTCGTGGCGGGCGAGGTGACCGGTGGCTACCCGAGCGGCCAGCCGCTCGTCGCCCGCTACGTGGCGACCGCACCCGGCCGGGTCGACGTCTCCACCATCACCGACAACCTCTGCCGGCACCAGCCGACCCCCTGCCCGTCCCCCCAGGTGCGCTGGGTGGTGCACGTCACCGTCACCAACTGACCCGGCACGCCGCCGACCTGCGCCCCGACGCCCGGCGGCCCGCCCCCGGCGGGTCGCCCCGGAGCCGACGTCGAGCCCCTGCTCAGGGCATGTCACGCTGGAGCGGTGAGCGAGCCGGACGGGATGGAACTGACGGCCACCCTGCGCCGGATCGAACGGGCGGCGGGGGCGCTGGCCACGGCCAGCGTGGTCCGGATGGACGAGAGCCTGCCCTGGTTCCGTGAGCTGCCGGCCGAGCAGCGCTCCTGGGTGATGCTGGTGGCGCAGGCCGGGGCCCGGTCGCTGGTCGAGTGGCTGGGTTCCGGCGGCGGCACCACCGACAGCACCCAGGAGGTGTCCGACGAGGTCTTCGCCACCGCGCCGCTGGCCCTGGCCCGGTCGATCAGCCTCCAGCAGACGGTGGCGCTGATCAAGGTGACGATCGACGTGGTCGAGGAGCAGGTGTCGCACCTGGCCGCGCCCGGCGAGGAGCAGCAGCTCCGCGAGGCGGTGCTGCGGTTCTCCCGGGAGATCGCCTTCGCCGCCGCCCGGGTGTACGCCCGTGCCGCCGAGTCCCGGGGCTCCTGGGACGCCCGGTTGCAGGCGCTGCTGGTCGACGCCCTGCTGCGCGGGGACTCCCCCGACGTGCTGGCCAGCCGGGCCGCCGCGCTGGGCTGGGCGGACGCCCCACCGGTGGCGGTGGCGGTGGGGCGCTCCCCGGGCGGGGAGGTGTCCGCCGTGCTGCACACCGTCTACCGGTACGCCCGCCGGATCGGGGTGGAGGTGATCGGGGGCGTGCACGGCGACCGGCTGGTCATCGTGCTCGGCGGCGCGGCCGACCCGATGGCCGCCACCGAGAAGCTGCTCCCCGGGTTCGGCGACGGTCCGGTGGTGGTCGGTCCCGCCGTACCCAGTCTGGACGAGGCGACGGACTCGGCGCGGGCGGCGCTTGCCGGCTACCGGGCGGCGCCGGCCTGGCCGACCGCGCCCCGGCCGGTGCCGGCGGCCGACCTGCTGCCCGAGCGGGCCCTCGCCGGTGACGCCGAGGCCCGCCGCCGGCTGCGCCACGACGTGTACGCCGCCCTGGTCCGCGCGGGCGGGGAGCTGCTGGAGACGTTGGACGCCTTCTTCGCCGCCGGTGGGACGCTGGAGAGCGCGGCCCGCGCCCTGTTCGTCCATCCCAACACGGTGCGTTACCGACTGCGTCGGATCGCCGAGGTGACCGGGTTCTCCCCGCTGACCCCCCGGGACGCGTTCGCGCTCCAGGTGGCGCTGACGGTGGGCCGGCTGGACCCGATCGTCCCGGCGGGCGTGCCCGGCCCGAGCCAGAAATGACACCGGGTGACCGGTGAGCAGGGCCGCTAGGCGACGATCACGGCCGATGTTTGTAGGAACCCTCCAAGAGTTCTAGTGCGGTTTGGTGTCAGCCCGCACAGCGCTTACCCCGGGGTATCGGGAAGAGTCATAGACGTGCTCGCCGTCCTCTCTCCCGGCCAGGGTTCCCAGAAGCCCGGCTTCCTGACACCGTGGCTCGCCCTGCGCGGCGTCGAGTCACGGCTGCGCTGGTGGTCGGTGCCGGCCGGGGTCGACCTGGTCCGGCTCGGCACCGAGGCGGACGCCGACGAGATCAGGGACACCGCCCGCACCCAGCCGCTGCTGGTGGCCTCGGCCCTGCTCGCGGCCGAGCAGCTCCCCCTGCACGACGTGAACCTGGTCGCCGGGCACAGCGTCGGCGAGCTGGCCGCCGCCGCGCTCGCCGGGGTGTTCTCCGCCGAGACGGCGGTCACCCTCGCCGGCGTACGCGGCCGGGAGATGGCCGCCGCCTGCGCCCTCACCCCCACCGGGATGGCCGCCGTGCTCGGCGGCGACCCCGACGAGGTGCTCGCCGCGCTGGAGACGCACGGACTGCACCCGGCCAACCGCAACGGCGGCGGTCAGGTGGTCGCCGCCGGCACGCTCGACGCCCTGGACAAGCTCGCCGCCGAGCCGCCGGCCAAGGCCCGGATCGTCCGGCTCCAGGTCGCCGGGGCGTTCCACACCCCGTACATGGGCCCCGCCGAGCAGGCACTGGCCGCCGTCGCCGCCGGGATCACCCCGTCGCACCCGGCCCGGCTCCTGCTCTCCGACCTCGACGGCGCTGCGGTGGCACACGGCCGGGAACTGGTGCACCGGCTGGTCCGGCAGGTCACCGCCCCGGTGCGCTGGGACCTGTGCATGCGGACGCTGGTCGAGCTGGGGGTCACCGGCGTGCTCGAACTCCCCCCGGCCGGCACCCTCGCCGGGCTGGTCAAGCGGGAACTCAAGGCCACCGGCGTGCCGGAGATCGTCACCCTGAACACCCCCGCCGACCTGCCCGCAGCCCGGGACCTCATCGCCCGGCACGGCGGCCCGCCCGGTCACCGCCCGACCCCCCGCGCCCGGGTGGTCGTCGCCCCCGCCGTCGGCACCTTCACGCCCGCCGAGGGCCTCGCCGAGGGCACCGAGCTGAGCGCCGGCCAGGTGCTCGGCCAGGTGGCCACCCGGCAGGGGCCGGTCGAGGTCACCGCCCACGACAGCGGCCCGCTCACCGAGTGGTTCGTCCACCCCGCCGACCCGGTCGCGCCGGGCCGACCCATCGCCCGCATCGGAGGCCAGGCATGAGCGGCAGTCGGATCGTCGCCCTCGGGCACTACCAACCCTCCCGGGTGGTGACCAACAACGACATCGCCCAGTTCGTCGACACCAACGACGAGTGGATCAGGGACCGGGTCGGCATCGTCAGCCGGCGCATCGCCGACGGCGAGACGGTCGCCGACATGGCCACCGCCGCCGCCGACAAGGCGCTGGCCAACTCGGGCCTCACCGCCGCCGACATCGACCTGGTGGTCGTGGCCACCTGCACCTCGATCGACCGCAGCCCGAACGTGGCCTGCCGGGTCGCCGCCAAGCTGGGCATCACCGCACCGGGCGCGTTCGACCTGAACACCGCCTGCTCCGGCTTCGCGTACGCGCTGGGCACCGTCGACCACGCCATCCGGGCCGGCGCGTCGCGCAACGCGCTGGTCATCGGCGCCGAGAAGCTCTCCGACGTCACCGACTGGACCGACCGCTCGACCTGCATCATCTTCGCCGACGGCGCGGGCGCGGCGGTGGTCACCGCCACCACCGGCGACGAGCCGACCGGGATCGGTCCGGTGGTGTGGGGCTCCGCGCCGGACAAGAGCGACGCGGTACGCATCGAGGGCTGGCGGCCGTACATCGCGCAGGAGGGGCAGTCGGTGTTCCGCTGGGCCACCACCGCGCTGGCCCCGCTGGCGCTGCAGGCGTGCGAGAAGGCCGGCGTCGACCCGTCCGAGCTGGCCGCGTTCGTGCCGCACCAGGCCAACTCGCGGATCATCGACGGCATCGCCAAGCGGCTGAACATCCCGCAGGCGATCATCGCCAAGGACATCGTCGAGTCCGGCAACACCTCGGCGGCGAGCATTCCGCTGGCCCTGTCCAAGCTGGTCGAGCGGCGGGAGGTGCCCTCGGGCGCGCCGGTGCTGCTGTTCGGCTTCGGCGGTGGGCTGACCTACGCCGGTCAGGTCGTCCGCTGCCCCTGAGACCCGACGCGGTCGGCGACCGCGGCGCGCCGCCATCCGGCGGAGAACCAACCCCGATGAGAGGAACCCACCGTAATGACCCGTGACGAGATCACCTCCGGCCTCGCCGAGATCCTCGAAGAGGTTGCCGGGGTGAACCCGGACGACGTGGCCGAGGGGAAGTCCTTCACCGACGACCTCGACGTCGACTCGCTCTCCATGGTGGAGGTCGTGGTCGCCGCCGAGGAGAAGTTCGGCGTCAAGATCCCGGACAACGAGGTGCAGAACCTGAAGACCGTCGGGGACGCCGTCAGCTTCATCGAGGCGCAGTCCTGAGATGAGTCACGTCGACGTCGTCGTCACCGGGCTCGGCGCGACCACCCCGCTGGGCGGGGACGTCGCGTCGACCTGGGACGCCATGCTCGCCGGCCGCTCCGGGGTGGGTCCGCTCACCCAGGAGTGGGCCGGCCAGCTCCCGGTCCGGATCGCCGCCCAGCTCGCGGTCGAACCGAGCGAGGTGCTGGACCGGGTCAAGCTACGCCGGCTGGACCGTTCCGAGGCGATCGCGCTGATCGCCGCCCAGCAGGCCTGGGCGGACTCGGGGCTCGCCGACTCCGGGCTGGACCCGGAGCGGTTGGGCGCCAGCGTCGGCTCCGGCATCGGCGGTGCCCTGACCCTGCTCGCGCAGGACGACATCCTGGAGGCGTCCGGCCCGCGCCGGGTCTCCCCGCACACCATCCCGATGCTGATGCCCAACGGTCCCGCCGCCTGGGTGGGGCTGGAGCTGGGCGCGCAGGCCGGGGTGCACTCGGTGGCGAGCGCCTGTGCCACCGGCGCGGAGGCGATCGCGCTGGGCCTGGACATGATCCGGTCCGGGCGGGCCGACGTGGTGGTGGCCGGCGGCACCGAGGCGGTCATCCACCCGCTGCCGATCGCCGGGTTCAGCTCCATGCGGGCCATGTCGACCCGCAACGACGAGCCGGAGCAGGCGTCCCGCCCGTGGGACAAGGGCCGTGACGGCTTCGTCCTCGGCGAGGGCGCGGGCATCCTGGTGCTGGAGCGGGCCGACCACGCCGCCGCGCGGGGTGCGCACGTCTACGCCCGGCTCGCCGGTGCCGGCATCACCTCCGACGGGTACGACATCGTGCAGCCGCACCCCGAGGGGGCCGGCGCGATCCGGGCCATCGCCAAGGCGATCGCGGACGCCGACGTGGCCAAGGCGGACATCGTGCACGTCAACGCGCACGCCACCTCGACCCCGGTGGGTGACCTCGCCGAGATCAAGGCGCTGCACCGGGCGCTCGGCGACCACCCGGTGCTGACCGCCACCAAGTCGATGACCGGGCACCTGCTCGGCGCGGCCGGCGCGTTGGAGTCGATCGCCACCATCCTGACCATCCGCGACGGGGTCATCCCGCCGACGATCAACCTGGACGACCCGGACGACGGTCTGGACATGGACGTGGCCGCGAACAAGGTCCGCCACCTGGACGTGCCCGCCGCGCTGAACAACTCGTTCGGCTTCGGCGGTCACAACGTCGCCCTGGTCTTCACCCGTCCCTGACGGCACCACCCGGCCCGGCACCGCCACGGTGCCGGGCCGGTGTGCGTCAGGTGCGGGCAGCACGGCCCCGCGACTGTCGGCTAGCATCCGTCGGCCGCCGTGATCGACGGCGGGAACTCTCACGGGGAAACGACGATGATCCGACGTACGACCGCACTGGCCGCGCTCACCCTCGCCCTCGCCGCCGGCTGCGACCGGGCCACCCCGGAGCCGGCGACGACGCCCGCGCCGTCGGCGAGCCCCACCGCCTCGCCTGTCGTCGCCGGCCCACCGTGGTACGACGACGTCGCCCCGGCTACCGCCGCCACCACGGTCGGCCCGAAGGGCAGCGCCTGCACCCTGTCGATGACCTTCTCGGTGCCGGCGAAGTGGAAGGCCAAGGCGGTGAAGGGTGGGGCCGACTTCACCCTCGGCCCGGCCGTTGCGGTCTGCGAGATCGACGCGAAGCCGGCCGGGAACATCGGTTTCCTGCGGGTCTGGCGGATCACCGGGGCCACCCCGCTGAACCCGCAGGACACGGTGGACGGGTACCTCGCCGAGTTCGACGGTCCGAAGGAGCAGCAGTACCGGCGGACCAAGGCCGGCCCGCTGGACGCCTTCGAGGCCACCTGGACCGAGGACGGCGAGCGCAAGCGGGCGATGCTGGTGTCCACCCTGTACGGCAAGCTGATGATCACCCTCGGCGGGCTGGACACCGAGGAGTTCGAGGCGATGCTGCCGGCGTACCAGCTGGTGAAGGCGAGCGCCAACCTGCCGGCGTGAGCACCGGGTCTCCGGCCCGCCCCGCCCTGCTCTTCACCCGTCTCGCACGGCACCACCGGCCCGCCGCCGCAATCCGATCGCGGGGAGTTCCGCCGCCGGGCCGGCACCGTCGGGGTCACGGTGGGCGAGCGGCTCCTGTCGGCGGGTGGCAGGCAGTCGACGATCTTCCCAGCATCCGGCCGGGACCAGCGCGTTCACCGGATACTAGCCGGTCGGAAATTACCCGGAAATCGGATCTTCCTAGCTTGCCCGCATGCCTCACACCCCGGACACAGCCGCGACGCCGGAGCCCGGCGACGACCACACAACGACCCTCTTCGACGAGTGCGGCAGGCCCGCTCCCGCACCACTGCTCGGCCGACGCGCGCTGCTGGCCGCCGCCGGAGCCGCCGCCGTGTCACCGCTCGCGCTCCCCGGGCCGGCCCGCGCCGCCTCCCCCGGGCCGCACCGGCCGGGTCGCGCCCCGGGCTGGCGGCCGGCGCGGGGACACTACCTGATCAGGAACGCGGCGCTGGTCTCCGTCGACCCCGTGATCGGCAACCGGGCCCGGGCCGACATCGAGGTGCTCGACGGACGGATCGTCCAGGTCGGCCCGAACCTGCGGGCCCGGGGCGCCCAGGTCATCAACGCCTCGAAGATGATCGCGATGCCCGGCTTCGTGGAGACGCACTACCACATGTGGAGCGCCCTGGGCCGCAACTTCGTCTCGACCGGATTCGAGTACTTCGCGGCGAAGTCGGCAACTGTCGCCGCCTACCAACCTGACGACTTCTACCACAGCGTGCTGCTCGGTCTGGTCGAGTGCGCGAGCGCCGGCATCACCACCGTCAACAACTGGGCGCACAACGTACGCGGGCCCGAGTACGCCGACGCGGAGCTGCACGCGCACGCCGACGGCCTGGTGCGGGCCCGCTACTCGTACGGCCACCGGGACGGCCAGCCGGCCACCCAGCCGATCGACTTCGCCGACATCGACCGGGTCAGGGCCACCTGGTTCGGCAAGAAGTCGCCGTTCGACGGGTTGGTACACCTCGGGGTGAACCTGCGCGGGCCCGGCCAACTACCCACCTTCCTGACCGAGATGGCCGAGGTCAGACAGCGCAGGCTGCCGGTCTCGGTGCACTCCGGGCAGGGCCCGACGACGGCCGTGCACGCCGCCGACCTGGAACGGATGGGTTTCCTCGGGCCCGACTTCCTGCTCTGCCACGCCCTGCCGTTCGACGAGGCGGACCGGCAGGCGATGGTCCGCACCGACGCCCCGGTCAGCTTCTCGGTCCACTCCGAGCTGCGCCTCGGCACGGCCGGCGGCTTCCACGGGCAACTCCTGCGGATGCTGGCCGCCGGGATCACCGTCTCGCTGTCCTTCGACGCCAGCTCGCTCGCCCCGATCAACATGTTCGAGTCGATGAACGTCGCCTGGAACCTGGGCATCCCGTGGGTGGGCACGGACACCGCGACGCTGCCTGCGGTGGTGTTCCGGCAGGCGATCGAGATGGCCACCATCAACGGCGCGAAGGCGCTGGGCCTCGCCGACGTGACCGGGTCGATCACCCCCGGCAAGCGGGCCGACATCGTCCTGATCCGGGCGGACGACCTGAACATCGCCCCCATCGGTGACCTGGAGTCGACCCTGGTCCGCTCGGCCACCCCCGCCAACATCGACACCGTGCTCATCGACGGCCGGATCGTGAAGCAGAACCGGGCCATGGTCAGCCACGACACCGCCAAGGTGGTCCGCAACGCGGCGGGGGCGGCCCACGCCGTCCGCACCCGGGCCGGTGGCGTGCTCACTCCGACCAGCCCCACCCCGCCCACGTTCTGACCCGCCCCGCACCGGGTGTCCGGCCCGCCCCCTTCGCGGGCCGGACACGCGGTCCGACCGGTCCGCCCCTCACGGCCCGGACGCACGGATCGCCAGGTCAGCGGGGGGCCGGCACCGCTTCCCGGGCGAGGGTGACCGCGCCCAGCAACGCCGCGTCGTCGGCGAACCGGGACAGCACCACGTCGGGACGGTGCGGGAGCACCTCGGCCAGCCGGTCGACCAGCAGCCCCCGGATCAGCGCGCTGCCGGCCACCCCGCCCACCAGCACCACCCGCTGCGGATCGAGCAGCAGGCAGCAGGTGACCAGGTGCCGGGCCAGCTCGTCGACCCGGGCGGTGAGGGCGTCGCGGGCCGCGCCGGGCAGTTCGGCCGCGGCGGCCAGCCCGGCCGCGTCCCCGGCCACCCCCAGCTCGTCGGCCAACCGGTCCAGCGCCCGGCCGGAGAAGTCCAGCTCCAGCATGGTGCCGGGCCACGGGCCACCGGCCACCGCGTACCCGATCTCGCCGGCCGCGCCCCGGTGCCCGGCGAGGACCCGACCGCCGACGGTGACCGCCGCCGCCACGCCGGTGCCGATCCCCACCACCAGGCCGGGGTCGGCGTCGCGCAGCGCACCGAGCCGCAGCTCGGCCAGGGCGGCGGCGTTCAGGTCGTTGTCCACCGCCACCCGGGTCACCCCGAGGGCGTCGGAGACGGCGTCGGCCAGGCGCAACCGTTCCCAGCCGGGCACGTTCGGGGCGAGGTCGATGCCGTCGGGGCGGACCACCCCGGGCGAGGCCACCCCGGCCGCCACGAGCGGCCCGCCGACCTCGGCGACCAGCGCGGCGGCCAACTCCAGGGCCCGGTCCAACGCCTGCGGGGCACCCCGCTCGGCGTGCGTGGCGATCCGCCGGTGGGCCAGCAGCCGGCCCGTGCCGTCGGCCACCCCGACGGCCATCTTCGTGCCGCCGAAGTCGATGCCGAGCAGCAGTCCGTCGGTGCGGGTGCCGGCGACGGCCCGGCCGGCCAGTCGCATGCTCACCTGGTCCACCGCCCGGTCACCACCGTCGAGCACGGTCGCGGCGACGCCCCGCCGGACAGCCGGGGGGCCGGACCGGCACCGGGTCGTCCGATCGGCGCGCTCACCGGCCGGCCACCTCGGCGGCGACCGTGTCCAGCGCCTCGTCGGCGCGGGCCAGCCGGTCCCGGGTCGCGGCGAGCCGGTCGGCGACCCCGTCGAACGCGACCCGCAGGGTGCCGACCTGGGCGCGGACGGCGGCGGCACCCGGCCCGTCCACCTGCGCCCGGGCGAGCACCAGTTCGGGGTCGACGGCGGCGGCGATCAGGTCGGCCACGGCGTCGTCGGTGAGCCCGTCGGCCAACCCGGCGGCAGCGGTCCGGACCCCCTCGGCGGTCCAGGTGTCCGGTGCGCCGGCACGGACCAGCCGACCGACGACCGAGTGGGCGGCCCGGAACGGCACCCCGTGCCGGGTCAACGCGTCGGCCGCCGCGGTGGTGGTCGCACCGGACGCCACGATCTCCTCCCGGGTCGGCGGGTGCAGCGGCTCCAGCTCGGCGAGGAAGCCGCCGACCAGGGCGAAGAACCGTTCCGCCCGGTCGTTGCTGTCCCAGAGCCGGACCTGCACGTCGGTGGTGGCGTTGTTGGAGTCCTCCCACCAGGCCGCCCCGACGTTGTTGAGCACGGACGCGGCGTCGGCGGCGCTCGCGCCGGCCATCGACACCAGGTGCTCCAGCACCACCGGGTTGCGCTTCTGCGGCATGATGCTGCTGCCCTGGGTGAAGTCGCCGGGGGTGGCCACCCACTGCCAGGTCAGCCAGTCCATCAGGGTGCGGGCGAGCCGGGCGCCGGTGGCCAGGGCCTGCGCGTTGAGGGTGCCCACCCGGACCAGGTGGTCGGCCCCGGCGACCGCCTCGTACGAGTTGGTCACCAGGCCGTCGAAGCCGAGCAGCTCGGCCACCCGGGCCGGGGCGATGTCCAGGTCGGTGCCGGCGAACGCGCAGGAACCCAGCGGCGAGACGTTGAGCTGGTCGATCACGTCGGCGTACGCGGCGGCCTCACCGGCCAGCGCCTCGGCGTAACCGGCCAGCGCGTGCCCGATGGTGGTGGGCTGGGCGGGCCGGCGGTGGGTGTAACCGGTGATCACCACGTCGGCGTACCGGTCGGCCACGTCCAACGCGGTCGTTCCGGTGGCCAGCACCCGGTCCAGCACCCCGAGCAACTGGTCGCGCAGCAGCATCCGGAACACCCCGGCGTCCAGGTCGTTGCGGCTGCGCGCCATCTGCACGTCCAGTTCGGACGCGGGCAGGCCGCACGCCTGCGCGAGGGTCTTCTCCAGCAGGTAGTAGGTGTCCTCGAAGCTGCCGTCGAACGCCGGGGCGGGGCTGCCGTCGGCGCGCAGCGTGGCCAGCCCACGCAGCAGCCGGGCCCCCCGCTCGGCCGGGATGAGGCCCTGCTCGGTCAGCATCACCACGTGCGCCTGGCTGGCGCGCACCATCGCCGGGTACAGGTGGCCGACGTGGTGCTCGTAGGTCGGGGCCAGGTGGTGCCGCTGGTAGGTGGTCAGCTCGCTCATGGCGGTTCCTTACTTCCTTCCGGGCCGGGACGCGGTGTGGGGGCCGGGTCCCGGGTTCTCGGCTGGTCGGTCGGTCAGGCCCAGCAGCCGTTCGGCGTTACCGGCGAAGATCGCGCGGAGGTGGTCGTCGGGCATCCCCAGCTCGCGGCAGACCCGCAGCTGGTCGTCGAGGTAGCGGGTGACGTAGCCGCGCGGGAACCACGACGAGTCGCTGCCGTACACGATGCGCTGCGGGCCGATCGTCTCGTAGCAGCGGCGGAACAGGTCCTCCAACGTCAGCTTGTACGGCATCCAGCGCACCCACTGGTTGGAGCCGGACGTGTCGACGTGGATGTTGGGGCAGCCCCAGGCGGCGAAGAGCAGGTCCTGCACGTGCTGGACGCCGAAGTGCGGCACCACCACGGCCAGCTCGGGGAACCGGCGGGCCATCCGGGCCAGCTCGTCGGGGCCGCCGTACCTGCCGAAGGACAGGCCACCGGCGCTGCCGTAGTGGCCGATGTGGATCAGCACCGGCACCCCGAGGCGCTGGGCGGTGGACCACAGCGGGTCCAGGTCGGCGTGGTCCAGCGGGCCGCGCAGCAGCGGGGCGAACAGCTTCAGCCCGCGCAGGCCCCGTCCGGTCACCGCGCGCTCCAGTTCGGCGGCGGCCCCCGGCGAGTACGGGTCGTGGTGGGCGAAGCCGAGCAGCAGGTCCGGGTGCCTGTCGACCACGTCGGCGACGGTGTCGTTGCCGCCGCCGGTGACGAAGACGGCCCGGCGTACCCGTACCGCACGCAGTTCGTCGGCCCACCGGTCGGCCTCGTCCTGCCAGCGCGGCGCGGGCGGCTCGGGGTCGGGGAAGCTCCACGCCTGCCGCCACGCCTTCGCGTACGGGGCGGAGCCGGCGGCCCGGACGGCCCGCTCGTGTTCCCCGCCCGGGTGCATTCCGGCGGCGTCCTCGCAGGCGTGGATCGTCTCGTCGGTGCCGATGCGGAAGTGCAGGTGGAAGTCGACGATGTCGAGTCCCCGGTCCACGCTCACCGGTCTCCCCCGGTCGCCCCGGCCGCCGCCGTCGGGTCACCGGCCGTCGTGGTCGGGCTGTCGGCCGCCGGGTCGGGCAGCGGGTCGGCGGTGGGCGGGGCGGGCGGCGGGGCGGCCACCCAGGCCGCGACGATCTCCCGCAGCCGCGCACCGGCCGTGGCCCGCACCTGCCGGCCGGCCGCCTCGGAGGCCAGCGAGATGTGCCCCGACCAGCCCTGCCACGGGTCGGGCCGGGACTCGACAAGCACGTACGGGTGGCCCACCGGCAGTTTCGGCTTCGGCGGCAGGTCGGTCACCGCGTCGAGCCGGACCGCGCCGGGATCGAACCCGAGCACCCCGGAGGTCTCGTACGCGCCGCCGTGCCCCCGGGCGGTCAGCGGCCCGTACAGCTCGGTGGTCTCTGCCGGGGTGACCAGCTGGAACCAGTTGACCAGCAGCAGGCTGGCGGTACGCCGGCCGGAGACCCACTCCATCGCGGCCCGGACGGTGGACATGTTGGCGTCGTGGCCGTTGACGATCAGCAGCCGGGGGAAACCGGCGGCGACGATCCCCTCGATCACGTCGGCGAGGTAGCCGACGGCGATCTCCGGCCGGATCGACACCGTCCCCGGCCAGGGCCGGGTCTGCCCCGGGCAGGCCGCGTACGGCACCGCCGGGAAGAGCACCCCGCGCGGCCCGGCAGCGCCGCCGGCCCCGGCGACCCGGTCTGACGCGCCGCCGGCCTCGGCGACCGGGCCGGCAGCGCCGCCGGCCTCGGCGACCCGGCCGGCAATGCCGCCGGCCTCGGCGGCGAAGCCCTCGGCGAGGATCAGGTCGGTGCCGAGCGGCAGGTGCGGGCCGTGCCACTCGACGGCGCCGACGGGCAGCACCGCGTAGTCGGCCGCCGCCGCGACGGCGGCCAGCTCACCGCCGGGAATCCGGGTGGCGGGCAGCAGCCCGCCACCGGCCGGCCAGGTCACGCCGTCCACTTCGCCGCCTCCCGGGTGGCCCGGCCGCCGTTCTGCAGGCGGCCGGAGAACACCATCACCACGAAGATCAACACCACCTGGAGCATGCCGTACGCGGCGGCGGTGCCGACCTCGAACGAGTACATCCGGTTGTTGATCTCGACCGAGATGGGTGCCGTCTCCGAGGTGTAGATCAGCACCGAGGCGACGAACTCGCCCACCCCGTTGACGAACGCGAGCAGCGCGCCGGCCAGCACACCGGGCAGCATCAGCCGCAGGGTGACCGTGCCGAACGCCCGCCACCAGGGCGCGCCGAGGTTACGGGCCGCCTCCTCCAGCGACGGGTCGATCTGCGCCAGCGTCGCCGAACTCGACCGGAACACCAGCGGCAGGAACCGCACGAAGTACGCCAACGGCATGATCCAGAACGTGCCGATCAGCACCTGGCCGAAGCTGAACGCGTTGCCCGTGCTGAACGCCGAGATCAGGTTGATCGCCACCACCGTGCCGGGCAGCGCCCAGGCCAGCATGACCGCCACGTCGAGCAGCCCCCGGCCCCGGAAGTCGAGCCGGCGCACCGCGTACGCGATCAGCACACCGACCACCACGCAGCCGACCGTCGCGAGCAGGCTCATCTGCAACGAGTTGAGGATCGGCCGGTACGCCCCCGGGTCCGAGAAGATCGTCACGAAGTTCGCGGTGGTGTACTCCGACGGGATCACCTCGGTGGTCCACGAGCCGTCCCGGGAGAAGGCGACCAGGGCGATCGTCGCCACCGGGGCGAGCAGCACCATGGTGGCCAGCACCGAGGCCAGCAGCGCCAGCCACTTGCCGAACGGGTTGGTGATCTCCCGGCGGTGCGAGGCGACGCCCTTGGACTGGGAACGGTAGCTGCGCCGTCCCTCGTACCAGCGCATCCCGAGCAGGAACAGCACCGACGCCACGGCCAGCACCGACGCGTAGGTCGACGCCATCGGCAGGTCGCCGTTGGTGCGGTTGATGTAGATCTGCATGGTCATCGTCCGGTCCACCCCGAACAGCAACGGCGCGGTGTACGACGCCAGCGACGTCATGAAGACCAGCAGCGACGCCGAGACCAGCGCCGGGGTGAGCATCGGCAGCAGCACGGTGCGCCACACCCGGACCCGGCTCGCGCCCAGGTTGTAGGCCGCCTCCTCCACCGACGGGTCCATCCCCACCAGGGCGGCGGAGGCGGCGAGGTAGAAGAACGGGTACATGGTGAAGGTGTGCACCACCAGCACCCCGGCGATGCCGGTGAACGGCAGCACCGGGTTCTCGGTGCCGAGGAGCTGTTGCAGACCGCGCGGCAGGATGCCGGTCTCGCTGTAGAGCAGCTGGAACGAGATCGCCCCGATCAGCGGCGGCAGCGCCGCCGGCACCAGGATGATCGCCTCGATCAGCCGCCGGCCGGGGAACGAGAACCGCTTGAGCAGGAAGGCCATCGCCACCCCGACGATCCCGCAGAGCAGCACGCTGGCCGCCGAGATCCCCAGCGAGGTGAGCAACGCCGACCGGGCGACCCCGCTGCCGGTGACGAACTCGGTGTAGTTGGCCACCCCGTCCACCCCGACGCTCTCGGCGAAGGTGGCGAACATCGGCTGCACCACGTAGCCGAAGAGGATCAGCGCCAGCGGGAAGACCAGCAGGTACGGGAACCACGGCGAGTTGGCGTTGAGGCCGCGCCGGGGACGGGCGGCCGGCGGCGGGGCGGGGTCCTGGGTCACCGGCGGCACGGTGGCCGCGCTCGGCGTGGCGGGAATGGTGCTCATGGGCGCACCACCCACATGCGGTCCCGGTTGAGCCGCAGGCCGACCTGGTCGCCGACGGTGATGCCGTCCGGGACGTCGATCGCGGCGACCTGCACCGGCTCGCCGGCCACCTCGACCACGAGGTTGGTGGCCATGCCGGTGAACTCCACCTCGGTCACCCGGCCGGGCAGCGCGCCGGCCTCGGTGGTCGAGGTGAGCCCGAGGTGCTCGGGGCGTACCGAGACCAGGGCGGTGTCCCCGGCGCGCAGGCCGTGGTCGGCGGGGGCGGCGACGGCGGTCTCGCTGCCGTCGGGCAGGCCCACGGTGACCGTCTCGGCGGCGGCGGTGACCACCGGCAGGCTGAGCACGTTGCTGCGGCCGATGAACCGGGCCACGAAGGCGGTCGCCGGCCGGTGGTAGATCTCCTGCGGGGCGCCGATCTGGCGGACCCGGCCCGACTCCATCACGGCGATCCGGTCGGACATCGCCATCGCCTCGGACTGGTCGTGGGTGACGTAGATGGCGGTGGTGCCGGCCTCCTGCTGGATGCGCCGGATCTCCACCCGGGTCTCCTCGCGCAGCTTGGCGTCGAGGTTGGACAGCGGCTCGTCGAGCAGCAGGGTACGCGGCCGGATGACCAGGGCGCGGGCCAGCGCCACCCGCTGCTGCTGGCCGCCGGAGAGCTGGTCGATCCGGCGGTCGCCGTAGCCGGCGAGGTGCACCTGGCCGAGTGCCTCCTCGATCCGCCGGGCGGACTCGGCCCGCCCCACCTTGCGGATCTTCAGCCCGTACGCGACGTTCTGCGCGACGGACATGTGCGGGAAGAGGGCGTAGTTCTGGAACACCATGCCGGTGTCGCGTTTGTTCGGCGGCCGGTGGGTGACGTCCTCCGTGCCGAACCTGATCCGCCCCGAGGTGGGGAAGTAGAACCCGGCCACCATCCGCAGGGTGGTGGTCTTGCCGCAGCCGCTCGGGCCGAGCAGGGTGAAGAACTCCCCGGCGGCGATGCTGATGTCGACGTCGTCGACGGCAGCGGTGTCGCCGGCACGCGCGAAGCGCTTGCTCACCGACTCCAGCGTGACATCGATCATGATGTCTTCTCCTTCATGCGGTACCGGACCTGGCCGGGCGGTGTGGCGGGACGGGCGGTGCCGGGGGCGGGACGGCCCCCGGCACCCGTACGGGTCAGCCCTTGTTCTTGATCTGGCTGTTCCAGTGGTTGATCCACTCGGTCTCGTTCTTGCCGATGATGTCCCAGTTGACGTCGAGCGGCTTGAGGTTGAGCTGGGCCAGCCACTCCGGCTGCTGGGCGATCTCCACGGCCGGGATCTGGTAGTAGTCCTTGGCCAGGTCGGCGCGGAGCGTGTCGTCGAAGAGGAACTCGATGAACTTCTGCGCGCCGGCGCTGTTGCCGCCCTTGACCGCGGCCAGCCCGTCGACCAGCACCGGGGCGCCGGAGGCCGGCATCACGTAGCCGAACGGCATGTTGGACTGGTTGGCCTGCAGCAGGATGTCCTGCAGGTTCCAGGCGCTCAGCGTGCCCTGCTGGCGGGAGAGCTTGAGGTAGAGGTCGGCCGGGTTGGCCGCGTACGCGCCGGTGTTGGCGTCGAGCTTCTTGAGCCAGTCGTAGCCGGGCTGCGGGTTGCTGCCGTCCGGCGACTGCCGCATGATCATCGCGGCGTAGATCGACCGCATGGTGCCCGAGGCGGCCACGTCACGGATGACGATCTTGTCTTTCCACTCCGGCTTCAGCAGGTCGTCCCAGTCCTTCGGGGCCTGCTCCGGGGTGAGCGCCTTGTTGTTGTACATGATGACCTCGGGCAGCAGGATCTCCCCGAACCAGCGGCCCTCGGCGTCCTTGTACTTGGCGTCCATCTTGCCGGCGAACGCGGGCTGCCAGGCGGCGAGCAGGTCCTCACCGGCGCCGGCGGCCAGCCCCTGCTGGGTGCCGCCCCACCAGACGTCGGCCTGCGGGTTGGCCTTCTCGGCCCGGACCCGCTCCAGGATCTCCTGGGCGCCCAGGTTGAGGATCTCCACCTTCCCCTTGTACTCGGGGTACTTGGCGGTGAACTTGTCCACGACGAAGGTGGAGACCTTCTTGTCGCGGGCGGTGTAGATCGTCAGCTTCTCCGTCTCACCGGCCGCGGTGTCGTCCGAGCCGCCGCCGCAGGCGGTGCCGGCGGCGAGGACGGTGGCGAGCGCTCCGGCGAGCAGAAGTCGACGTCTCATGGGGTACCTCCGAGGGGTGTGGGCGGGAGAATCAGCGGTTCGAGCAGGTCAAGGGGCCGGTAACAGGGTGGGCATCCCGGCGGCGGCGGCCGAGAGGGCGTAGCTGACCGCGCCGTGCAGCACCGCCCGGTCGCCGAGCACCGCCCGGCGTACCTCGGTGGTGCTGGGTGCGGCGGCGGTGACCAGGTCCTGGAGCCGGCCGACGGCGGCGTCGTCGAGTTCGGCGGCGGCACCGCTGAGCAGCACCCGCCCCGGATCGATCACGCAGACGCAGGAGACGATCAGCCGGGACCAGGCGTGCAGCAGTTCGTCGAGGTAGCCGGCGGCGCGCGGGTCGTCGGCGGCCAGCTCGACCAGCGCGCGTACCGGCGAGTCGGGGCGGCGGCCGGGGGCCAGCGCGACCACCCGTTCGGCGATCGCGTTCTCCGACCAGCGCGCCTCGAACGGGCCGATCCCGTCGTGTCCCCGGTCGGCCGGGTCCAGCGGCAGGAAACCGACCTCGCCGGCCGCGCCCCGGGCCCCCCGGCGGACCTGGCCGTCGAGCACCAGGCCCGCGCCGATGCCGTCGGCGACGTGCAGCAGCAGCAGGTCGGCGACGTCGGTGCCGGCGCCGGCGGCGTGTTCACCGGCGGCCATCAGGTTGACGTCGTTGTCCACCACCACGGGTACGCCGAGCGTCCGCTGGACCGACTCCCCTATCGGGCGGCCCTCGATCTGGCCGACCGAGGGGGCGAGCCGGACCGCGCCGCCGGAGATGACACCGGGCGCGGCGATGGCCACCCCGCGCAGCGCCGGCAGCCCGTCGCCGGCCAGTTCGGGCACCGACCGGCAGATGGTGTCGACGATGTCGCCGGTCAGCCGGACCGTGCGGTGGGCGACCACCGCGCCGTCGCTGTCGGCGATCTCGCAGCTGATCCGGGACGGCTCCAGCGAGACGGCGGCGACCAGTTCGGCACGGGGGTTGAACTCCAGCATCGCCCGGGGACGACCGGCGCGGGAGGTGCCCGGCCCGCGTTCGATCAGGTATCCCTCGGCGATCAGGTCCCGCACCAGCGGGGTGAGCGTGGCAGGGCTCAGGCCGGTGAGCTCGGTCAGCTCGGCCCGGGAGAGCACCCGGACCTGGCGGGCGGTGGAGATCACGGAAAGCCGCTTGATCTCCTTCGACCGCTCCCGGCTCACCGGGCTCGTTGGTGGCGTCACCACGTCTGTCACACTTCCTTCCTACGGCGAACGAATTAAAGAGTCAAGTAACAAGTCCGTCTCGGCCGGGCCGCCTCAGGCCACCGGAGCAGCAAGAACGTCCGCAATTGGCAGCGTTGGGCGGGTTCGGGTCACCGTTTCGGCGCACCGCAGGACATCCCGGACACCACCCTCTTTATTTCTTCTGCAAAGGAAGAAATACCTTGCAAAGCATTGACGTGCCGCTGCGCTGGTCCCTAGCGTCACCGGGCGAAGGCCTTCCAGTGTGTACGGAACCCGTACCGCTGCCGTACCCGGTGCACCGCGTCCGACGACGCCCACCGTTCCCGTTCCCGCCGCCTCACCGTCCACCGTCGACCCCGCGTCGGACGCCCCGCGTCCGACGCGGACGGTCGCTGCCCGGACACCGTGGTCCCGGAAGGATCCGCATGCGCATCAAGGGTTTCCTGCTACCCACCGCACTCGCCCTGGCCGTGGCCGGGGCGCCCGCCACCGCCGTCGCCGCCCCGGCCGACGTGCGCCCCGCCAAGGCCGTCGACCTCGACGTGCTCTTCGTCAGCGCCCACCCCGACGACGAGGCCGGCAGCCTCGCCACCCTGGGCCAGTGGAAGGAGAAGTACGGCGCCAAGGCCGGCGTCGTCACCATCACCCGCGGTGAGGGCGGCGGCAACGCCGTCGGCCTGGAGGAGGGGCCGCCGCTGGGCATCATCCGCGAGCGCGAGGAACGCACCGCGATCGGCAAGGCCGGCGTGGAGAACCTCTACAACCTCGACCGGGTCGACTTCTGGTACACCGCGTCCGCCCCCCTGTCCGAGCAGATCTGGGGCCACGACGACACCCTGGGCCAGATCGTCCGGGTCATCCGGACCACCCGGCCCGAGATCATCATGACGATGAACCCGTCGCCGACCCCGGGCAACCACGGCAACCACCAGCAGGCCGCCCGGTTCGCCGCCGAGGCGTTCGCCGCCGCCGCCGACCCGAACGCCTTCCCCGAGCAGCTCAGCGCCGAGGGCCTCACCCCGTTCCGGGCCGCGAAGTTCCTGCGCAGCGGCGGCACCGGCAGCTCCGCCGCCGGCCCCCAGTGCGCGACCAGCTTCACCCCGACCGTCCCGACCGACCAGGTCTTCGGCGTCTGGGAGGGCACGCCGAGCGCCAGCGGGAAGACCTGGGCCGAGATCGAGGTCGACGCCCGTCGGGAGTACGTCACCCAGGGCTGGGCCGGCACCGCCGCCGCCCCCACCGACCCGACGAAGATCCGGTGCGACTTCTACACCCTGATCGACAGCCGCGTCCCGTACGACCCGGCGGACTCCTCCCCGGAGGCGATCCTGCGCGGCTCGGTGCTGCCGCCGGTGACCGGTGGCCTGCCCAAGGGCACCGAGCTGTACCTCACCACCGACCGGTTCGACCTGGCCCCCGGCGCGACCGTCGAGGTCACCGCGCACCTGCGCGCCCCGCACAACCGTGCCCTGGTCAAGCCGCGGATCGACCTGCGACTGCCGGCGGGCTGGAAGGCCAAGGGCTCCGGCGTGCTCAACAACGACGTGCCGTCGGGCAAGGAGCGGACCCGCAAGTTCACCGTCACCGTCCCGGCTGACGCCGACACCAACCAGCAGCAGCTCATCGGAGCCACCCTGACCACCCGCCAGGGTGTCGGGCGCACCGACCGGGCCGTCCGGGTGGTCGCCGACGTACGCGGCACCCTGGAGCCGCTGCCCGAGGTCGGCACGTTCCGCACCTGGGCCGGTGAGGGCGGATACCCGCAGCTGGACACCCTGATCAAGCCGGTGCTCACCATCGGCTCCGGCAAGCAGCGGTCGGTCCGGATCGACCTGCGCAACCACGGCCGGGTCAGCCGCAGCGGCACCGTCACCCTCGGCCTGCCGGCCGGCTTCACCGCCGACGCGGCCACCAAGAACTACCCCGCGCTGGCGCCCGGCGCGACCGGTGCGGTCACCTTCACCGTCACCAACACCGACGCCACCCTGCCGACCGCCAACGAGGGCGGCACGGACGGGGACTACGGCATCACCATCACCACCACCAGCGCCGCCGGCAGCACCGTGGAGACCGGCGCGCTGGAGATCGTGCCCACCACCGAGGTTCCGCGCGCCGGTGACGGCACCGTCGACGGGGTGGCCTCGCCCGGCGAGTACCCCGGCCCGGAGCTGGACTTCTCCCGCATCTGGGAGGGGCAGGCCACGACCCCGCAGGACGCCTCGGCGACCGGCCGGATCGCCTGGACCACCGAGGGGCTGAAGGTGATCGTCCAGGTCACCGACGACGTGCTGGGCAAGAAGGTGGTCCCGCAGGACTGCAAGCGGCAGCGCCGCACCGACAGCGTGGAGATCATCGTCGACCCGAAGGGGAACTCGACGGACACCTCCACCGTGTTCAAGGCCGGCATCTTCCCGATCACCGACGACCCGGCCAACGGCAACCCGCCCTGCTGGCAGCGCGACGCCGACAACCGGCAGGGCCCGGGGGCGACCACCGCGCCCGGGATGACCGTGGTCAGCAAGGTCAGCTCCCCGTACACCGGGTACACCATCGAGACGATGATCCCGTTCGCGGTGCTGCCCGACGCGGTGGACCCGGCCCGGATGGGCTTCAACGTGCTGGTCTACGACTCGGACACCCAGGACCTCAGCTCGCAGTCCCGGCTGGGCTGGTCCACCTTCACCGGTGTCCGGGCCGACCCGTACCGCTACGGTCTGGCCACCCTGCCCGGCTACCAGCCGGCGGCCCGGCAGCCCAGCACGCCGGTGTTCCCGGACACCTCGGCGCGCAGCGTGCACAGCCCGCAGACCATCGCCCAGTCGGCAGTGGACGGGGTGGCCCCGGCCGCCGTGCCGAGGCTGAAGAACTCGGCGCTGCGGCTGACCTCGGCCCAGCGGGTCACCGACGGCGTGCAGGTCACCCTGCGTGCCGACCGGGCCGGAACCGCCTACCTGTACGCCTGGGACGGTGACACGGCCCGGGGCGAGCACACCGTCCGGCTGGCCGCCGGTGACCGGGTCACCGTGACGGTCCCGGTCAGCGGGGGCACCCCGACGTCGCTGCTGGCCGCCTTCGAGTCCGGTGGCGCGGCAGTGGCCCAGCAGGTCCCGCTGAACTGATCCACCACCGCGGCACCAGTGGCCGGTCGTCGACTGTCGTCGGCGGCCGGCCACACCCGTGTCAGGGGGTCAGCCCGGGCAGCTCGTGGCGGGCAGCCCGGTCAGCGGCACCGGGGAACGCCCGGTCGGGCGGGCCTTGCCGGCCAGCACCCCGGCGAGCGCCGTCATCGAGGCCCGGCTGGACGAGTACGTCGCCAGCAGGGTCGGCGAGGTCGCCTTCTCCAACACGTACGGGGTGTCCATCGCCACGGTGACCGCCGCGTCGGCGGCGAGATCCTTCGGGCCGTCGCCGTAACCGACCAGGTGCACCCGGGTGCCGCCCTTGGCCACCACCCGCACGCCCGCGTCGGTCAACGCCTCGGTGAGCGCCGCCCGGGTCCGGTCCCGTCCCTCGGAGGTGGTGACGGTGACCGGGCCGGACACCGCCACGCCGCACTTGCCGCGCAGTTGGGTGACCGCCGCCGCGGCCAGCGCGGTGGCGGCCGCCCGGTGCGGGGCGCTGTCGAGCGTGGACATCGCCGGCGTCGGCCGGTCGGCGAGCCGGAACTTCATGGTCAACACCCGGGTGACCGCCGCCACCAGCCGGTCCCGGGGCAGCGTGCCGTCGCGCAGCGCGGCCAGCAACCCGTCGTACGCCTGGCCGACGTTCGGGGTCATCAGGATCAGGTCGTTGCCGGCGAGCAGGGCCTTCACCGCCGCCTCGCCCGGCGGGTAGCGCTTGGCCGGCGGCATGTTCATCCCGTCGGTGATCACCACCCCCTGGAAGCCCAGCTCACCCCGCAGCACGTCGGTGAGCAGCCTGTGGGAGAAGGTGGCCGGGGTGCCCGGGTCCACGGCGGTGACGTCGAGGTGCGCCGACATCACCGCCATCGCCCCGGCGTCGATACCGGCCCGGAACGGCGGGAAGGCGGTGGCGTCCAGCTCGGCCCGGGGCTGGCCGACCACCGGGACCTCCTGGTGCGAGTCGGCGGCGCTGAGCCCGTGCCCGGGGAAGTGCTTGACGCTGGCCGCCACCCCGGCGCTCTGCAACCCCTGGACCGCGCCCGCGACCTGCGCGGCGGCCCGCTTCGGGTCCGCGCCGAAGGACCGCGAGCCGATGACCGTGCTGCGGGTGGCCAGGACGTCGGCGACCGGAGCGAAGTCCAGGTTCACCCCCATCGCGGCCAGTTCGGTGCCGGCGGCCTTCCAGGCGGCCTCGGTCCGGGCCGGGTCGTCGGCCGCCCCGGCGGCCAGCGCGCTGGGCAACGTGGTCACCCCGTCGGTGATCCGGGTGACCACGCCGTACTCCTGGTCGGTGCCGACCAGGAACGGCGCCGGGCCGGCCGCCAACTTCCCGGCGGCCTCGCGCAGCCCGGCGGTCAGCTTCTTCACCTGGGCCGGGTTGTCGACGTTGGTGGTCGACTGGTTGCCCGAGGTGGGGTCGTCGGCGCTGAACCCGACCAGGATCAGCCCGCCGAGCCGGTACTTCGCGATCATCTCGGCCGGGGTGTCG
>NZ_MZMV01000027.1 GCF_002210435.1 Micromonospora wenchangensis
CCCCCCTCCTCCACCCCCACAAACCCGAAAACCACACCCTCATGCAGGCCATCGGCACCGCATACGCGCTCGGCTCCGACGTCGACTGGCGCACCGTCGTGCCCGACGGCGTGGCCGTGGACCTGCCCACGTACGCGTTCCAGCGGAAGCGGTACTGGCTGGACGGTCCCCCGGTGGCCGACGGGCAGCCCGACGGCGGGCACCCGCTGTTGCCGGTGGCGGTCGAACTGGCCGACGGCGGCGTGGTGCTCACCGGCACGGTGGCCGGCTCGACCCCACCGTGGCTGGCCGGGCACGAGATCGCGGACCGGGTGCTGCTGCCCGGCGCGGCGCTGGTCGAGGCGGCCGCCCATGCCGCGGCGCGCTTCGGCCTGGGGGTCGGTGAGCTGACCCTGACCGCGCCCGTACCGGTCGACACGCCGGTGCGGCTGCGGCTGACCGTCGGTCCCGTCGGGGACGACGACACCCGCCGGGTGGTGATCCACGGCGCTCCGGACGGCACCGGGTGGACCGAGTACGCCAGCGGCCACCTCGCGGCGGTGCCGGAGCAGCCCGCCGCGCAGGGCGCCTGGCCGCCCCCCGACGCCGAACCGGTGGACGTCACCGACGGCTACGACCGGCTCGCTGAGGGCGGCTACCGCTACACGGGGCCGTTCCGGGGGCTACGGCGGCTGTGGCGGCGCGGCGACGACCTCTTCGCGGAGGTGCGCCCCGACCGGCTGCCGTCGGGTGGCTTCGGCCTGCACCCGGCGTTGTTGGACGCCGCGCTGCACCCGCTCGCCCTCGATGCGGTCGACGCGGACGAGGTGCGGGTGCCGTTCGACTGGCGATCGGTCCGGCTGACCGGTGCCGGTGCCGGCGGGCTGCGGGTCGGGCTGACCCGCCGGGGTGACACCTGGGCGCTGGACCTCGCCGACGAGACGGGCCGACCGGTCGCCTCGGTCGGCGCGGTGCGGCTGCGCGGGGTCGGCACCACGCCCACCACCGTGTACGAGCCCGGCTGGGAGCCGGTGACCACCGACGCGGAGTGGACGGGCAGGTACCGTGTCGCCGCCCCGGAGCACTCCGGCGTCGGCGCGGACGAGGCGCACGCGGCGGCGCGGTGGGCGCTGCGCGTCGTGCAGGACCACGACGGTGACGAGCCGCTGCTGATCCGGACCACCGACGACCCGGCCGGCGCGGCGGCCGCCGGCCTGATCCGTACCGCGCAGACCGAGAACCCCGGCCGGTTCGTCCTGCTCACCAGCGACGAGGAGCCCGCCCCGGAGGTGATCCGTCGGGCACTGGCCAGCGGGGAGTCCGAGCTGGCGGTCCGCGACGGCGGGCTGGTGGCGGCCCGGCTGGTCCGCGTCCCGGTCGTACCGGCGTCGTTGTCGCTGCCCGAGGACGGCACGGTGCTGGTCACCGGCGGCACCGGGGCGCTCGGCGCGCTGGTGGCCCGGCACCTGGTCACCCGGCACGGTGCCCGCCGGCTGCTGCTGACCAGCCGGCGCGGCCCGGCGGCCGAGGGCGCCGACGTGCTGGTCGCCGAGTTGGCCGCGGCCGGCGCGCAGGTCGACGTGGTGGCGTGCGACGTCGCCGACCGGGCGGCGGTGGCCGCCCTGCTGGGCGGTGTACCCGCCGCGCACCCGCTCAGCGCGGTGATCCACACGGCGGGCGTCCTCGACGACGGCGCGCTGGCCGCGCTCACCACGGATCGGCTGGCCCGGGTGCTGCGGCCGAAGGTCGACGCGGCGTGGCACCTGCACGAGCTGACCCGCGACCAACCCCTCACCGCGTTCGTGCTGTTCTCCTCGATCACCGGGACGACGGGCACCGCCGGTCAGGCCAACTACGCCGCCGCCAACGCCTACCTCGACGCCCTGGCCCGGCACCGCCGTACCCTCGGGCTGCCCGCTGTCTCCCTGGCCTGGGGCCTGTGGGCGGAGGCGGGCATGGCCACCGGGCTCGACACGACCGGCCTGGCCCGGCTGGCCCGCGCGGGCATCACCCCACTGTCCACCACGGACGGACTGGCCCTGTTCGACGCCTGCCTCGCGGCGGACCGCGCGGTCCTGGCGCCCGCCCGTCTCGACCTCGCCGGCACCCGGCTGGGCCGACGTCGGACCGGGCCCGCGCCGCAGGCGGACCGGGCCGGGGTACGCGAGCTGGTCCGGGCGCAGGTCGCCGACGTGCTCGGGCACGCCGACCCGGGCGCGGTCCGCGCGGACGTGGCGTTCACCGCGCTCGGCTTCGACTCGTTGACCGCGGTCGAGCTGCGTAACCGGCTCGCCGAACGCACCGGGCTGCGGCTGTCGAACACGGTGGTGTTCGACCACCCGTCGGTCGACGCGCTCGCCGCGCACCTGTCCGCGTCGCTGGCGGGCCCGTCCCCCGAGCCGGCCGGCAGCCGACCCGCCGACCCGCCCGCCCCCGTCGACGACGACCCGATCGTGATCGTGGCGATGGCCTGCCGGTACCCGGGCGGCGTCACCGACCCGGAGGGTCTGTGGACGCTGGTGGCCGACGGGGTGGACGCGATCTCGGAGTTCCCGACCGACCGGGGCTGGGGCGACATCCACGACCCGGACCCGGACCGGGCGGGCCACAGCTACACCCGGCACGGGGGGTTCCTGCACGACGCGGGGGCGTTCGACGCCGAACTGTTCGGCCTGAGCCCCCGCGAGGCGCTGACCACCGACCCGCAGCAACGACTGCTGCTGGAGACGGCGTGGGAGGCGTTCGAGCGGGCCGGGATACCGCCGAAGTCCCTGCGGGGCAGCCGGACCGGGGTGTTCGCCGGGGTGATGTACAACGACTACGGCGCGCGGCTGCACCAGGCGGGCACCCCGACGCCGGGCTACGAGGGCTACCTGGTCAGTGGCAGCGCCGGGAGCGTGGCGTCCGGTCGGATCGCGTACACCTTCGGATTGGAGGGGCCGGCGGTCACCGTCGACACCGCCTGCTCGTCCTCCCTGGTCGCCCTGCACCTCGCCGCCCAGGCCCTCCGCACCGGCGAATGCGACCTCGCCCTCGCCGGCGGGGTCACGGTGATGGCCAGCCCAGCCACCTTCATCGAGTTCAGTCGGCAACGTGGGCTCGCGTCGGACGGCCGGTGCAAGCCGTTCGCCGCTGCGTCCGACGGCACCGCCTGGGCGGAGGGGGTGGGATTGTTGCTGGTGGAGCGGCTCTCCGACGCCCGCCGCCACCACCACCGCGTCCTCGCCACCCTCCGCGGCTCAGCCATCAACCAGGACGGCGCCTCCAACGGACTCACCGCACCCAACGGACCCGCCCAGGAACGGGTCATCCGCAGCGCCCTCGACGCCGCCGGGCTCCGCCCCGCCGACGTCGACCTCATCGAAGCCCACGGCACCGGCACCCGACTCGGCGACCCCATCGAAGCCCAGGCACTCCTCAACACGTACGGCCGACACCACACCCCCGACGAACCCGCCTGGCTCGGCTCGCTCAAATCCAACATCGGCCACACCCAGGCCGCCGCCGGAGTGGGCGGCATCATCAAGGTCGTGCAGGCCATCCGGCACGGCCTGCTACCGCCCACCCTGCACGTCGACGAACCCACCCCCCAGGTCGACTGGACCACCGGCAACATCCAACTGCTCACCGAAACCCGCCCCTGGCCGACGACCGGCCAACCCCGCCGCGCCGCCGTCTCCTCCTTCGGCATCAGCGGCACCAACGCCCACGTCATCCTCGAACAGGGCGACCCCACACCAGCACCGGCCACCACACCGACGACGGACGTGGTGCCGTGGCTGTTGTCAGCCGACAGCCCGGCCGCGCTGACCGCACAGGGGCGGCGACTGGCCTGCGTCGACGCGCGTCCGGTCGACATCGGCTGGTCGTTGGCCGCCGGCCGCAGCCTCCTGACCTGCCGCGCGGCGGTGGTCGGCAGGGACCTCGACGAACTCCGCGACGGCCTAACCCGGCTCACCCCCACCGACCCGGTGGACGGGCCCACCGCCTTCGTGTTCACCGGCCAGGGCAGCCAGCGGGCGGACATGGGGCAGGGCCTCGCGGCCCGGTTCCCGGTCTTCGCCGAGGACCTGGCCGAGGTCGGCGCGGCACTGGCGGGCCACCTCGACCGTCCGCTGGCCGAGGTGCTCGTCGACGGTGACCTGCTGGACCGCACCGAGTACGCCCAGCCGGCGATCTTCGCCGTGGAGGTGGCGCTGTGCCGACTGCTGGCCCACTACGGGGTCGTCCCGGACCTGCTGGTCGGGCACTCGGTCGGTGAGCTGGCCGCCGCGCACGTCGCCGGGGTGCTCGACCTGGCCGACGCCGCCACGTTGGTCGCCGCGCGCGGCCGGCTGATGGGCGCCCTGCCCGAGGGCGGCGCCATGGTGTCGGTCCGGGCCGGCGAGGACGAGGTACGGGCGCTGCTGACGCCGGGTGCCGAGATCGCCGCGGTCAACGCCGCCGACGCCGTCGTCGTCTCCGGGGACACCGACGCGGTGCGGGCCGTCGCGGACGCCCTGCGCGACGCCGGCCGGCGGGTCACCCGGCTGCGGGTCAGCCACGCCTTCCACTCGGCGCGGATGGACCCGATCCTGGCCGAGTTCGGGGCGGTCGCGGCCAGCCTGCGGTACCGGGAGCCGACCACACCGATCACCACGCTGCTGCCCGGCTCGCCCACCGACCCGCAGTACTGGGTGCGGCACCTGCGGGAGGCGGTCCGCTTCGCCGACGGGGTGCGGTCCCTGACCGAGCAGGGCGTACGCCGGTTCGTCGAGGTGGGCGCGGACGCCGCGCTCACCCCCGCCATCGCGGCCGGCGCGGTTCCCGTCCTGCGCCGCGACCGTGACGAGGAGGTCGCCTTCGTCACCGCCCTGGCCGCCCTCGGCAACACGGGCGTGCCGGTGGACTGGGCGACGTTCTTCGGTGAGCTGGACGCCCGGCGGGTGGACCTGCCCACCTACCCGTTCCAGCACCAGCGCTACTGGCTGGCCCCGCCGCCCGCCGGGGTGCCGGCGACCGGCCGGGGCGTCGCCGACCATCCGCTGCTCGACGCGGCGGTGGAGCTGCCCGACGGCGGTGTGCTGTGCACCGGCCGGGTCGGCCGCGACACCGCCGGCTGGGTGGCCGACCATGTGCTGCGGGGCGAGACCGTGCTGCCCGGCACCGCGCTGCTGGGCCTGGCGGGTCACGCCGGAGGACACCTGGGCCTGCCCACGGTGGAGCAGTTGACCCTGCACACGCCCCTGGTCCTGCCGGCCGACGGCGCGGTCGAGCTGCGGGTGACGGTGGACGGTGCGGGTGCCGTGACGGTGCACGGAAAGCCGCCCGGCGGCGGCTGGACCCGGCACGCCTCCGGCACCCTGAGCAACCGGGAGCTGCCCCCCGAGGCCGTCGGGGACTGGCCGCCGGCGACGGCCGAGCCGGTGCGGGTGGACTACGCGCGGCTGGCCGACGCGGGCTACGGGTACGGGCCGGACTGCCGGCTGCTGGGCGCGGTGTGGCGGACCGGCGACGAGTGGTACGCCGAGGTCGGCCCGGTCGCACCGGACCACCGCTTCGGGCTGCACCCGGCCCTGCTCGACGCGGCGTTGCACCCGTTGGCGCTGGACCTGCTCGACGACGACCAGACCCGGGTGCCGTACGTGTGGTCGTCGGTGGTCGTACACGCGGGCGGGGTCGGTGAGCTGCGGGCGCGGGTCCGTCGTACCGGGGCGGAGACCGCCGCGCTGACCCTGACCGACGCCGCGGACCGCCCGGTCGCCTCGGCACAGCTCACCGTCCGCGCCGTGCCGCGGGACCTGGCCGACCTGTACGGCGTCCGGTTCGCCCCGGTGGCGGGCGGAACCGGTGGCAGCGCCTTCGTGACCATCGGCCGGGACGTGGGCCTGCCCCGGCACGCGGAGCTGCCCGCGCCGCCCGACGTGGTGGCCCGGACGCACGAGCGCACGGTGGCGGTGGCCGGGCTCCTGCGCCGGTGGCTCGCCGACGGACCGCCGGACACCCCGTTGGTGGTGGTGACCGACCAGTCGGCGGATCCGGCCGACGGGGCGCTGTGGGGCCTGGTGCGGGTGGCCCAGACCGAGCACCCTGGCCGGTTCGTGCTGCTCGACACCGACGGCACGGCGGAGTCCACGGCGCGGGTCGCCGCCGCGGTGGCCACCGGGGAGTCGCAGCTGGTGCTGCGCGAGGGGCGGATCGGGGTGCCCCGGCTGGCCCGGACCCCGGCCCCGCCACCGCGACCCCGGTTCGACCCCGACGCGACGGTGCTGGTGACCGGGGCGGGCGGGGCGCTGGGTGGCCTGGTCGCCCGCCGGTTGGTGACCCGGCACGGGGTGCGCCGGCTGATCCTGCTGAGCCGGCGCGGCGACGCCGGGACCCTGCCCGCCGAGTTGGCCGAGCTGGGGGCGACCGCGCAGGTGGTGGCGTGTGACGCGGCCGACCGGGACGCCCTGGCCCGGGTGCTCGACGCCGTCCCCGCCGCGCATCCGCTCACCGCCGTGGTGCACGCGGCGGGGGTGGTGGCCGACGGGGTGCTGGCCGCCCTGACCCCGCAGCGTTTCGCCGAGGTGCTGCGCCCCAAGGTGGACGCCGCCTGGCACCTGCACGAGCTGACCCGCGACCGGGACCTCACCGCGTTCGTGCTGTTCTCGTCGATCGCCGGGGTGATCGGCAACGCCGGCCAGGCCAACTACGCGGCGGCGAACACGGCGCTGGACGCCCTCGCCGCGCACCGCCGGGCCTCGGGGTTGCCCGCCGTCTCCCTGGCCTGGGGGCTGTGGGACGAGGTGGGGATGGGCGCGACGCTCGACGAGGCGCAGCGCGCCCGGATCGCCCGTACCGGGGTGGTGCCGTTGCCGGTGCAGCGGGGCCTGGCCCTGTTCGACGCCGCGCTCGGCACCGACCAGGCCCTGCTGGTGCCGGCCGCCCTCCGGCCCGAACTGGCCACCGGTCCCGCGCCGGTGCTGGCCGACCTGGTCCGCCCGGTCGCGCCCGACCCGGCGACGCCCCGGTGGCCCGGACGGTTGGCCGGACGCGACCCCGCCGAACAGCACCGGCTGCTGCTGGACCTGGTCCGCACCACGATCGCCGAGGTGCTCGGGCACCGTGACGGCGCCGTGATCGGCGCGGACCGGGGGCTGATGGAGCTGGGCTTCGACTCGCTCACCGGTGTCGAACTGGCCAACCGGCTCGGCGCCGTCACCGGGCTGCACCCGCCGTCGACGCTGGTGTTCGACCACCCCACCCCCGCGGCCCTCGCCCGGTACCTGCGGGCGGAACTGGTCGGTGAGAAACCGGTCGACGGGACGGTCGACGAGGCGGCCCCGCCGGGGCTCGACCAGGTGTCCGACGAGGAGCTGTTCGCCCTGATCGACACGGAACTCGAAGAACGATGACCATCTCCGACGAAAAGGTGGGCGGCATGGCCGACGAGCAGAAGCTGCGCGAGTACCTGCGGCGGGTGACCGACGACCTGCTCCGGACCCGCAGGCGGCTGACCGAGGTGGAACAGGCGGAGCGGGAACCGATCGCGATCGTCTCGGCGGCCTGCCGCTACCCCGGTGACGTGCGGTCGCCGGAGGACCTGTGGCGGCTGGTCGAGTCGGGCACCGACGCGATCAGCGGCTTCCCCGAGGACCGTGGCTGGCCGTTGGACGAGCTGTACGACCCGGACCCGGAGCACGTCGGCACGTCCACCGCCCGGCACGGCGGGTTCCTGCCCGAAGCCGCCGACTTCGACCCGGAGTTCTTCGGGATCAGCCCCCGGGAGGCGCTGAGCATCGACCCGCAGCAGCGCCTGCTGCTGGAGACCGCGTGGGAGGCGGTGGAGCGGGCCGGGATCGCCCCCGACTCGCTGCGCGGCAGCCGGACCGGCGTCTTCGCCGGGGTGATGTACGGCGACTACGGCACCAGGCTTCGGCCCATCCCCGACGGCTTCGAGGGCTACATCGGCACCGGCAGCGCGGGCAGCGTCGCCACCGGCCGGATCTCCTACACCTTTGGCTTCGAGGGGCCGGCGGTGAGCGTGGACACCGCGTGCTCGTCCTCGCTGGTGGCCCTGCACCTGGCCGCCCAGGCCCTGCGGCGGGGCGAGTGCGACCTGGCCCTGGCCGGCGGAGTGACGGTGATCGCCACGCCGGAGCTGTTCGTGGAGTTCAGCCGGCAGCGCGGGCTGTCCCCCGACGGGCGGTGCAAGGCGTTCGCCGCCGCCGCCGACGGGACCGGCTGGGCCGAGGGCGTCGGCCTGGTGCTGGTGGAACGGCTCTCCGACGCCCGCCGCAACGGCCACCCGGTGCTCGCCCTGCTGCGCGGCAGCGCGGTCAACCAGGACGGCACCAGCAGCCAGCTCTCCGCGCCCAACGGGCCGGCACAGCGGCGGGTGATCCGGGCCGCGCTGGCCGGTGCGGGCCTGTCACCGGCCGACGTGGACCTGGTGGAGGCGCACGGCACCGGGACCCGCCTCGGTGACCCCATCGAGGCACAGGCGCTGCTGGCCGTGTACGGCCGCGACCGCGAGGAGCCGCTGTGGCTCGGGTCGCTCAAGTCGAACATCGGGCACACCCAGGCCGCGGCGGGCGTCGGCGGCGTGATCAAGGTGATCGAGGCGATGCGGCACGGCGTCCTGCCGGCCACCCTGCACGTGGACGAGCCCACCCCGCACGTCGACTGGACGGCGGGCCGGGTGCGTCTGCTCACCGAGGCCCGACCGTGGCCGTCGGCCGAGCGTCCCCGGCGGGCGGCGGTGTCGTCGTTCGGGATCAGCGGCACCAACGCGCACGTGATCCTCGAACAGGGCGACCCCGATCCGGCACCGGTGGCGTCCACCCCGGCCCGGCCGGTCCCGGTGCTGCTCTCGGCCCGCACCGCGACCGCGCTCGCCGGCCAGGCCGCCCGGCTCCGGGACCACCTGCGGGCGCACCCGGAGGCCGAACTGCCGGAGCTGGCGCACTCGCTGGCAACCGGCCGTACCCACCTGGCCGAGCGGGCGGTCCTGCTCGCGGCCGACCGGGCCGAACTGCTCTCGGCGCTGGACCCGGTCGCGGCCGGCGAGGCTCCCCCGGTCCGCGGCACGGCGGGCGACCCGGGCGGCGTGGTGTTCGTGTTTCCGGGTCAGGGCAGCCAATGGGCCGGCATGGCCCTCGACCTCTACCACCACGAACCCGTCTTCCACCAAGCCCTCGACGCCTGCGCCACCGCCCTCGCCCCCCACACCACCTGGAACCTCACCCACACCCTCGCCAACCCCCACACCCTCCAACACGCCCACACCGTCCAACCCGCCCTCTGGGCCGTCATGATCTCCCTCGCCACCCTCTGGCAACACCACGGCATCACCCCCCACGCCGTCATCGGCCACTCCCAAGGCGAAATCGCCGCCGCCCACATCGCCGGCGCCCTCACCCTCGAAGACTCCGCCCGCATCATCGCCCTCCGCGCCCAAGCCATCACCACCATCACCGGCCACGGCACCATGGCCTCCATCGCCCTACCCGAGGCCGAGGTGGTGCGGAGGTGGGGCACGTCGGTGGCCGTGGCGGCGGTGAACGGCCCGCACGCGACCGTCGTCGCCGGTGCGCCGGAGGTGCTCGCCGGGATCGTCGCCGCCTGCGCGGCCGAGGACGTCCGCGCCAAGCTCCTCCCGGTCGACTACGCCTCGCACTCCCCGCAAGTCGAGCCGCTGCGCGAGCCGCTGGCGGCGGCGTTGGCGGACATCCGGCCCCGGCCGGCGGACATCCCGTTCTACTCGACGGTGACCGGGCAGCCGCTGGACACCACCACCCTGACCGCCGACTACTGGTTCACCAACCTGCGCCGCACCGTCCAGTTCGAGCGCACCGTGCGGCGGCTGCACGCCGACGGGCACACGACGTTCCTGGAGGTCAGCCCGCACCCGGTGCTGACCGGCGTGACCGAGGAGATCACCGGGGGCACCGCGCTGGGCACGCTACGCCGGGACGAGGGCGACCGGCGGCGGTTCCTCACCGCGCTCGCCGACGCATATGTGGCGGGCCTGCCGGTCGACTGGCGGCCGGCGTACGACGCGGACGCCCGGCCGGTGGAACTGCCCACGTACGCGTTCGCCCGTACCCCCTACTGGTTGGAGGCCCCGGCGGGCCCGGCGGACGCCACCGGCCTCGGCCTGACCCCGGCCGGCCACCCCCTGCTCGGCGCGGCCGTCGAGCTGGCCGACGACGACGGCCTGGTGCTCACCGGCCGGCTGTCCCGCGACCGTCACCGCTGGTTGGCCGACCACACGGTCGCCGGGGTGCCCCTGGTGCCCGGCGCGGTCTTCGTCGAGCTGGCGGCCCAGGCCGCCGACGCGGCCGGGGCGGCCGGAGTCGCCGAGCTGACCCTCCAGACGCCGTGCGTGCTGCCCGAACGGGGCGGGGTGGACGTGCAGGTGCAGGTCCGCGACGGCGCGCTCACCGTGCACACGCGTACCGACGGCGGGTCGTGGACCCGCAACGCCGCCGGTGTCCTGCTCACCGACGACGACGCCGTGCCGGCCACCCTGGACGTCTGGCCGCCCCGGGGCGCGGTGCCGGTGGACATCTCGGCGCTCTACCCCATGCTCGCCGAGGCGGGTTACCAGTACGGCCCGGCCTTCCAGGGGCTGCGGGCGGCGTGGCGGCGCGACGACGAGGTCTACGCCGAGGCCCGGCTGCCGGAAGGGTGGTCCGCCGAGGGGTTCGGGCTGCACCCGGCGCTGCTCGACGCGGCGCTGCACGCCCTGGCCGCCGGGGACTTCCTCGGTGCCGGCGTCCGGCTGCCGTTCGCCTGGACCGGAATCCGGACGTACGCCACGGGCGCGGACACGGTCCGGGTGCGCATCCGTCCGGCGGGCACCGACACGGTGACGGTGGAGCTGGCCGACGGCACCGGCGCCCCGGTGGCCGGGATCGGGTCGCTGGTGCTGCGGGCCGCCCCGGCGGCCGGGTCGGCCGCCGCCGGCACGGCGGACGTGCTGGTGCTCGACTGGCACCCGCTGCCCCTGCCCGACGACGCCGCCGCACCGCCGGATCTGCTGGTGGTGGCGTCGTCCGACCCGGACGATCCGGTGGCGGCGACGCACCGGCTGGTCACCACCACCGCGGGCGTGCTCGCCGCCCGGCTGGCCGAGGACCGGGGCGCGGTCGTGGTCACCCGCAACGGCGTGACGGCCCGGCCCGGCGACCCCGCCCCGGATCTGGCGCACGCCGCCCTCTGGGGGTTGCTGCGCAGTGCCCAGACGGAGAACCCGGACCGCTTCACCGTGGTGGACACCGACGGGTTGGCCGCCTCGGAGGCGGCCGTCGCCGCCGCCGCCGCGACGGGTGAACCGCAGGTTGCGGTCCGGGAGGGGCAGGCCTACGTGCCCCGCCTCGCCCGTGCGGGGGCGTCGCCCGCCCTGGCGCCCCCGCCGGGGGCGTGGCGGCTGGACACCCCCGGCGGCACGGTCGACGACCTGCGCCTGGTGGAGCGGGCGGACGCCCCGCCGGCGTCGGGACAGGTACGCGTCGCGGTGCGCGCCTGCGGGCTGAACTTCCGCGACGTGCTCACCGCGCTGGGCATGGTCCCGGTGGGGGCGCCGCTGGGTGCCGAGGGCGCAGGCGTCGTCGTCGAGGTCGGGGCCGGTGTCACCGGTTTCGCCCCCGGCGACCGGGTGTTCGGGCTCATCCAGGGCGCGATCGGGCCGTCCGCCACGGTGGACGCGCGACTGCTGGCCCACGTGCCCGAGGGTTGGTCGTTCACCCAGGCCGCGACCGCGCCCGCGGTCTTCACCACCGCATACCACGCCCTGGTCACCCTGGCCGACCTGCGGCCCGGCGAGTCGGTGCTGATCCACTCGGCCGCCGGTGGGGTGGGGCTGGCCGCCACCCAACTGGCCCGGCACCTCGGCGCCGAGGTGTACGGCACGGCCAGCCCGGCGAAGTGGCCGGCGCTGGACCTGGACGAGGCGCACCTGGCGTCCTCGCGGACCACCGCCTTCGCCGACCGGTTCGACCGGGTGGACGTGGTGCTCAACTCCCTGACCGGTGAGTTCATCGACGCCTCGCTGCGGTTGCTGGGCCCCGGCGGCCGGTTCGTGGAGCTGGGCATCGCGGACCTCCGCTCCGCCGACCAGCTCCCGGCCGGCGTGCGGTACGCGGCGTTCGAACTGCTGGACCTGGACGTCGCCCAGGTCCAGGGCATCTTCGCCGAGGTGGTGCGGCTGATCGGGCAGGGCGTGTTCCGGCCGCTGCCGGTGACCGCGTGGGACGTCCGCCGCGCCACCGAGGCGGTGCGCCACTTCAGCCAGGCCCGGCAGGTCGGCAAGATCGCCCTGACCATGCCCGTGCCGCCGGACCCGGACGGCACGATCCTGGTGACCGGTGGCACCGGCGCGTTGGGCAGCCTGGTCGCCCGGCACCTGGCCCGGGAGCACGGCGCGCGGCACCTGCTGCTGGTCAGCCGCTCCGGGCCCGCCGCTCCGGGGGCCGCCGAACTCGTCGCGGAGCTGGCCGGGGCGGGGGCGCGGGCGGAGGTGGTCGCCGCCGACACCGCCGACCGGGACGCGGTGGCCGGCCTGCTGGCGGCGATCCCACCCGAGCACCCGCTCACCGCGGTGGTGCACACCGCCGGGGTGCTGGACGACGGCGTGTTGGGCTCGCTCACCCCGGAGAAGATCGCCACGGTGCTCGCCCCGAAGGTGGACGCCGCCTGGCACCTGCACGAGTTGACCCGGGATCTGGACCTGGCGGCGTTCGTGCTGTTCTCGTCCGCCTCCGGCCTGCTCGGCGGCGCGGGTCAGGGCAACTACGCGGCGGCCAACGCGTTCCTCGACGCGCTCGCCGTCGCCCGACGACGGGCCGGCCTGCCCGCGGTGGCACAGGCCTGGGGCATGTGGGCGCAGGCCACCGGCATGACCGGCCACCTGGGCCGCACCGACCTGGGCCGCATCCAACGCGGTGGTCTGCTGCCGATCTCCGCTGCGCAGGGGATGGCCCTGTTCGACGCGACCTGGACAGGTGACCGACCCGGGTTCGTGCCGGCGCCGCTGCACCTCGCCCGGGGGCGTACCGGGTCGGGGGTGGTGCCCGCCGTGCTGCGCGGCCTGGTCCGGCCGCCCCGCCGGGCCGCCCGCTCGGTGGCGGCGGCGTCGCCGGACTCGCTGCGCGACCGGCTGCTCCCGCTGTCGCCGCAGGAGCGGACCGCACAACTGGTGGACCTGGTACGGGCCCAGATCGCCGCGGTGCTCGGCCACACCGACCCGGACTCCGTCGTGGTGGACCGCGCGTTCAAGGAGATCGGGTTCGACTCGTTGACCGCCGTGGAGCTGCGCAACCGGTTGAGCACGGTCACCGGCCTGCGGCTGCCACCGACCGTGGTGTTCGACCGGCCGACGCCGGCCGAACTGGCCGCCCACCTGCGCGACAGGCTCGTGCCGCCGGACCGGCCCGACACCGCCACCGCGTCCGGGGGCGGCGACGCCGGGCCGGAGCGGGTGGCCGGCGGAGCACCGGCGCAGATCGAGTCGGCGACGGTCGAGGAGATCTTCGACTTCATCGACTCCCAACTCGGCCGCGCCGCGCGGTCGGACTACCAGGAGGCCGACGCGAGATGACCGGGACGCGCGAGGAGAAGCTGGTCGAGTACCTCAAGTGGGTGACCACCGAACTCCAGGAGACCAGGGCGGAGCTGGCCCGGACGCGGGAGGCGGCCCACGAGCCGATCGCCGTCGTGTCGGCCGCCTGCCGGTTGCCGGGCGGGATTCGGTCCGCCGACGACCTGTGGCGGGTGGTCGCGGACGGGGTCGACGTGATCGGGGAGTTCCCGTCGGACCGGGGCTGGGCGGTGGACGACATCTACGCCGCCGCACCCGGGCACCGCCGCCGCGGCGGGTTCCTGGCCGACGCCGCCGGATTCGACGCGGAGTTCTTCGGCATCGGTCCCCGCGAGGCCACCGCGATGGACCCGCAGCACCGGCTGCTGCTGGAGACCTCCTGGGAGGCGGTGGAGCTGGCCGGGGTCGACCCGACGTCGCTGCGCGGCAGCCGGACCGGGGTGTTCGCCGGGGTGGTCTCGCAGAACTACGCCGCGTACGGGGCACCCGCCGAGCTGACCGGCCACCTGATGACCGGAACGGCGACCAGCCTGGCGTCCGGCCGGGTCGCCTACCTGCTGGGGTTGCGGGGGCCGGCGGTCACGCTCGACACGGCGTGCTCGTCGTCGCTGGTCGGCCTGCACCTGGCCGCCCGGTCGCTGCGTCACCGCGAGTGCGATCTGGCGCTGGCCGGCGGAGTGACCGTGATGGCCACCCCCGCCCTGTTGGCCGAGTTCGTCACCCAGGGCGGGCTGTCCCCGGACGGGCGGTGCAAGGCGTTCGCGGCGGCGGCCGACGGGACGGGGTTCGCAGAGGGGGTCGGGGTGCTGCTGTTGGAGCGGCTCTCCGACGCCCGCCGCAACGGCCGGCGGGTGCTCGCGGTGCTGCGGGGTTCGGCGGTCAACCAGGACGGCGCGTCGAACGGGCTGACCGCGCCCAGCGGCCCCGCCCAGGAGGACGTGATCCGGGCGGCCCTGGCCGACGCGGGACTGCGGCCGTCCGAGGTGGACCTCGTGGAGGCACACGGTACGGGCACCCGGCTGGGTGACCCGATCGAGGCCGCCGCCCTGATCGCCACGTACGGCCAGGACCGGGACGAGCCGCTGTGGCTGGGGTCGCTGAAGTCCAACATCGGGCACACCCAGACGGCAGCCGGGGTGGCGGGCCTGATCAAGGTGATCCAGGCGCTGCGGCACGAGGTGCTGCCCCGCACCCTGCACGTGGAAGCCCCGACCCCGCAGGTGGACTGGGCCGACGGGGCGGTCCGGCTGCTGACCGGGAACCGGCCGTGGCCGCGCGGGCAGCGGCCCCGGCGGGCCGGGGTGTCCTCGTTCGGGATCAGCGGCACCAACGCCCACGTGGTGATCGAGGAGGGTGACCCGGATCCGGCGCGGCCGGTCGGGCCTCCCCCGCACCCGGTGGCGTGGCTGCTCAGCGCCCGGACCGAGAGCGCGGTGCGGGAGCAGGCCGCCCGGCTGCGCGAACACCTGGCGACCCGGCCCCTCGACCCGGTCGACGTGGCCTACTCGCTGGCCACCACGCGGACCGCGTTCACCCACCGGACGGCGGTGGTGGCCGCCGACCACGACGGCCTGCTGCGCGGCCTCGCCTCGGTGGCCTCGGCGGCGGCGGTGACCGGCACCGCCGTGACCGGGCGCACCGGTTTCCTCTTCGCCGGGCAGGGCAGTCAGCGGGTGGGCATGGGTCGCCAGTTGGCCGCGGCCTTCCCCGCGTTCGCCGACGCCTGGCGGCAGGTGGCCGTCGCCCTCGACCGGCACCTGGACCGGCCGCTGGACGAGGTGGTCGACGACGAGGACCTACTGCACCGCACGGCGTACGCGCAACCCGCGCTGTTCGCCCTGGAGGTGGCCCTGGTGCGGTTGCTGGCGGGCTGGGGTCTGCGACCGGATCTGCTGCTCGGGCACTCGGTGGGCGAGCTGGTGGCAGCGCACGTGGCGGGGGTGCTCGACCTGGCCGACGCCGCCGCGCTGGTGGTGGCGCGCGGCGCGGTGATGCAGGCGGTGCCGGTCGGCGGCGCGATGGTGTCGGTCCGGGCGGGCGAGGAGGAGGTACGGGCATCCCTCGTCGGCCGTGAGCACCAGGTGTCCGTCGCCGCGGTCAACGGCCCGTCGGCGACGGTCGTCTCCGGTGACCTGGCGGCGGTGGAGGAGGTCGCCGCGTACTGGACGTCGGTCGGGCACAAGACCACCCGCCTGCGGGTCAGCCACGCGTTCCACTCACCGCACCTGGACCCGGTGCTGGCGGATTTCCGGCGGGTCGCCGAGGGGGTACGCCACCACCCGCCCGCCGTGCCGGTGGTGTCGAACCTGATCGGCGGGGTGGTCGAGGAGTTCGACGCCGAGCACTGGGTTCGGCACGTACGCGAGGCGGTGCGCTTCGCCGACGGCGTGGCCGCGGCGGAGACGGCGGGGGTCCGCCGGTTCGTGGAGATCGGACCGGACGCGGTGCTGTGCACCCTGGCCGGGGAGAGCGCCCCGCAGGTGCCCGCCGTGCCGGCCCTGCGCCGGGACGAGCCCGAGGCGTTGACCGTCGTGCGGGCCCTGGCGGCGGCGCACAGCACGGGCGCGGCGGTGGACTGGCGGGCCTTCCTCGGTGGCCGGGGCTCGGTGGTGCCGCTGCCGACCTACCCGTTTGCGCACCGTCGCTACTGGGTCTCCGCACCGCCGGACCGGCCGACCACCACCGGGCCGACCACCACCGAACCGACGGCGGAAGCCCCGGCGGAACCGGTGGCGGGAGCCCCGGCGGAACCGGAGCTGATCGACCTGGTCCGGCTCCATGCCGCCGCCGTCCTCGGTCACGACGCGCCGGAGTCGATCCGGCCCGACGACAACTTCCTGGAGATCGGCTTCTCGTCCTTCACCACGCTGGAGGTGCGCAACCGCCTCTGCGAGAGCACCGGCCTGGACCTGTCGCCGATCGTGCTCTTCGACCATCCCACCCCGGCCGCCCTGGCCGAGCACCTGCGGGAGCGGCTCGCGGACCCGGCATGACCACCGCCGGGCGTCGCGCCGGCGGATCGCGGACGGACCGGGGAGGCGGGCCGGCCCCGACGGCCGGAGCGCTATACGCCGGCTGCCGGATCGCCGCCGGCCGGTCAGCGGGGCAGGCTCTCCGCCCGGCCTGCGGCCGTCCGGGGTCGCGGTTCGGGTGGTGGCGTCGCGAAGGCACGCAGGAAGGTGTCCACCCCGGCGACGACCGCGCGTTCCAGCTCGTCGGGGTCGACCGGGCGGGTGCCGAGGGCGCTCATCGCGGGCAGTTCGTCGGTGAGCAGGGCGACGAACTGCCGGGCGGCGCGGATCGGGTCCTCGATGGTCAGGTAGCCGGCGTTGGCGAGCCGGGCCAGCCGGCCCGCCAGCGCCTCGGTCGCCTGGTTGGGCCCGCTGGCCAGGACGGCGTCGAACAGGTCGGGGAACCGGCCGATCTCGGCGTGCAGCAACCGGCGCAGCGCCGAGGACTGCTCGTCGACGAAGCACTCGGCCAGCCGCAGGCCGACGGTGTTGAGGTGGTTGCGCAGGTCCTGCGGATCGGTGGGGAAGGTCTGGAGCGCGGCCAGGGTCTTGGCGTTCGAGCGGGCGGCGATCTCGGCCAGGACGTGCCGGAACAGGTTCTCCTTGCCACCGAGGTGGTTGTAGATGGTCGGCTTCGCCACGCCGGCCTCGGCCGCGATCACGTCGATGCTGGCCTGGCCGTAGCCCTCGCGGGCGAAGACGCGCAGGGCCGCGCCGATGATCGCCTGTCGCTTGTCCAGCCTGCCGCGCGGTGTGGTCGGGGTCTCGCCGTCAGTCATTCCGCCATGCTACCGTCCAGTGCGTCAAAATGAACTGGCCAGTTCAATCTATCGAACCGATCCGACAATCCGGAGACGGCCATGACCCAACCCCAGTCCGACCGCCTCGACGCCCCGCTGCTGCGCCTGCTCGGCGTGATGGTGCTCGGTGGTGTGATGTCCTACTTCGACGCGACGATCATCAACGTCAGCGTCGAGACCCTGACCGCGCGGTTCAGCGCCTCGCTCGGCACGATCTCCTGGGTCGCCACCGGCTACCTGCTCGCCGTGGCGGTCGCCATCCCCCTGGCGGGCTGGTCCGTGGCCCGCTTCGGGGCCAAGCGGGTGTGGCTGACCGCCCTGACCCTGTTCCTGGTCGGCTCGGCGCTGTGCGCGCTGGCCTGGGACGTGGGCAGCCTGATCGCGTTCCGGGTGTTCCAGGGCTTCGCCGGTGGCCTGCTCGAACCGATCATGCTCACCGTCGTCGCCACCGCCGCCGGCCCGGGCCGGATGGGCCGGGCGATGGGCCTGATCTCGATCCCGATCACGCTGGGACCGGTCCTCGGCCCGATCATCGGCGGCCTGATCCTGCAGAACCTGACCTGGCAATGGATTTTCCTGGTCAACGTGCCCATCGCGCTGCTGGCCATCGTGCTCGCCCTGGTGGTGCTCAGGGACGAGCGTCCCGCGCCGGGCAGCGCCCCGCCCCTGGATTTGCTCGGCGTCGCGCTGCTCTCCCCCGGCTTCGCCGCCCTGATCTACGCCCTGTCCCAGGCGGGGAGCGCGGGCTTCGGCGCCACCCGGGTGCTGGTCGGGATCGTGCTGGGCGTGCTGCTGATCGGCGCGTACGTCGTCCACGCGCTGCGCACCGCACACCCGCTGATCGACCTGAGGCTGTTCGCCAGCCGGGGATTCAGCTCCAGCGTGGTGACCATGTTCCTGCTCGGCAGTATGCTGTTCTCGCTGCTGTTCCTGCTCCCGCTGTTCTACCAGCAGGTACGCGGCGAGAGCGTGCTCGCGGCCGGCCTGCTGCTCATGCCATTGGGGCTGGGGACGATGCTCGGGATGCCGATCGCCGGCAAGCTCGCCGACACCTTCGGCCCCCGGGGGCTGGTGCCGACCGGCGCGGTGCTGATCGGGCTCAGCACCCTCGTCTACACCGGCGCCGACCCGGGCACCTCGCAGGTCCTGCTCACCGCCGCCCAGCTGGTGACCGGCTTCGGTCTGGGCCTGGTCGGGGCACCCACCATGGGCGCGGTGTACCGGACCGTGCCCGCCGAGGCGATGGGCGGCGCGACCGGCACGTTGTTCATCCTCAACCAGATCGGCGCGTCGCTGGGCGTCGCGGTGGTGGCGCTCATCGTGCAAAGCGGCCTGACCGACGGCCGGACGCCCGCCGACGCCTTCGACGGCGCGTTCTGGTGGACCGTCGCCGGGGCCGTGGTGGTCGCCCTGGCGAGCCTGTTCCTGCCGGGACGCCCGCAGCCCACCGCCACCGCCCCCGCCGACGTGCCCGCGCACGCCTGACCCCCGACCAGCCCGGGGCCGGTCCGTCGCATCCCCTCACCCCCGGACCGGCCCCGACCAGACCCAGAAGGGCACCCGCCATGACCGACTCGTTCCCGGTCTCCGTTCTCGACGTCGTCCCCGTCTGGAACGGCTCGACCGCCACCCGCGCGTTGCGCGACTCCCTCGACCTCGCGGTCGCCGTGGAGCAGCTCGGCTACACCCGCTACTGGGTCGCCGAACACCACAACACCCCCTGCCTGGCGACGGCGACGCCGCCGGTCCTGGTCGGCGCGCTGCTCGCGGCCACCCGGACGCTGCGGGTCGGCTCCGGCGGCGTACTGCTGCCCAACCATGCCCCGCTGGTGGTGGCCGAGCAGTTCGGCACCCTCGCCGCGTTGCACCCCGGCCGGGTCGACCTCGGCGTGGGCCGGGCACCGGGCACCGACGCCGTCACCGCCCGCGCCCTGCGCCGGGCACCGGACGGCGCCGACCAGTTCCCCGGCGAACTGGCCGAGTTGCTGGGCTACTTCGGCCCGGCGGCCCAGCCCCGGGCCATCACCGCGGTCGCCGCCGCCGAGTCCACGGTGCCGGTCTGGGTGCTCGGGTCCAGCCCCGGCAGCGCCCGGCTGGCCGGATCGCTCGGTCTGCCGTACGCGTTCGCCCACCAGATCAGCCCGACCCTCACCGCCACCGCGTTCGAGATCTACCGGGAGTCGTTCCGACCGTCGGGCCACCTGGACCGGCCGCACGCGATCCTGTCCGCCGTGGTCGTGGCGGGCGAGAGCGACGAGCACGCCGAGAAGCTGATCGCCCCGTACCTGCTCGGCCAGATCCGGCTGCGCACCAGCGGCCGGCTCGACCCGTTCCCCACCGCGGCGGAGGAGGAGTCGCACCGCTACACCGCACCGGAACGGGCCTTCGTCGCGGACCGCATCGCCGGCCAGGTGGTCGGCGGCCCGGAAACCCTGCGTCACCGCGTCGCCCAGCTACGGGCCGAGACCGGCGCGGACGAGCTGATGGGCCTCACCATCCTCCCGGACGCCACGGACCGCCACCGGTCCTACGCGCTGCTGGCGGATGCAGTCCGCCCGGCGGTCACGCACGCGTGACCGCCGCGGGAATTGTTTAGAGCGGCTTTAGCCCGACAGACCACAGTTGCGGCGCAGCCCAGGCCGGTCCGAGGAGTTCCAGACGTGCACAATCGTTCATCTCTCCGCCATTCCCCCCTCTGCGTCGCACTGCTGGTGGTCGGCCTGACCGCCTGCGGTACGGATTCCGGCGGCGGCACGGCCTCGCAGCCCACCACCGGTGGCGCGTTGACCTACGCCACCCCGGTCGAGCCGGACTGCCTCGACCCCGCGGTCAGCGCCCGTGACGTCACCGCGCTGGTCGACCGCAACATCTTCGACTCGCTGGTGCAGCAGAAGCCGGACGGGTCGTTCCAGCCGTGGCTGGCCGAACGGTGGGAGACGGCGGCCGACGGCCGTTCCTACACCTTCCACCTGCGTACCGGGGTGCGCTTCCACGACGGCACCCCGCTCGACGCCGGCGCGGTGAAGGCGACCCTCGACCACGCCGTCGACCCAGCCACCGAGTCCCGCTACGCCGCCGGGCTGATCGCCGGCTACCAGGGGACGGAGGTGGTCGACCCGCACACCGCCGTCGTCCGGCTGGACCGCCCCAACGCCTCCTTCCTCCAAGCCCTGAGCGCGCCCTACCTGGGCATCCAGTCGCCCCGGGCGTTGCAGGGCGACCCGGCGGGCCGGTGCGACAAGCCGGTCGGCTCCGGGCCGTACCGCTTCGTCAAGTGGGAGAAGAAGGTCGGCGTCGAGCTGAGCCGCAACCCCGACTACGCCTGGCCCCCGAAGGACGCCGGACACACCGGACCCGCCCGGCTCGACTCGCTGAAGATCACGTTCGTGCCGGAGGACACCGTCCGGGTCGGCGCGTTGACCAGCGGTCAGGTGCAGGCCGTCGCCAGTGTGCCGCCGGGGAGGGCGAAGACGCTGGGCGGCACCGTGCAGGTACTCAGGGCCGAGTCCCCCGGGGCCCCCTACACCATCTACTTCAACTCCGCGCCGGGCACCGTCCTGGCCGACGTCCGGGTCCGTCAGGCGCTGCGCCGCGCGGTCGACCTCGACCAGCTCGTCAAGGCCGTCTACTTCGGGCAGTACCAGCGGGCCTGGAGCCCGTTGACGCCGGCCACCCCGTTCTACGACGACGCCACCAAGGGGGCGTTCACCTTCGACCAGGCCGAGGCCAACCGGCTGCTCGACGAGGCCGGCTGGACCACCCGCGACGGGGCGGGCTACCGGGTCAGGGACGGCAGGCGGCTCACCCTGCGCTGGCCGCACACCGCCGACATGGAACGTGACCAGCGCGGCCTGATCGGGCAGGGCGTACAGGCGCAGGCCCGGCAGGTCGGCATCGAGATCCAGTACACCCAGGTCGACCAGGGCACCATCGGCGAGCTGATCGGCAAGCGGGCCCTCGACCTGTTCGACGTGAGCTTCACCCGCCCCGAACCGGACATCCTGCGGTACTTCTTCGGCACCGACTCCACCCTGGAGAAGGGTGGGGGCAACATCTTCGGCCTCGACATCCCCGGGCTCGACAAGCTCCTCACCGGTGGCGTGAGCACCCTGGACCAGGCCGAACGCACCCGGCTCTACGCCGACGCGCAGCGCTACGTGGTCGACAACGCGATCTCCCTGCCGGTCTACGTGCCCACCAGCCTGGTCGGGGTGACCCGGGACGTGCACGGCATCGAGTTCGGGGCGGGCGCGTACCCGCTGTTCTACGACGCCTGGATCGCCAGATGATTTCCGCGCTGCGATGGCTGCTCCGCCGGCTCGCGCTCGCCGTGCTGGTCGTCCTCGGCGCCGCGACGGTCGCCTTCGCGGCGCTGCACCTGGCGCCGGGGGACCCCGTCCGGGCGGTCATCGGGACCCTCAACCCCAGCCAGGACCTCGTCGACCGGGTACGCGTCGACCTCGGCCTGGACCAACCGCTGGCGACCCAGTACGGGCAACTGCTGGGCCGGCTCGTCACCGGTGACCTCGGCGAGTCCTACCAGCTGCACCGGCCGGTGGCCGAGGTCATCGCCAGCGAGATCGGCTGGACGGCGCAGCTCGCGATGGCGTCGCTGGTGCTGGCGCTGGCACCGTCGGTGCTGCTGGCCGTCACCACGGCGGGCCGACGGCCCGCGCTGCGCCGGCTCTCCACCGTGCTGGAACTGATCACCGCATCCAGTCCGACCTTCTGGATCGGCACGCTGCTGCTGGCCGTCTTCTCGTTCCGCCTGCGGCTCTTCCCCGCCGCGGGCGGCGACGGGATCGAGGGGCTCGTGTTGCCGGCCGCCGCCCAGGCCGTCGGGCTGATCGGCATCTTCACCCAGGTGCTGCGGCAGAGCATGGAGCGCGCGCTCGACGAACCCTTCGCGCTCAGCGCCCGGGCCCGGGGCACCGGCGAGACCGCGCTGCGGTTACGGCACGCGTTGCGCCACGCCCTGATCCCCGTCGTCACCCTCTCCGGCTGGATCACCGGTGCGCTGTTCAGCGGTGCCGTGGTGGTGGAGACGGTGTTCAGCCGGCCGGGACTCGGTCGCACCCTGGTCACCGCGATCCTCGGCCGGGACCTGCCGGTGGTGATCGGGGTCGTAGTGGTGGCCGCCGCCCTGTTCACCCTGATCAACCTCGTGGTGGACCTGCTCTACCGGGTCGTCGACCCCCGGCTGCGGGAGCAGGCGGCATGACCACGCTCCTCACCCCCGTCGCCGCGACGCTCCCGAGGGCCCGTCCCGCGCTGATCGCCGCCTGGGCGGTGCTCGGGCTGCTGGCCCTGGCCGCCCTCTGGCCCGACCTGCTGGCCACCGCGCCGCCGGACGCGGTCGACCCCGCCTCGGCGCTCGCCCCCATCGGTCCGGACCACCCGTTCGGTGCCGACCAGCTCGGCCGGGACGTCTACAGCCGGGTCGTCCACGGTGCCCGGTTGTCCCTGCTCATCGGCCTGGGCGCGACCACGATCGCGGTGTCCGTCGGCGCGCTGCTCGGCGTCCTGGCCGCAACCGCCGGGCGGACCGCCGACGAGGTGCTGATGCGGATCACCGACGTGCTGCTCGCCTTCCCCGGGCTGCTGCTGGCGCTGCTGGTCATCGCCGTGCTCGGACCGGGCCCGGTAAACACCACGATCGCCCTGGGGCTCGCCGCCGTGCCGGGCTACGTGCGGCTGAGCAGGGGGCAGGCCCTCGTGGTCCGCGAGTCGGGGTACGTGCGGGCGGCCGTCGTGCTCGGCCGCTCCCGGGCGGCGATCTTCTTCCGGCACGTGCTGCCGAACGCGCTGCCGCCCGTGCTGGTGTTCGCCACGGTGGACATCGGCACCGCGCTGATGGCGAGCACCTCGCTGAGCTTCCTCGGCCTGGGCCCGCAGCCACCGACGCCGGAGTGGGGTTCGATGCTGGCCGAGGGTCGGGACTACCTGGACAGCGCGTGGGGCCTGACCGTCTTCCCCGGCCTGGTGGTCACCGTCGCGGTGATCGCGTGCTACGTGGTCGGCGCGCACCTGCGCGCCCGCTTCGAGGGGAGGACGCCGGGTGGCCGGTGAGCTGGTGTCCGTGGCCGGGCTGCACGTGGAGTACCGGGTCGGCCGCACGGTCGTGCCCGCCGTACGCGGGGTCGACCTGCACCTGCGGCCCGGCGAGTGTCTGGCCGTGGTGGGCGAGTCGGGGTCGGGCAAGACCGCCATCGCGAAGGCGCTGGTCGGGCTGACCGGACCGGGCTCCCGGGTGCGCGCCGACCGGCTCGTCGTCGGGGGCCAGGACGTCAACGGGCTCACCGACCGTGGGTGGCGTCGGGTACGCGGGGCCCGGGTGGGACTCGTCCTCCAGGACGCGCTCACCTCCCTGGACCCGGTACGCCCGGTCGGTGCCGAGATCGCCGAGGCGGTCCGCAACCACCGCGTCGTCGGCCGGCGTGCGGTGGCCGCCCGGGTCCGGCAACTGCTCGCCGATGCCCAGGTGCCGCAGCCCGAGTTGCGCGCCCGGCAGTACCCGCACCAGCTCTCGGGTGGGTTGCGCCAACGGGCGCTGATCGCCGCCGCGATGGCCGCCGACCCGCCGGTGCTGGTGGCCGACGAACCCACCACCGCCCTGGACGTGACCGTGCAGGCGCGGGTGCTGGACCTGCTGGCGGCGCGGAAGGCCGAGGGCACCGCGGTGCTGTTGATCAGCCACGACCTGTCCGTGGTGGCCCGGCTGGCGGACCGGGTGGCGGTACTGCACGACGGGGTGGTCGTGGAGACCGGCGACACGGCCGAACTGTTGCGCGCGCCCACGCATCCGTACACCCGGCGGTTGCTCGCCGCCACGCCGACCGCCCATCGGCGCGGGGCGCGACTGGCCGGGCCGCGGACGACGCCGGCGCGTGTCCGCTCGCCCCGCCCCACCGGCGTGGTGGCCGAGGTGAGCGGGGTGTCGAAGGTGTTCCGGGGGCCGGACCGGCAGCCGCACCGGGCGGTGTCGGACGTGTCGTTCACGCTGTCGGCGGGTGAGATCCTCGGCGTGGTGGGCGAGTCCGGTTCCGGCAAGAGCACCCTGGCCCACCTGCTGTTGGGCCTGCTGGAACCGGACTCCGGCCGGATCGGGCTGTTCGGCCGGCCGTGGTCGGGCGTGCCCGAGTCACGGCGTCGCCGGGGGCAGGTGCAGTGGGTGCAGCAGGACCCGCTGGGCTCGTTCGATCCGCGCTACCGGGTCAGCCGGTTGATCGAGGAAGCGGGCGCGGACCGGGCCCGGGTGCACGAACTGCTGGACCAGGTCGGTCTGGACCGGACGCTGGCCGACCGCCACCCCGCCACCCTCTCGGGTGGGCAGCGGCAGCGGGTCGCGATCGCCCGGGCGCTCGCCCCGTCGCCGGAGGTCATCGTCTGTGACGAGCCGGTGTCCGCGCTGGACGTGTCGGTGCAGGCGCAGATCCTCGACCTGTTCACCGACATCCGTGCGGATCTCGGCACCGCGATCGTGCTCATCAGTCACGACCTGGGGGTGGTGCACCACGTGGCGGACCGGGTGCTGGTCATGCGCGACGGGGAGGTCGTGGAGAGCGGTGAGGTGACGGAGGTCTTCGCCCAGCCCGCGCACCCGTACACCCGTGAGCTGATCGGCGCGCTCCCCCGCCCCCAGGACGCCTACGCCGGCCAACCCGAAGGAGTCACATGACCGAGACCTGGTCCGCGGTGGTCGAGTCGCCGCAGTACCCACAGCAGCGCACCTGCCCGTACCGGCCGGCCACCGAGCACCACCGGCCGGTCACCCCGGTCCGGTTGTACGACGGCCGGCCGGCCTGGCTCGTCACCGGCCACCGGGAGGCCCGCCAGGTGCTGCTGGACGCGGCGACGTTCTCCTCCGATCGGCAGCACCCGGCCTTTCCGGCGCTCGCCCCGCGCTTCGAGGCGGCCCGGAAGGTGCGCAACTTCATCGGCATGGACCCGCCGGAACATACCGGGCAGCGGCGGATGCTGATCTCCAGCTTCACGGCCAAGCGGGTCGCCACGCTCCGACCCGCGATCACCGAGATCGTGGATCGTCTCCTCGACGACGTGGTGGCCCGTGGGCCGGGGGTGGACCTGGTGCCCACCTTCGCCCTGCCGGTGCCCTCGGTGGTGATCTGCCACCTGCTCGGCGTCCCGTACGCCGACCACGAGTTCTTCGAGCAGCAGTCCCGTCGCATCGCCTCCGGCACCTCCACCGCGGCGGAGAGCGCCGACGCGTTCGGCCAGCTCAAGCGCTACCTCCACGGGCTGATCGAGGCAAAACGGGGTGCCGACGGCGAGGATCTGCTGGACGTCCTCGTCGCCGAGCAGGTGCAGACCGGTGCCCTGGACCCCGGTGGGCTGGTCGATCTCGCCCTGCTGCTGCTGGTCGCCGGGCACGAGACCACGGCGAGCGCGCTGGCGCTCGGGGTGGTGCTGCTGGTGGAGCAGCACGGTGGGGCCGATGCCGCGGACCCGGCCCGGGTCGCAGCGGTGGTCGAGGAGGTGCTGCGGCAGACCGCCGTGGCCGACGGTGTCGCCCGCTTCGCGACCCGCGACGCCGAGGTGGGTGGGGTTCGCGTCGCGGCGGGCGAGGCCGTGGTGGTCGGGCTGTCGGCGGCCAACCACGACCCGTCGGTGTTCCCCGATCCGGAACGGTTCGACCCGGCGCGGGCGGCTCGTCACCACGTGACCTTCGGGCACGGCGTCCACCAGTGCATCGGCGCGAACCTCGCGCGGGCGGAGTTGGAGATCGCCCTGTCGCGGTTGTTCACCCGACTGCCGACGCTCGCCGTGGCCGTACCCGCCGAGGAGTTGGGCAGCAAGGATGCGGGAGGGGTGCAGGGTGTCCAGCGACTTCCGGTCACCTGGTGACCGGGTCCACGTCAGCGTGGACCCGTCCCGATGCGTCGGCGCGGGTCACTGCGTGCGTACCGACCCCACCGTCTTCGACCAGTCCACGCAGGGCACGGTGCGGCTGCGGCGCGACGACCTGCCGGCCGACCACGCCGAGGCGCTGACCGAGGCGGCGGCCCTGTGTCCGGGCCGGGCGATCACCGTACGCTGACCGGGGTCGTGGTGACGCCCGGATGGCGTGCCGCGGCACCGCCCGGTGCGGGGTCGCGCGGCGGGGTGCTGCGGTGCAGCGTCGTGGAGAACTGGTCGACGACCTGTTCCAGGGCGACGGCGGCGGCGGGGGCGACGACCAGGGTGCCGTCCCCGTCCACGGCGAGATCCTTGTCGAGGACGAACCAGCCCTGCACGATGTGGGCGGCCCCCATGGCGCTGAGCACCGGGCGCAGCGCGTAGTCGATGGCCAGCACGTGGGCCGTGCTGCCGCCGGTGGCCAGCGGCAGCACGGTCTTGCCGGCCAGCGCGTACTGCGGCAGCAGGTCGAGCAGGCACTTCAACAGCCCGGAGTAGGCGGCCTTGTAGATCGGGGTGCCGATCACCAGCCCGTCGGCCTGCGCGAACAGCTCCGCCACCCGGACGATCACCGGATGCCGCGGGTCCGCGCCGAGCAGTACGTCGGCGGGCAGGGTCCGGACGTCCAGGGGAACGACCTGGTGCCCCTGGCCGGCGAGCCGGACGTCCAGGTGACGCAGCAGCCGGCCGGTGCGCGAGGTGGCGGAGGGGCTTCCGGAGACGGAGAGCACGGTGGGCATGCCGGGGCCTTTCAGCAGTGGCGGGTGGGCCGGGCAGGTCCACCGGGGGCGCTGCGGACCCGCGGCACCGCGTGATCCGATCTTCGCGCAGGGAGCCGGTCGGCACATCCGAGAAACCACGTACATCCCCGAAAACCGGTGCCGACGGTTAAGGTCGGCTTTGCCGGGACCGACCACGATGGACCCCATGTGTCGGCAGCAGATCTCCCGGTCGGCCCGGTGCCTACGGCCCGCGCGCCGTGGGGTGGCCGCGTCGGGTGGTCCACGCCCACGCCGGGGGGTGACCGGGTGACCGGCTACCTAGACCGGGTCCCCGACCCACGGGACAGGTGCCGGCTGTTCTGCTTCCACCACGCGGGTGCGGGCGCGTCGACGTTCGCCGGGTGGGCGCAGGCGCTCGGGCCACGGATCGCGGTGTACCCGGTCCAGCTGCCGGGGCGGGAGGGGCGGGTCGCCGAACCGGCGTTCACCGACTTCGGCCGGCTCGTCGACGGGGTCGCCGCCGCCCTCGCCCCGTGGCTCACCGGCCGGTACGCGCTGTACGGCCACAGCATGGGTGCGGCGCTCGCCGCCGCGCTGGCCCGGCGGCAGGTGCTGCGCGGCCAGCCACCGATAGCGTTGCTGGTCGCCGCGTATCCGGACCCCCGGACCGGGCCGCCGCTGTCGGTGGCCGGCCTCGACGACGGGGAGGTGATTGAGCTGCTGGTGCGCACCGGCGGAATGTCCGAGGTGCTGCGCCGGTACCCCGAGTGGGCCGGCGCGGCGGTCCGGCTGCTCCGCGCCGACCTGGCGGCGCTGCACACCCAGGGTCCCGCCCCGGACCACCCGCTGCCGATCCCGATCCGGGCGTACGCCGGCAGCGCCGACCCGTTGGTGCATGCTCCGGCGGTCGCCGGGTGGGCCGGGCACACCACCTCGTCGTTCCGGCTCCGGACCCTCCCCGGCGGGCACCTGTTCCATCTGGAGTCCGGTGCCGCGTTGCGCGCCGACATCGGTGCCGCGCTCGGTGCGCTCGGTGCCGAGCGGTCCTCCGCGCCCGGCAGCGGGTGAGACGCGTCGCGTCCGGTCAGTCGATGTCGATGACGGCCTTGCCGGCGACCTGCCGGCCGAGTAGCGCCTCGATCGCCTGGTCGATCCGTTTCCAGGAGTCCCGCCAGCCGACCGGTACGGTGATCGCGCCCGTGCTGACGAGGCCGAGCAGGACCGTCAGGTCGGGGCCGGCGTGGGCGGCGTCGCCGAACGACTGGAGCCGCTTCGGCGGCCCCGGCGCGAAGATCGAGTTGGGTGGGAACACCGCCGGTTCGCCCGATGCCCAGCCGATGCTCTGCAGCGTCCCGCCGGGCCGGAGCAGCCCCCAGGCGGTGACCAGGTGCTCCCCGCCGACGGTGTCCAACACCACGTCGACCGGCTCGTCGACCCGGTCCAGCCCGACCACCACCTGGTGCGCCCCGAGTTCGCGCAGCCCCTCACCGCGTGCGGGTGCGCCGACGGAGGCGGTGACGTGCGCGCCGCCGAGCCGGGCGAGTTGGACCGCGAGCCGGCCGACGCCGCCGGACGCGCCGGTGACCAGCACCCGGCGGCCGAGCAGGGAGCCGGCCGCCCGCAGTGTCCGCAGGGCGGTGATGCCCACCATGGGCAGCGCGGCGGCCTCGGCGAGGTCGAGCCCGTCGGGGACGACGGCGACGCTGTCGGCGGCGAACACCGCCCGCGGGGCCCACGCGCCGAGGCCGAAGGCGACGACCCGGTCCCCCAACGCCGGCCCGGCACCGTCCGTGGTCTGAACGACGTGCCCGGCCGCGTCGTAGCCGAGCACCGCGCCGGCGGGTTGGAAGCCCAGGTAGCGGACCTCACCGAAGTTCACCGAGGCGTGCCGGACCTCGACCAGCACCTGTCCGGGCTCCGGCACCGGCTCGGGCACCTCGGCGAACTGGAATCCCTCGGTGGTCCCGGGGGCGGCGATCAGTGCCTGCACGGTACGACCTCCCACAGCACGAAGTGGACCATTGGCCTGTGTGGCCCTGTCGCACCATAAGCCACTTAGAGCTGCATATCGGTCCAATGCCACGACACGCCAGTAATCATGCGGTGGCACCGCCCCCGCCCCGGCCGCCTGACCAGGGGTGATCTGCCGGGCCACCGGCGAGGGACGGGCCCGGCTGGCACATCTTGCGACCGCTTGCGAGGCTAGGAGCCGTGTATGACTACGACCTGTTGGTGCTGGGCTCCGGGCCCAGCGGTCAGAAGGCGGCGATCGCCGCCGCGAAGCTCGGTAGGCGGGTCGGCATCGTGGACCGCCGCGACATGATCGGTGGGGTGTGCATCAACACCGGCACCGTCCCCTCCAAGACGCTGCGGGAGGCCGTGCTCTACCTCACCGGCCTGAGCCAGCGGGACCTCTACGGCAGCAGCTACCGGGTCAAGGAGGAGATCACCGTCGGTGATCTGGCCGCCCGGACCCAGCACGTGATCAGCCGGCAGACCGACGTCATCCGCAACCAGCTCGCCCGCAACCGGGTCGCGTTGATCACCGGGACCGGCCGGTTCGCCGACCCGCACTCGATCTGGGTGGACGGCGGCTCCGGGCACGAGTCGAAGATCACCTTCGACAAGATCGTCATCGCCGCCGGCACCCGCCCGGCCCGGCCGGACAGCGTCGACTTCGACGACCGGACGATCGTCGACTCCGACGGTGTGATCAACCTCCAGGCCGTGCCGCGCAGCATGGTGGTGGTCGGCGCGGGCGTGATCGGCATGGAGTACGCCTCCATGTTCGCCGCGCTCGGCACGAAGGTCACCGTGGTGGAACGCCGCGACGGGATGCTCGACTTCTGCGACGAGGAGATCGTCGAGTCGCTCAAGTACCACCTGCGCGACCTGTCGGTGACGTTCCGCTTCGGCGAGGAGGTCGCGGCGGTCGAGAAGCACGAGACGGCCGCGCTGTGCATCCTCAAGAGCGGCAAGAAGATCGTCGCGGACACCGTCATGTACTCGGCCGGCCGGCAGGGGCAGACCGACGACCTGGCCCTCGACGCGGCCGGGCTGGAGGCCGACCGGCGCGGCCGGATCGCGGTGGACGAGCACTACCGCACGAGCGTCGAGCACATCTACGCGGTCGGTGACGTGATCGGCTTCCCGGCGCTGGCGTCCACGTCGATGGAGCAGGGCCGGATGGCGGCGCTGCACGCCTGCGGGGAGCCGGTGCGCGAACTCCAGGAGTTGCAGCCGATCGGGATCTACACGATCCCGGAGATCAGCTTCGTCGGCAAGACCGAGGAGGAGCTGACCAACGCCGCCACCCCGTTCGAGGTCGGCGTCGCCCGCTACCGCGAGCTGGCCCGGGGGCAGATCGTCGGCGACTCGTACGGCATGTTGAAGCTGCTCGTGTCGCCGCAGGACGGCCGGCTGCTCGGGGTGCACGTGTTCGGCACCGGCGCGACCGAGATAGTCCACATCGGGCAGACGGTGATGGGCTGCGGTGGCACGGTCGACTACCTGATCGACACGGTCTTCAACTACCCGACCCTGTCCGAGGCGTACAAGGTCGCGGCGCTGGACGCGTCCAACAAGATCCGCAACATCACCCGCATCGACGGGTGACCCGCCGGCCGTCGCGGGCCCGGCGTCGGGCCCGCGGCAGCCGGTGGGCACGGTCACCGGCCGGGTACGCGAGGTGGCTGGCGGCCGCCGACGCCACTACCCTCGACGGGTAGCCAACCGCCGATCGACAGGGTCCGCCGCGTGATGCCGAGAAGTCCCACCGTGGACGGGCAGTCACCGGGTGACAGCCGCCGCCGGAGCCTCGGGGCGCTGCTGCGGCGGGTGCATCTCGGTGGTCCGGTGTCGCGGGCCGGGCTGGCCGAGTGGCTGGGCGTCAACCGCAGCACGGTCCTGGCGCTCACCACGGAACTGGTCGCGGCCGGCCTGGTGCGGGAGGGCTTCCCCGAGCTGACCGGGCGGGCCGGCCGGCCGTCCCTGGTGGTCCGGCCGGCCGCCGACCGGGTGTACGTGCTCGCTTTCGACATCGCGGTGGACCGGCTGGTCGCGGCCCGGGTGGGGCTGGGCGGGCAGATCCAGGACCGGCGCGAGGCGCACCGGGCCCGCGCGGGCGCCGACCTGGACACCGTCGTGGGCGTGCTGGCCGGTCTCGGGCGGCAGTTGCACGCCACGGCGGCGTCGGGGGCGACCTGCGTCGGGGTCGGCGCGTCGTACTGCGGGATGATCCGGCCGGGCGACGGGATGGTGCGCTTCGGGCCGGACATGGGCTGGGTGGACCAGGCGTTCGGCGCGGAACTGGCCCGCCGGCTCGACCTCGGGCTGCCGGTCCTGGTCGGCAACGAGGCCCACCTGGGCGCGCTGGCCGAGCACCAGCGCGGGGTGGGCGTCGGGGTGGACAACCTGGTCTACCTGCACGGCGACGTGGGGGTGGGCGGCGGGATCATCGTCGGTGGCGAACTGCTCGGCGGCGACGGCGGGTACGGCTCCGAGGTCGGTCACATGCTGGTCAACCCGTACGACGGCAGACCGTGCGGGTGTGGTTCGCGCGGTTGCCTGGAGGCGGAGGTCGGTGAGCGGGCGCTGCTCGACGCGGCGGGCCGGCCCGCCGACCGGATCGGTCGGGGCGCGGTCCGGGAGGTGGTCGACGCGGCGGACCGCGGCGACCCGGCGGCCCGGGAGGCGCTGCGGACCGTCGGCGACTGGCTCGGCATCGGGGTGGCGAACGTGATCAACCTGTTCAACCCCGGCATGGTGATCTTCGGCGGGATGCTGCGGGAGGTGTACCGGGGCTCGGCGGCGCACGTACGGAGGCGGATCGCCGTCAACGTCCTGCCGGTCTCGCGTACCCGGGCGCAGCTGCGGGTGTCCGCCCTCGGCGACGACGCCACCCTGGTCGGCGCGGCGGAACTCGGCTTCACCCGGCTGCTCGCCGATCCGCTGGGGACACCGGTCGGCTGAGCGGCCGACCGAAAAAACCGGTTGGCGGGAGCGGTCCGGTGGGCCAGGCTGACGGGCATGGCGTACTGACGGACACCTCCGCATCCCGCCCGCCCGTGCCGCGCCGCCGCCGCGCGCCATCGTGCCGCCGGCTGCCATCGCGCCGCCGCTGCCATCGTGCCGCCGCTGCCGTCCGTCGTTCCCGTCACCCGAAACGAGCGTCCGTGTCCCCACACCATTCCCCGCCGTCCCCGACCACGGCCACCGTCACCGTCCTCGCCTCCCCCGAGAGCTGGATCGAGTCCGACGCCGTCCGGCAGTGCCACCAGGTGGCCGTCCTCGACGGCATGCGGCACGTCGCCGCCATGCCCGACCTGCACCCGGGCAAGGGCGCCCCGATCGGCGCGGCGATGGCCTCGACCGTGCTCTACCCGCACCTGGTGGGCTCCGACATCGGGTGCGGCATCGCCGTCTTCCCGATCGGCCTGAAGCGGGCCGTACCCGAGCGGATCGCCGCCCGGTTCCCGGACCTGGACCGGTCGCCGGACCCCGACGACCCGGCCTGGGCCGTCGCGCCCGGCGAGCCGCCCGCCGGTCACCTCGAAGGGCTCGGCACGGTCGGTCGGGGCAACCACTTCGTCGAACTGGCCCGGATCGACACCGTCCTCGCGGCGGACCACGCGACCCGGCTCGGGCTCGCCGCCGGCGACCTCGTGCTCATCGTGCACAGCGGGTCGCGGGGGCTGGGCGAACGGATCCTGCGGGCCCACACCGGGGCGCACGGCGCGGGGCCGGCCCCCGACCCGGCCGGCTACCTGGCCCGGCACGACGAGGCGGTCCGCTGGGGCGCGCTCAACCGACGGGTGCTGGCCGCCCGGGTCGCGCACGCGCTGGGGGCCGCGCCCGCCGAGCCGGTCGTCGACCAGTGTCACAACCTGGTCGAGGTCCGCGACGGCGAATACCTGCACCGCAAGGGGGCGGCCCCGGGCGACGGCCGGGACGTGCTGGTCGCCGGCACCCGGGGCACCCCGTCGTACCTGGTGGCCGGGCACGCGGGCCCGGCGGCCAACCACTCCGTGGCACACGGTGCGGGTCGCAAGATGTCCCGCGCCGACGCGCTGCGCCGGGGTCGGGCCAAGCACACCGTCGCGCAGTTGCGGCGTACGCCGGTGGGTTCGCTGGTGGTGTGCGGCGACCGGCAACTGCTGTTCGAGGAGGCGCCGACGGCCTACAAGCGCATCGAGCAGGTGGTCGCCGACCTCGTCGCGCACGACCTGGCCACCCCGGTGGCGAGCACCGTCCCGCTGGTCACCTACAAGACGCCCGACCTCGGGCCGGCCCACCGGGACGGTCGTCGGCGGGGCCGGGAATGAGCGTCCACCTGCTCCTGTCGGCCGGGCGCGGCCCACAGGAGTGCGCCTGGGCGGTGGCCCGGCTGCTGGACCGGTTGGCGGCCGACGCCGCCCGGCACCGGGTGGGCAGCCGTGTGGTCGAGTCCGTCGCCGGCGACCGACCGGGCACCTACCGGTCGGTCCTGGTCCGGCTCGACGGGCCCGACGGGGCGACGTTCGCCGCCGGGTGGACGGGCACCCTGTGCTGGCAGGCGCCCAGCCCGTACCGGCCGGGGACCGGTCGGAAGAACTGGTACGTCACCGCCCGACCGTGCCGGGTGGACAGCCCGACCACCGCGTTCGTCGAGGCCGACGTGCACGTGGTCGCCTGCCGCACCGGTGGACCGGGCGGTCAGCACCGGAACAAGGCCAGCACGGCGGCGCGGGCGACCCACCGCCCCTCCGGCACCGTCGTCGTGGTCGACACCGAACGGCAGTTCTTTCTCAACCGCGCCGCCGCCCTGCGGTTGCTGCGGCAGCGTCTCGCCGAGGACGACGCGCGTGCCGGCCGCGCCGTCACCGCCGCCCGCCGACGCCTGCACGACGAACTCGTCCGGGGCGACGCGGTGCGGGTCGAACGTCCCCGGCCGCCCGGCGCGACCGGGGCCCGGGTCAGGAGCCGTTCCGCAGGTCGGCCAGCCGGTCGCGGGTGAAGCGGATGTCGTCGAAGACGACCCGGCAGCCGTCGCCGGTGGGCGACTGCGCCTCCAGGCCGATCCTGGCGGCGGTGGCCGCGCCGTCGACGCTGAAGTACCTGACCATCCGCCAGGTCCGTCCGTCGACCGAGGCGTGGTACGCGAACGCGTGGTCGATCCGGGACACCCGCAGCCAGACCGTGCGGGCGTCGACGACGAAGGCGTTGGCGTCGTCGGCGACGCCCCGGGCGACCACCGAGACGATCATCGGTTCGCCGTCGGGAGAGAGCTCGAAGCAGAGCTTGCCCCAGTGCCGCTCGTCGACCCAGAGCAGCAGCACCCCGGCGTCGTAGGTGGCCGCGAAGTCGACGGTGACCCGGGCGCTGAACTGGAAGTCGCCGTCCGGGGGCAGGCCGAGCAGGGTCGCCGCGTCGAGCGTCGACCCGGCGACCGGGTCGCCCCCCGCCGGGTCGATGAAGATGTCGCTGCGCGGGGCCGCCGACCCGGTCACCACGCCGTCGCCCTCGGCGATCGTCCACGCCGCCTCGGGCGACGGTGACACGGCGAACGGTAGACCCGGGACGTTCCGGCTGGTGGTGGTCATGGCGTCGATTATCTGCCGGGCCCCCCGCGCACGTTGCCCCGGTGGTGCCTCCCGGGCGACGGTGCGCGACCGGGACCGGCGGACGCCGACGCCCCGCTCCCCCACCGGGCCGGTGCCCGCCGTCGTCGGTCGGGCCGCCTAGGGTGAGGGCATGGCTGAGCGAGGTCTGACCCTGATGGCGGTGCACGCGCACCCCGACGACGAGGCGACGAGCACCGGTGGCGTGTTGGCCCGGTATGCGGCGGAGGGCATCACGACGGTGTTGGTGACCTGCACCGACGGCGGTTGCGGCGATGGCCCCGGCGGGGTCAAGCCGGGCGATGCGGGGCACGACCCGGCGGCCGTGGTGGCGATGCGGCAGGCGGAGCTGGAGGCCAGCTGTGCGGCGCTGAAGGTCAGCCACCTGGAGACGCTCGGTTACGCCGACTCCGGGATGATGGGCTGGTCGACCAACGAACTGCCCGGCGCGTTCTGGAACACGCCGGTGGCGGAGGCGGCGCAGCGGCTGGCGGAGCTGATCCGCCGGTACCGGCCGGACGTGGTGGTCACCTACGACGAGAACGGCTTCTACGGCCACCCGGACCACATCCAGGCCCACCGGATCACCATGGCCGCCGTCGAGATGACCGACATCCCGGCGAAGGTCTACTGGACCACGGTGCCGCACACGGCGTTCGCGGAGTTCGGCCGGGTGATGAAGGAGCTGGGCGTCGATTGGGCCGAGCCGGCGGAGACGGAGGGCGCGGACGGGCCGGGCCCGCAGCTCGGCCTGCCCGACGACGAGATCACCACCTGGGTGGACACCAGCAGCTACGGCGCGCAGAAGTTCGACGCGCTGGCCGCCCACGCCAGCCAGACCGAGAACATCTTCTTCCTGCGGATGGGCCGGGACCGGTTCGTCGAGCTGATGGGCCGGGAGACCTTCGTCCGGGTCCGCGACACCACCGGGGCAGCGCTGCCGGAGGACGACCTGTTCGCCGGTCTGCGCTGACCGGCCCGGCGAATGTTGCCGGGGTGTTCCAGCCGTAACCGGGACGGAACACCCCGGCGGTCATCACCTTCGGAAGATGGACAACTCGGTATGGTTATCCATCGACATCCGTCTTCCCAGACTCTCCACGGCCGACGATGATCGCGTCATCGAAAGATGCGAAAGCATCTCGGATCGGGGAGGTCAGTTTGAGATCAGCCCTAGCGCTGGCCGGCGTCACCATGCTGGTCGGCAGTGGTCTCGTGGTCACCACCACGAGCGCGTCCGCCGCTCCGCCCGCGACCCCGGGACCAGCGCTGGTCGCCGCCGCCGACACCGCGCTCAAGGAGCACTCCCGCGACGTCAGGTCGTCGGCCAAGGACCGCTACGCCGTGCACAGCAGCAGGCGCGACGCCCAGGGCCGGGGCGCGGTCCGCTACACCCGCACCTACGACGGGCTCCGCGTCTACGGCGGTGACGTCGTCATCCGCACCGGGGCCGACGGTGACTACGCCGGCAGCTCGGTCGGCCTGGCCGCGCCGCTGAGCCTCGCCACCACCCCGAAGGTCAGCGCCGCCAAGGCCCGCAAGGCGGCGACCACCGCGTTCTCCGGCCGGATCACCGCCACCGGCGCGGCGGAGCTGTTCGTCGACGCCAGCAGCGGCACCGGACGGCTGGCCTGGGAGACCGTGGTCACCGGCTGGGCGCCCGACGGGCAGACCCCCTCGAAGCTGCACGTGATCAGCGACGCGCTCACCGGCGCCCGGATCGGCTCCTACGACGAGATCGAGTCCGTCGTCGGCACCGGCAACAGCATCTACGCCGGCCCGGTCTCGATCGACACCACGCTGTCCGGGTCGACCTACAGCATGATCGACCCGACCCGGGGCAACGGTCGTACCTGCGACATGAACAACGGCACCTCCACCTGCACCACCTTCACCGACGCCGACAACGTGTGGGGCACCGGCGCGGCCTCGAACCGGCAGTCCGCCGCCGTCGACGCGCACTTCGGCGCGGCCACGACGTTCGACTACTTCACGAACGTGCACGGGCGCAACGGCATCTTCGGCAACGGCACCGGCGTGCCGAGCCGGGTGCACTACGGCAACGCGTACGTCAACGCCTTCTGGGACGGCGCGCAGATGACCTACGGCGACGGCACGGGCAACGCCAAGCCGCTGGTCGCCCTCGACGTCGCCGGGCACGAGATGTCCCACGGCGTCACCGAGAACGTGGTCCCCGGCGGCCTGACCTACTCCGGCGAGTCCGGCGGCCTGAACGAGGCCACCAGCGACATCTTCGGCAACATGGTGGAGTTCTACGCGAACACCCCGGTCGACCCCGGCGACTACGAGGTCGGCGAGAAGATCGACATCCGGGGCACCGGCGCGCCGCTGCGCTACATGTACAACCCGACGCTTGACGGGTCGTCGCACGGCTGCTGGTCGACCAGCACCAACAGCCTCGACGTGCACTACTCCTCGGGCGTGGCCAACCACTTCTTCTTCAACCTGGCCGAGGGTTCCGGCGTCACCCCGTACGGCACCTCGCCGCTGTGCGGGTCGGCCCCGCCGGTGACCGGGATCGGCCGGGAGAAGGCGGAGAAGATCTGGTTCCGGGCGCTGGACGCGTACTTCGTCTCGAACACCCGCTACGTGAACACCGCCCAGCCGACCAACACCGCGCGGATGCACACCCTGTCGGCCGCCACCGACCTGTACGGCCTGTGCAGCACCGAGTACAAGGCCGTGATGGCCGCCTGGACCGCGGTGAACGTCACCGGCACCGAGTCGTGCGCCGCCAACGACTTCACCGTCGCGGTCGCACCGGCGACGGTGACCATCGACCCGGGCACCTCGGCCACCGCCACCGTCACCACCACGGTCATCCGGGGCACCGCCGAGACGGTCACCTTCTCCACCGGCCCGCTGCCGGCCGGGGTGAGCGTGTCGTTCAGCCCGTCGTCGGTCACCGCCGGCGGGTCGACCACCGTCACGGTCACCGCCGCCGCCACCGCCGGCAGCGGCACGGTGCCGATCACGGTGGTGGGCACCGCCCCCTCGGTGGCCCGCACGACCACGCTGAACGTGACGGTGAACGGGCTGCCGGGCTGCTCCGGCAGCAACGGCACCGACGTGCCGATCGCCGACAACTCGACGGTGGAGAGCACCATCGTGATCAGCGGTTGTGCGGCGACCCCGTCGACCACGAGCAAGGTCGAGGTGCACATCGTGCACACCTACATCGGTGACCTGGTGGTCAGCCTGATCGCCCCGGACGGCAGCGTGTACACGCTGCACAACCGCTCCGGGGGCAGCACCGACAACATCGACCAGACGTACACCGTGAACCTCTCCTCGGAGGTGGCGAACGGCGCCTGGCGGCTGCGGGTGCAGGACGCGGCGAGCCTGGACACCGGTTACCTCAACAGTTGGAGCCTGAACCTCTGACGCGGCGGTGACACAGGCGGGCCACCCGGGTCTCCCGGGTGGCCCGCTCGCGCGTCGGCGACCCGACCCCACCCCGGTATAGTCATGTCCATCTATTGGTGTCGCCGTCCCGACGCCCTCAGGTCACCCTCCACCCCACCACCGAGGAGGTCCGGATGACTCCGTACCGATCCCGCCTGCGGGCCTGGACCGTCGCGTTCCTCGCGGCGGTCGCCCTGCCGGCCGCCCTGCTCGGCCCACCGACGTCGGCGTCGGCCGCGAACACCCTGACCATGCTCGGCGCGGACGTCTCCTCCGTGCAGCGCAGTCTGGACCTCGGCGCGCGGTACTACGACGCCGCCGGCACCGCCAGGGACCCGCTCGACATCCTCAAGGGCGTCGGCGTCAACTACGTCCGGCTGCGGGTCTGGAACAACCCGGCCAGCGGTTGGAACAACAAGGCCAAGGTGCTGGCGTACGCGAAGACGGTCAAGGCCAAGGGCCTCAAGCTGATGATCGACTTCCACTACTCCGACACCTGGGCCGACCCCGGCAAGCAGTACAAGCCGGCCGCCTGGGCCAACCACGGCATCGGCCAGCTCCAGACCGACGTCTACAACTACACCTACGACGTGTGCACCAGCCTGCGCGACCAGGGCACCACGCCGGACAGCGTGCAGATCGGCAACGAGATCAACGTGGGCATGCTGTGGAACGACGGCAAGGTCGTCAACAACGACTTCACCAACCTCAGCCTGCTGCTCAAGGCCGGCTACCAGGCCACCAAGCAGTGCAACGGCGGCACCCAGGTGATCATCCACACCGCCAACGCGGACAGCATGGACCACGCCCGCTGGTTCTACGACGGCATCCGGGCCAAGGGCGTGCAGTGGGACCTGACCGCCCTGTCGTACTACTGCATGTGGCACGGCACGCTGGCCAACCTCTACAACGTCATCACCGACGTGCGCACCCGGTACGGCAAGCCGGTGGTGCTCACCGAGACGGCGTACCCGTTCACCGCCGCGAACGCCGACAACGAGGCGAACGCGATCAACGGCACCGAACCCTGCGCGGGGCACCAGGCGAGCTGGACCGGCCAGGCCACCGAGTTCTCCTGGGTGCAGGACACCGCCCGCAACGCCGGCGCGGTCGGCGTCTTCTACTGGGAGCCGACCTGGTACGCGGTACCCGGCAACGGATGGGACCCGGCGAACATCAACGGCACCGGCAACCAGTGGGACAACATGGCCGTCTTCAACTGGACCGGCCAGGTGAACCCGAGCATCCGCTGGCGGCCGTAGGCGTCGGCGGTACCGGCCGGGGCGGGGCCGCCGTCCCGGCCTGCGGGCCACCGTCGGTGGCCCGCAGGCCGGGCACTACCCTGGCGCGGTGCGATACGACGAGTGCGAAGCGGCCATCCGTGAGCTGGTCGACGCGGCCGACGAGGACGCCCTGCACGCCTTCGGGCTGGCGACCGTCACCCGCCTGCTGGAGGCCGACCTGATCGACGAGGCCGGCGAGGACGACCTGGACGAGGACGCCTGGGCGGCGCTGACCACCGCGCGGGAGCAGATCGCCACGGCCGGCGCGACCGACCTGCGTGCCCACCTCGACCGGATCGACGAGGGCATCCTCGCCGACGGCGACATGGACCCCGGCCTGCTGATCGCCCTGTCGGCCCTAGAGCACTGGACCACCTACCTGGAGGAGCACCGGCGCAGCGAGCTGCACGAACTCGCCCTACGCTCCGTCGAGGAGGTCGACTACCGGGTCTCGGCCGCGCTCGACGACTTCCTGGCAACGCCGGAGATGGCCGCCGAGTACGCGCGGATCAGGCAGTCGCTGACCGCCTGACCTGCCGCCGCGCGGCGGGCCGGACCGACGGCGTGCCGCCACCCCGGTGGGCGGCGGCACGCCGGTGCGGACCCCGGTCCCGTGCGGTGTGCCCGTACGCCGGCACGGCCGTAGCCTGCCGGCCGACGGTCACCGGCCGCAGTTCAGCGTCAGCGCGGCCGGCGAGTTGGCCCAGACGAGCATGCCGAACGTCGTGCTGGCACCCGGGGCCAGCGTGCCGTTGTAGGAGGTGTTGCGCACCGTGACGTCGGTGCCGGAGGTGCTGAGCACGCCGTTCCAGAGGGCCGAGATGCGCTCGTCGCCGTACCACCGCCAGGTGACCTGCCAGCCGTTGAGCGTCTGCTCGCCGGTGTTGCGCACCGTGACCGTGGCGGCGAACCCGCCGGTCCACCGGTTGTCGACGGTGATCGTCGCCCGGCACGACGCCGATCCGGCCGGCAGCGTCCGGACCGGCCCGCCGATGACGTACGGGTCGTGCTTCTCCCCGGCGCTGAACCGGTACCAGTACTCGCTGTCCGGGGTCAGCCCGGTGACCGTGATGTCCCCCTGCCGTTCCGGGCCGGACACCGCCGAGGCCACCGGGTTCCGCCACGCCGTCGCGTCCTCCCGGCTGGCGAAGACGACCAGGGTCATCGGCGGGTCGTAGCCGCACGGCGGACTCATGATCATCGAGTACCGGACGGTGATGCTCGTCGGGCCGGCCGACAGGAACTGCCCGGAGACCGGCAGTGCCGGCGGGCACGCGTAGGTGGGGGTGGGCAGGGGGGTGGCCGAGAGCGCCGGCTGGGCCTGGGCGCCGGTGAGCGTGCCGGCCCAACCGGCCAGGGTCAGGGTCGTGGTCGCCAGCACCACGCCGAACGTGCGGAGCATCAGTACCTCCGAGGGGTTGCGGGGGGCACCGGCGGCCGGGACGGGCCTGGGTGCCGGGGCGGTGTCGCCCACCGTGCGGTGGGGGTGGGGTGATCTCTGCGCGACCGATGGCTGCCGTGGACCGGGTGGTGCCGGACGACCTGCCGACGGGCGGGGGCGGCCGGCCCGTGGTCACCGTCGCGGACTGCCCGGCGCGGGGTGCGCGCCCGCCCCGCGTGTCCGACGGGTCGGCGCACGAGTGGTCACGCTGGCTCCCGAGCGTGGCGACGTCAGAACAGTCTTGCAGTCGATGACTATCGATGCAATGCCCGTCCGGCGGGCCACCGCGGCGGCCGGACGGGCGCGGCGCACCGCCGTCCGACCGATCGCCGGGGCGGGTCGGATCAGCGGCTACGCGGCGCTGCGGCGCTGTCCCGCACGACCAGATCGGTGGCGAGTTCGATGCGCGGACTCTCGATCGTCTCGCCCCGGGCCAGCCGCAGCACGGTACGGGCGGCCAGCATGCCCATCTCGGCCAGCGGTTGCCGGATCGTGGTCAGCGGCGGCGAGCACCAGCGGACCTCCGGCAGGTCGTCGAAGCCGACCACGCTGACGTCGTCGGGCACCCGCAGGCCACGCTTGCGGACCGCCTCGTAGACGCCGAGCGCCATCTGGTCGCTGGAGGCGAAGATCGCGGTGGGCGGTTCGGGCAGGCCCAGCAGGTGCATGCCGGCGGTGTAGCCGGACTCGTGGTAGAAGTTGCCGGGCCGCACCAGCCGGTCGTCGACGGCGAGGCCGGCGGCGTCGAGCGCGGCCCGGTAGCCGTCCATCCGGGCCCGGCTGCACATCAGCTGCGGCGGGCCGGCGATGAAGCCGATCCGCCGGTGACCGAGGCCGAGCAGGTACTGGTTGGCGCGCAGGCTCCCCGCCCAGTTGGTGGCGCCGATGGTGGGGGCCTCCTGGGGGGCCACCCCGGCCGGGTCGACGATGACCACCGGCAGCCGCAGCCGGCGCAGCTCGGCCTGCAACGGCGGCTCCACCATCGAGGTCACGAAGATGACCCCCTCGGTGGATCGGGTCCGCATGTTGTCCAGCCACTGCTTGGCCGACGAGGTGCGCCGGTGGATGGCCGACACGACCGTGCCGGCCCCGCTGGCCTGCGCGACGTCCTCCACCCCACGGATGATCTCCACGGCCCACGGGCTGTCCAGGTCGTTGAAGACCAGGTCGATCAGGGCGGACTGGGTGCGTCGCGCCGCCGAGCGGGGACGGTAGCCGTGCCGGGTGAGCAACTCCTCCACCCGTTCCCGGGTCTGCGGGGCGACGTCGGACCGGCCGTTGATCACCCGGGAGACCGTGGGCACGGAGACGCCCGCCAACCGCGCGATCATCGCGATGGTGACGTTCCTGCCGTTCTCGGAGCCCACGGTCGCCCTTTCGGTCGGGGGAACTACGGTCGCAGAAGGCTATCGCAGCAGGTCGGGGTCACCCCTTGACGCTGCCGGAGAGCCCACCGATGAGCTGACGTTCGGCGATGGCGTAGAAGCCCAGCGCCGGGATCATCGACAGCACGACGTAGGCGAGCACCTTCGCGGTGTCGTCGGAGTACTGACCCTGGAACGCCTGGACCCCCAGCGGCAGGGTCCACCAGCTCTGGTCGGTGAACACCACCAGCGGCAGCATGAAGTTGTTCCAGCTGCTCACCAGGGCCAGCACCGACACGGTGGCCAGGGCGGGCCGGGCCATCGGCAGCAGCACCCGCCAGAAGAAGCCGAACGGGCCGCAGCCGTCGAGGGTCGCCGCCTCCTCGACCTCGCCGGGAATGGTCCGGAAGAACTGCCGCAGGATGATGATGGTGATGGGCAGGCCGAACGCGGCCTGCGGCAGGATCACCCCGAGCGGGTTGTCCAGCAGCCCCATCCCGCGCAACAGGATGAACAGCGGCAGGATCGCCACCGCGAACGGGAACATCAGCCCGATCGCGAAGATGGTGACCAGGAACTCCCGGCCCCGGAAGGCGAACCGCGCGAAGACGTACGCGGCCATCGCCGCCGCGGCGACCACGACGAACGTGCTGGCCACGGCGATGAAGACGCTGTTGCCCACGTTGCGCCAGAACACCCCGGCGGTGACGATGTCGAGGTAGTTGTCCGGCGCCCACGGGTCGGGCAGGCCGAGCGGGTTGGTGGACAGCTGCCCGTTGTCCTTGAACCCGCCGATCACCCCGAACCAGACCGGCACCACGATGAGCGCGCCGACGGCGATGGAGATGAGGTGCAGCAGGAGGCGGCGGGCCCGCTGGGCCGGGTTCGCCGGGCTGGTCATCGCTGGTCTCCTTGGACGGTGAGGGCGCCCTCGGTGTCGCGGCGCAGGACGATGCGCTGGTAGATGAGGGCGAAGACGAGGCTCAGCAGGAACATGATGATGCTGATCGCGCTGGCGTAGCCGACCTCGAAGCGGCGGAAGCCGTACTGGAACATCGTCACGGCCATGGTCTCCGAGGCGTGGATCGGACCGCCGCCGGTGAGCACCCAGACCATGTCGAAGAGCTGGATGGTGCCGATGACCGACAGGAACACGCTGATCCGGATGGTCGGGCCGAGCAGCGGCAGGGTGACGAGCCGGAACGCCTGCCACGCGCTGGCCCCGTCGGTGACCGCCGCCTCGTTCAGCTCCTTGGGGATGTTCTGCCGGGCGGCCAGGAAGAGGATCATGTAGAGGCCGAAGTACTTCCAGGAGACCACCAGGAAGACGGCGTACAGGACGGTGTCCGGGTCGGCGAAGACGGCCCCCGCGTCGGCTCCCAGGAACCGGGAGATCGCGTCACCGAATCCCCGGTTGGGCGAGAACACCAGGTTGAACAGGACCGCGGTGGTGACCTCGGAGAGCACGTACGGGGCGAAGAAGATCACCCGGTAGATGGCGCGTCCCCGCAGCGGCTGGTTGAGCAGCATCGCCAGGCCCATCGCGACCGGCAGCTGGACGACCAGGGAGAGCACGATCAGCACGAGCCCGTGCCACAGGTCGCCCCGGAACACCGGATCGGCGAAGGCCCGGGTGTAGTTGTCCAGCCCGATGAAGTTCTCGGGCAGACCGAAGCCGTTCCACTTGTAGAGGCTGGCGTAGCTGGCCACCACGATCGGTGCCAGCACCAGCAGCAGGAACAGCAGCAGGGACGGGGTGAGGAAGATGGCCAGGGCACGGCGGCGGCCGGGCCGGGGCCGGCGGCCGGTACGGCGGACGCCGCCCGACCCCGGCCCCGACGGTTCGGTCACTCGGCCGCCGGGTCCCGCGTTCGACAGGATCGATGGCGTGGTCATGCCTGCTCCACTCAGTTCTCGCCGGCGGCTGGTGATCGGTGGGGGTGGTGCGTCACTACTGGGTCTTAGCCACCTGGGTGATGTCCTTGAGGATCTGCGCGGGTGACTTGCTGCCGGCGACCAGGGCGGCGACGCTGTCGTTGACCTGCTGGCCGACGGCCGGCGGGTACGCCTGGTCGAGGTAGAGCTGGAAGCCGGTGGCGGCGGCCAGGGTCTCCGCGACGACCTTGGCGTTCGGGTCGGCGATGGCGTCGGTGGCTTCCTTGACCGTGGGCAGCACCGCGCCGGTCTTGGTGCTGCGCCGCTGCACGTCGACGCTGAGCAGGGTCTTGAGGAAGTCCATGGTGGCCGGCGGGGCGTCCTTGCCGACGGCGAAGCCGTTGCCACCGCCGAAGACCTCGGTGGCCGAGCCCTTGCCGCCGTCGACGGCCGGGAAGGGGAAGAAGCCGAGCTTGTCGCCGAGCCCCTTCTTGCTGGTCGAGCTGGACGCCTGCACCGACGGCGCCCACTGCCCCATCAGCTCCAGCGCCGCGCCGCCGTTGCCCATGGTGGCGGCCTGGCCGTCCGGGGAGCCGTACTCGGCGCCGAGGAAGCCCTTCTGGAACGGCTGGAGGTCGATCAGCTCCTTGAACCGCTCGCCGGCGGCCACGAAGTCGGGGGTCTCGAAGTTCTTGTCCTTGGCGGCCTGCTGGAGTGCGCCCAGCCCGCCGATGCGCATGGACAGGTAGGCCCAGTAGAAGTGGGCCGGCCACTTGTCCTTGCCGGCCAGCGCCACGGGGGTGATCCCGGCGGCCTTGAGCTTGCGGACCACGTCGAGCAGCTCGGCCCAGGTGGCCGGCGGCGCGGCGATCTGCGCCTTGGCGAAGAGGTCCTTGTTGTACCAGAAGCCGACCATGCCGATGTCGAACGGCACCCCGTAGATCTTGCCGTCCACCGTGTACGGCTCGAGGGACAGCGGCAGCAGGGTGTCCTTCCAGGGGGCGACGGTCTCGGTGAGGTCCTTGACCAGGCCCGCGTCGACCTGCTGCTTGAGCACCCCGCCGCCCCACGACTGGAACAGGTCCGGCGGGGAGCCGGCCTGGGTGGCGGTGGTCAGCTTGGCCTTGAACGCCTCGTTCTCCAGCGGCTGGATCTCGATCTTCACGTTGCTGTGCGCGCCCTGGTACTCCTGGGCCACGGCCGCCCAGACCGGCAACATCGGCTCGGTGTTCTGGATGTGCCACCAGTTGATCGTCTGGGGTGCGTCCGGGTCGTCGGACGCGTCGTCGCTGCAGCCGCTGAGCAGGTAGGCGCCGGCGCCGGCGCCGACGAGGCCGAGCAGCGATCTGCGGGAGAGGTGCGCTGTCATGATCCATCCCTTCAGGGACTCACGAGGTGCTCGGGCGCCGGCCGGGCCGGCGGGTTTCGAAACGTGTATCTCCGGAACTTTCAGAGCGTCGCCGGTATTACCGATCGATGGCGGGCACGCTACGAGTTGTTTCCACGCGGGTCAAGCCCTCTGTCCTATCGCGGCGAAAACGGCTAGCGTGTGCAGGGCTTCACCGACCATGGCCCTGATTTCGAAAGTTTCGAGAGCTGCCCCGAGGAGTGCACGTGTCGACCGACACCGCTGAAGTGGCGACCGCTGCCCGGTCGATCCGCAATCCCGTCCTCGCCGGGTTCCACCCGGATCCGTCGATCCTGCGGGTCGGCGACGACTACTACCTGGCCACCTCGACGTTCGAGTGGTACCCCGGGGTCCGCCTGCACCACTCGCGCGACCTGGTGCACTGGCGACCGCTCGGCGGGATCATCACCGACCGCCGCCTGCTCGACCTGCGCGGCTGCGGCGACTCCAACGGCGTGTGGGCACCCGACCTGACCTACCACGACGGGCAGTTCCACCTCGTCTACAGCGACGTGGCCAGCTTCGCCAGCGGCTACTGGGATCCGCAGAACTTCCTGATCACCGCGCCCGACATCACCGGCCCCTGGTCGGACCCGGTGAAGCTGCACGGGCGCGGCTTCGACGCCGCACTGTTCCACGACGACGACGGCACCACCTGGCTGCTGGCCATGAGCGCCGACTGGCGGCCCGGCCGGGACCGCTTCGGCGGCATCGAGATCCAGCAGTACGACCGGGCCGCGCGCCGGCTCGTCGGTCGGCCCCGCATCCTGTTCACCGGCACCCCGGTCGGGGTCACCGAGGGCCCGCACCTCTACCGCCACGACGGCTGGTACTGGCTGATCACCGCGGAGGGCGGCACGAGTTGGGAGCACCAGGTCACCGTGGCCCGTTCCCGCGAGCTGTTCGGACCGTACGAGGTGGACCCGGACGGTCCGCTGCTGACCTCGGTGGGCCGACCCGACCTGCGGTTGCAGAAGGCCGGCCACGGCAGCCTGGTCCGCACCCCCGACGGCGGGTGGTACCTCGCCCACCTGGTCGGTCGCCCCTACTCCCCGCTGGGCAGTTGCGTCCTGGGCCGGGAGACCGCGATCCAGCGGGTCGAGTGGCCCGCGGGCGGCTGGCCCCGGATTCCCGGCGGGGTGCCCGCCGACGAGGTCGACGCCCCCGACCTGCCGGCGCACCCGTGGCCGGCGGAACCCGACACCGACGACTTCGACGCCGACGAGCTGGGCACGGCGTGGTCGACGTTGCGCCGGCCGGCCGACCCGGACTGGATCGACCTGCGGTCCCGCCCGTCGCACCTGCGGGTCCACGGTGGGCAGTCCCCCGTGGGACGGCAGGCCCCCAGCCTGGTCGCCCGCCGCGTCGGCGCGACCCGGTGCGCCCTGGAGACCGTCGTCGAGTTCGACCCGGTCGACCACCGTCAGCTCGCCGGGATCACCGCCTACTACAACACCCTGAACTGGCACCACCTCTACCTGACCCGAGCCGACGACGGCCGCACCGTGCTGGAACTGCTCAGCTCCGACAACGGCCGGCGCACCGCCCACCCGGAGCTGACCGTGGACACCGGCGGCGTCACCCGGGTCGGCCTGCGCGCCGAGTTCGACGGGCCGGTGGTGCGCTTCGGCTACGACCTGGGCGCCGGCTGGCAGCAGCTGCCGGTCGAGTTGGACGCGACCATCCTCTCCGACGAGCACGCCGCGCTGATCATCGACGGTGAGCCGGCCGCCTGGGGGTTCACCGGGGCGTTCCTCGGGCTCTGGGTCCAGGATCTCGGCGGCGACGGCGGGTACGCCGATTTCGACCGGGCCACCTACCGGGAGCACTGACCGCCCGGCGCAGCCCGACCGACCGCACCACGACCGGCTCCGGTGGGGCCGGTCGTGGTCGTGCCCGGGGTCCCGGCGGCGTCGAAACGTTGCGACGCACGGCCGGCGGCGTGACCAGGAGTTCCGGAAGTATCGATGGTTGACCCGCAGGGTCCGCGCTCGTAACGTTCCAGTCGACTTCCGGAAATCGATAGGCAACTATCGGTAGGTTCCGGCGCGGTCGTCCCCCGCGCGCATCGGTGGCCGCACCGCTCCCCCGCCCCACCTCGCCGCCGTCGACCCGTCGACGGGCCTCGGGAAAGGAACGCAGATGATGCTCAGACGGTGGATGGCTGCCGGGTTGGTCGCCGTCGCGACCGCCGGTGTGTTGAACGCCGTACCGGCCGCCGCCGAACGGCCGTACGACCCGACCGCGCAGAGCCTGCGCGCCCTGGGCCAGCGCCACGGGCTGTACGTCGGCACCGCGGTCGACATGGCCGCCCTCGCCGACCCCGCCGAGCCCCGCTACCGGGAGATCGTGCGCGACGAGTTCTCCACGGTCACCGCCGAGAACGTGATGAAGTGGGAGTCGCTGGAGCCGACCCGGGGCACCTACGACTGGTCGGCGGCCGACGAACTCGTCGCCACCGCCCGGCGCAACGGCCAGAAGGTCCGGGGTCACGTGCTGGTGTGGCACAGCCAGCTACCCAAGTGGCTCACCGACGGGGTGGCCGACGGCTCCATCGACAACACCGAGCTGCGGTCGATCCTGCGCAAGCACATCACCACCGTCGCCAGCCGCTACCGGGGCAGGATCTGGCAGTGGGACGTGGTCAACGAGGCCGTCAGCGACCCCTGGGACACCCCGTCCACCCTGCACTACAAGGGGTTCTGGGCCGAACACCTCGGCCCCGGTTACGTGGCGGACGCGTTCCGTTGGGCCCGCGCCGCCGACCCGACCGCCCTGCTGTTCTACAACGACTACAACATCGAGGCGTTCGGCTCCGGCGACCCGGCCAACGACAAGACCCAGTTCGTCTACGACATGGTCAAGGGCCTGCTGGCCCGGGGCGTGCCGATCGACGGGGTCGGCAGCCAGGGCCACCTGGGCACCCAGTACGGCAACTACGACACCCTCCAGGTCGCCGACGCGCTGCACCGGTTCGCCGGGCTGGGGCTGTCCACCGCGTTCACCGAGGTCGACGTGCGCAGCCGGCTGACCGACGGGGTCCAGGCCGGCGACTCGGAGGAGATCAACCCCCGGCTCCAGGCGTCCGCGGCGAACTTCCACGTGCTGTTGCAGGCCTGCCTGGCCGAGCCGCGCTGCCTGTCGTTCACCGTCTGGGGCTTCACCGACCGGCACTCCTGGGTGCCCGGCACCTTCGACGACCCGCCGCAGGGCCTGGCCACCATCTACGACGAGAACTACCAGCCCAAGCGGGCGTACCAGGTGATGAAGGCCGACCTGATCTACGCCGGGCCGCCGTACGTGCGGATGCGGGCCACGCCGAAGCCGCGCCGGTAGGCCGGCCGGTGGGCGCCGACATCCTCGACACGGCCCGGGGCGGCGGGCGGACGGTCAGCCTCACCTTCGACGACGGCCCGAACCCCGCCGACACCCTGCGCCTGCTCACCGTCCTGCGGCGGCACCGGATCGCGGCCGTGTTCCTGCTCTGCGGCGGGCAGGTCGAGGCCCACCCCGAGGTGGTGCGCAGGATCGTGGCCGACGGCCACCACCTGGGCAACCACAGCATGCACCACGACGACATGAGCACCTGGTCGGCCGAGCGGATCGAGGCGGACCTGCGGGCGACCAACGAGGCCATCCGGCGGGCCGTGCCGGCGGCCAAGGTCCGGTACTTCCGGGCCCCCTACGGGGCCTGGGGGGCGACCCCGGCGGTGGCCGCCGCGCTGGGCATGCGGCCGCTCGGGTGGCGGTTGGCCGTCGGGGACTGGGAGCCACCCGGCACCGACGAACTCGTCCGCCGGCTGCTCGACGGGGTCACTCCCGGCGCGGTGGTGCTGCTGCACGACGGCGGCGGGGACCGCAGCCAGAGCGTCGCGGCGGTCGACCGGATCGCGCCCGTGCTGCGCGCACGACGCTGGCGGTTCACCCTGCCGGCCGGATGACCCGCTGCCGGCCCGCCCCGGCGGAGCGGGCCGGCAGACCGGCCACGGCCGGTGCGGGTGGTGGGTGGGGGGTCGGGGTGTGCCCGCCCACCCACCACGCCGTCGGGGTGCCGCCGGTCCACGTCCCTGGACGCGGCGGCACCCCGACCTGGACGGTCACGGCAGGCGTGACCTACCGGACGACACCGGAGCCACCGCTGCTGCCGCCACCGCCGCGCCGGTGGTGGTCACGGGTGCGGTCGGTCACGTTGCGCCGGCTCACCGACTCGTGCGAAGAGCCGCTGTCCCGGCCGCTGGTGCGGGAGGTGTGGGTACGGGAGGTGTGGTTACGGGAGGTGGTCCCGCTCCTGCGGTGCGAACTGGCGGTGTCGGCGATCTCCCCACGGGACTCCGTGTCCTGCCGGGAACGCCTCGGCTGTTCCCGGGGGCCCCGGGTGACCATGAACGCGGAGCCCGCGCCGTGCACGATGGCCCCGGCGTTGCCGGCCGTGGTGTCCTGGCCCGGCGCGTAGCCGACGCCCCAGGTGAGCGCGCCTGCGGCGGCCACCGCGCCGTAGGCGGCCCGGACCAGGTCACCCTGCTGGCCGTTGCGCAGCGAGTTGATCACCTCCTTGCCCACCACGTACGCGCCGGGGCCGGCGGCCAGGGCCAGGCCCACACTGTTGGCCACCGCGTTGCCCCGCAGCCCGGCGGCACCCTGCACCCCGGGTGACGCGACCATCGACACGAAGTTGACGATCTTCTCGTCGTTCTCGTAGATCCAGTTGCCGGTCGCCTTGATCAGGGTCATCACCCGGTTCCCGCTGTCCAGCGAGTGCTCGCTGGTTTCCCCCTCGCTCCACTGGACGCTGATCGAGTCACCCGGGCCGGGGCTGCTGCGACCCGAGGAGGTCGACGTGTTGTACGGCTGGCCCACGTCGGCCTGGTAGTCGGCCGCGCTGTACTGGCCGTAGCCCGACGGCATGGACGAGGTGCTCGGGGCGTCCTGGCTGTAGTTGCTGGGGGTGTAGCTGACCTGCGGGTTACTGGCCTGGCTGTAGACGCTCGGTGAGTAACTGATCTGCCCGTACCCGCTCTCGCTGGGCGGGTAGTGGACGCTGTAGTTCTCGCTGCCGGTGGGACTTCCGGTCCCGCCCGGTGGCGGCTGATGGGGTGAGGACACCTGGGCTCCTTGATGCTCGACCAGCGGTTGACACGCTCTTTACGACCGGCCCGGCGCACCGGTTCAGCCGGCGGCCGGGGTTTCTCGCCGGTTCGCCTGCCACGGCGTCGCGGTGGCCTTGCCGGCGGCCCGTTCGGTGATCGCCGCGACCTCCTGCCGGGCCTGGGCCGAGATCCGCGCCGCGTCCGGCTCCTTGTACCAGGGCCGCAGTGTGATCACGGCGGGTCGGATGCCGGTGGCGAGCAGCAGCGCGGTCCCCTTCGGCAGGGCCCGGATCCGGTCCGGCGGCAACACGTGCTCCTGCCGGTACGAGGTGGACCGGGACGAGCCGTCCCGGCTGCGCGAGACGCTGACCGTGCTCACGTCGTGCTGCCCGACCAGCTTGGAGACCTTCTCCACGAAGTCGGCGTCGTCGAGGCCCGCACCGAGCAGCTTGATGGTGGCCGCGCCCCACAGCGCGTCCATCCCGGCCTCCCCCCAGACCCGTGACCCCTGCCGGTAGCTCTGCAACAGGGTGACCACGTTGATCCCCCGCGATCCCAGGTGCGAGTAGAGGTCCGGCAGGTCGGAGATCCGGCACACGTTCGCCGCCTCGTCCAGCACCGCCGTCATCGGCGGGTCGAGCCGGCCGCCCATCCGTTCGGCGGCCACCACCCCCGCCCGCAACGTCGCGTCGGCGAGGCCGGCGATCACCCCGGCGGCCGAGCCACCACCGTCCTTGGAGAGCAGGAAGAGGGTGTCCCGGCCGAGCACGTGCCGCTCCGGGCGGAACTGCGGCAGGTACGGGTCCGGGGACACCCAGGCCAGGATCTCCGGGTCGAGCAGGCACGCCACGCACTGCCGGGCCGTCTCGTAGATGCCGTCGCGGGTCTCCACCGCCCCGCGTACGGTGCCCTGGAGCTGCTCGGCCATCGCCGGCAGCCCGGCGTCGCGCAGCAGGTCGATCGGGGTGCGGTCGGCCGGGTCGGCCAGCCAGCCGAGCAGCTCGGCGACGGGTACCCGCCCCCGGGCGGCGGCCAGGAAGAGCGCGGTCAGGGTGTTCTGCGCCGCCGAGATCCAGAAGTCCTTCTTGGCGGTGTCGTCGTTGACCGACGCCACGAAGTGCCCGGCCAGTCGGCGGGCCCCCTCGATGCTCGTGCAGTCGGCGAGGATGTCCCACCACATCCGCCGGGGCACGTGGGCGATGCCCTGCGGGTCGAACGTCCACACCGTACCGACGCGTTCCCGTTCGGCGCGGGTCACCGCGTACACGTCGGACTTGTTGGAGGTGAGCAGCACCGCGCCCCGGGCCCGCAGCACCCGGGGCACCGCGATGCCTGTGGACTTGCCGGCCCGGGGGGCCATCAGGTCCAGCTCCACGTCCTCGAAGGAGGAGCGCAGCTCCGGGCCGTTGGGCGACAGGTCACCGAGCAGGTTGCCGGTGTCGTCCGGGGTGAGCTGCCGTACCCCGGCCAGCGAGGGACGCAGCTCCCGGGCGCGGGCCGCGATCCCGGCGGGGGTCAGCGGGGCCAGGTCACGCACCCGGGCCAGCCCGACGCCGCGCCCGCGCACGTCCAGCAGCCGGCGTCCGGCGAGCACCGCCGGCACCACCAGCAGCAGCGCCACCACCAGCATCCCGGCGTAGACCGCGTACGGCGACGCGCCGGGCCACAGCGTGCCGATGTCACCGGAGATCAACGCCAGGTACGCGCCGAGCGTGAACGGCGGCGGGTGAAAGCCGTGCCCGGTCACCGCGGCGCCCAGGGTGCCGCCCAGCCAGGCGACCGTGAACAGCGCCGCGTTGGCGAGGACCACCAGGCAGAAGGCCCAGAAGAACAGGTCCGCCCCCCGGGGCGCGCCCGACGACGTCCGGCTCACGCCCGCCACCCCCGCTCACCGGCGGCGATCTCGGCGGCGGCCAGTTCCGGCCGGGTGGCCAGGTTGCCCAGTTCCGCCTCGGCCTCGAAGGCCGCCTGCCGGGCCGCCGCCCGCTCGGCGGCCTGCTGGGCGGCGTAGCCGTTCTGCACCCAGCGCTGGTTGGTGTCGTGCAGCCGGCGCTCGGTGTCGGTGATGGACACCCGGATCGGGATGCCGGGCCGGCCACCCACCTTGATCAGGAACCGGCCCCGCCCCGGTGGCTCCTCGTTGCTGCCGGTGCTCGCCCAGCCCGGCGGCGACGACCAGGAGGAGACCAGCTCGATCTCCCGTTTGGACAGGCCGATCACCCGGCCCAGGTCGGTCATCTCCGCCGCCGGCAGCCCGGCGCAGGCGACGATCCCGGCCCGCTCCACGAAACCGCGCGCCTTGGCCCGGTCGGCGTCGGAGCCCAGCGCCTCGGCGTCCTTGAGGGTGTGGGTGATCTTGGCGTCGCCGAGGCCGAGCGACCGGTTGAGCCGGGTCAGCGCGTCGATCCGGTCGACGATGCCGGAGGCCGCCCGCAGCGGCCGCCACAGCTCGTCCAGGATGGTGAAGAACCAGCGGCGCGGGGCCAGGCCGGCGTCGGCCAGGGCGTGCGAGGCGGCGACCGTGCCCAACCCCTCGGACCAGGCGGCCAGCATCGCCGCCGCGGTGAGCTGGGTGTCGGACTCGCCGATGCGGGAGATGTCGATGCACACCGCCGGGGCGTCCGGGTCGATCCGGGTGGAGGTCGTCGAGCCGAAGGTGTCACCCAACGCCCCGTCGAGGATGCCCAGCAGCGAGCGGTGCAGCGGGTCCACCGCGTCGCGGTAACGGCTCTCCTGGCCCCGGTCCAGGGTCACCGCGCGGACCCGGTCCGGCCCCTCCTCCAGCACCCGCAGCAGGTCCGGCAGCAGCGGGGCCCGGCCCTGCGGGGTGTGTTCACGCAGGTGCCGCAGGCAGGCCGAGAGTACCGACTGCTCGTGGTCGTCCAGGGCCCGGCCGCGCACGATGGTCAGCAACGCCGCCACCATGTTCAGCACCCGGCCGTGCGTCTCGGCGGCCAGCGCCCGGCCCGCCCGGCCGCCGATGCGTTCCGCGGCCAGCCCCATCGCCCCCGGGTCCAGCACGTTGATCCCACCGACGCCACGCCCGATCGGGATCACCTGCCCGCCGAGGGCGCGGACCGTGTCCGCGTAGTCCGGCTTGAGGTCGCCGAGCACCAGCGGCACCACCCCGGTCGCGGCCAGGCCCACCGCCATCCGGTTGATCAGGGTCGACTTGCCCAGACCGGGCATGCCCAGCATGAACAGCGACGGGTTGGAGATGTAGCGGGCCCGGGTGAACCAGGAGATCGGATCACCGCAGACCGTGGCGCCGGTGTAGAGGTGCTGACCCAGCGGCACCCCGGACATCGGCGCCCCCGAGCCGGCCGAGAACGGCCACAGCCCGCACGCCTGCACCGTGGTGGCCCGCCACATGGTGGGCGCGTCGAGGTAGCCGACCCGCCCGCCGCCGGGCCCCTCCCACCCCCGCGCCGAGGCGGGCAGCTCCCGGCGGGGCCGGGGCGGCCTGGTGTTCTTCGGCGGTACGGGGGCCCCGTCGTCCGGGTCGCCGACCAGCCCGGTCAGCGCGGTCCGCGCCCCCGAGGTCCCGGCCGGCCAGCCCGCCCCGAGCCCGTCCGCGCGGACCACCGGTGCGCCGCTCACATCGCCTCCTGGAGTTCGTGTGGCAGCACGGTCTGCTCCCACGGAAGGATTCCGGCCGGCAGGGTGCAGGTGAACGCCGCCGCCTGCATCCGGTGCGCCGGCCGCATCGCGATCCGGGTCGCCCCGGTCATGTTGCGGACCAGCACCGACGCGTCGTCGAGCTGGGACCGGTCGTCGACGGTGACGGTGAGCATCAGCGAGAACTCCACCAGCCCCGCCCCGGTGGCCTCCTCGGCGGCGGCCTGCTCGGCGGCGCGGACCTCGGCGGCGGCCCGCGCCTGCACCATGCCCCGCCCGGAGGTGGCCATGAACTGCGCCGTACGCCGGTCGGCCTCGACGATGCGGGCCGAGGTCGCCGGGTCGATCGGCCGGTAGAGCAGCGCCACCCGCTTGCGGCGGGTGCCGGCGGACGCGTCGAGCATGGTGCGCAGCACACTGGAGCGCACCGTGCCCCGGGGGGCCAGGGTGAGCAGCCAGGTCCGGGAGACCCCGGAGTCGTGCTGGTAGGCGTCCACCGACTCGACCGCGGCCACCGGCCCGCAGTCGGCCCACTCCAGCCCGGTCCGCCCGTGCTCGGCCCGGACGCTGAGCACCTCGGCGGCGCAGGCCGGGTCGTACGCCACCCGGACCACCTCGGCGATCTGCTCGGCGGACAGCGGCTCGGCGACGCCCCCACCGGCCCCGATCAGCCCGGTCAGCAGGCTCGGCACCCGGATCGCCAGGTCGGTGACCACGTCCTCCGGGTCCCGTCGCGGCCCACCCACCGGCGCGTAGGTGAGGGTGATGTACGAGTTCATCTCCGACGACGCCGACGGGTAGTCCTCGACCACCTCCTCCAGCACGGCGCGCGCCGCGGCGGGAGCGGCGGCGTCCAGCCGGGGCAGCACCTCCGCCGCGAGCCGGGTGCCCGGGTCCGGGGCGGTCTCCACCACCACCGACGCCCCGCGCAGGCCCGGCTCGTGGGCGAGCCGGGACAGCCACTCCCCCCACAGCGACACCCACGTGTCGACCTGCTCCGGGTCGACCAGCGACCCGCCGTCGGGTTCGCACCGCAGCACGATCGTGTAGAGGTTGCGGCTCTTGTGGTGCAGCACCCCGAACGGCCTGTCGTAGGCGTCCCGGCCCTCCCGGGCGAGCACCCCGCTGAGCAGGCCGGGCGGCGGGAACCGGCCACCCGGCCGCGCCGAGAGCGGCCCGGAGACGTACAGGTGCTCCCGCCGGGACACCCGACGCGACCAGCCGATCCGCAGCGTCAGGAGCTGGTACATGTTGCGGCCGTCCTGGGTGCGTACGGCCATCGGCAGCAGCGCCACCACGAGCGGTACGCCGACCACGAACGCCGCCTGCAGCGACGCCAGCGAGGCCAGCAGCACCAGCACCAGCCCGCCGAACACCCCGACCGTGCCGACCAGGCCGAGCGGGCCCAGCCCGGCCCGGCGCGGCCGACGCCAGTTGCCGTACGTCGGTTCGATGACGGCTTCGGTCGTCATTGCCTCTCCCTCGTCTCACCGGGGCGACGGCCGGCCGTCGCCCCGCGCTGTCAGTTGTGGCCGGCGTCGCCGTCCGCGCCCGACACGGTGCCGGCCGCCATGTTTCGGCCGGCGCGGGCCGCCCGGTGCGCCCCGTCGATCGCCGCCCCGACCGGCCCGGCCAGCCGGGCGGCGGAACCCGCGGCCGCCGCGGAGCCGGCGGAGCCGCCCGCGTTACGGCCGGTCCGGCCCTCGCTGCCGGACGGTCCCTGCCGACCGGTGTCGCCCTGGCGGCCCTGCGGCCCGCGGGCCCCGGACGGCGCGCCACCGCCCCCGCCGCCGGAGGACAGGGCGGACCCGGCGACCCGTTTCGCGCCGGAGGCGACCATGCCGCCCGCGGCCGAGACGGCGGTGCCGGTCGGGTCGCCGGTGCCCAGCGCCGCCGTGGCCGGCACCACGATCTTGAGCAGCGCCGGCAGGGCGATCGCCGACAGCAGCAGCACGCCGATGCCGGCGATGCGGATGTGTGAGGAGTTCTGGGTCCGGCTGCCGACGGCGAGCATCTCCGCGCCGGAGAACATGATCAGACCGACGGCGGGCTTGTAGAGCAGCCAGGCCACCGTCCAGCCGATGTGCTTGCGCCACCAGCCGGCACCCCAGTTCGTCATCGACGCGGCGGCCGCCAGCGGCAGCGTGCCGAGCATGATGGTCATCACGCCCAGCCGCAGGTAGAGCATCAGCACGTGCACGATGGCAGCGATCAGCAGCAGGAAGGCCAGCACCAGCAGCAGGAACGACTCGATGGAGGAGCCGTTGTCCACACACGGCACACCCATGATCACCTGCATGGCCGCCGACTTGAGCAGGTGGTCGGAGAAACCGTCGGAGAGGCTGGCCGCCCGGCCCACCACCCACGAACCGGCCCCGGCGACCAGGATGACCCGCAGGAAGCCCTGCAACGCGGTCCGCCCGGCGGTGCCCTTGCGTTCCATCGCCATCCGGGCGGCGGCGAACAGCACCGACCCGATCGCCAGGTAGGTCACGACCCACTCGATCTGGTCGCTGATCAGGCTCGGTACGTCGTCCGGCCCGCCCTCGGTCGTGGTGCCCAGCGTCGGCACCGAGGCGCTCAGCTCGGCGAAGATCGAGATCGCGGCGGCCAGCATCAGGTTGGCGATCATCCGGACCAGGGTGCCGATCGGGTCACCGAGGAACGAGAAGAAGCCGGTGATGATGTCCAGCGGACTGGGAGGTGAACACCCGCCCATCTACTTCCTCCAGAGGGTGTAGCCGGCGCTGCCGGTGACCGTGCCGAGCGAGGCGTGCACCACGCCGGCCCGCGACGGCGCCACCTTCCAGTCACCGGCGTCCCAGCGCAGGGCGACCAGGGTCGCCACGTACCCCCCGGCGCCGGTCTTGACCAGCAACTGCACCTGGGCGGCGTCGGCCGCGTACCGGACCAGGGCGAAGCCCGCGTAGCTGCCGCCGCCACGGCTGGTGACCACCCCGGCGGCGGCCTCCAGCCGGGCCACCAGCACGTCGCGGCCCGGCCCCGGCAGCACCTGCCGGTCGGCAACGGCCCGCCAGGCGGGCCCGGCCAACTGGGTGGGCACGGCGTGCGCCGCCAGCACCGCACCGATCGGGGTGTGCGCGAAGCAGCCCAGCACCCCGTCGGCGGTGCGCGACGGTCCCTGCGTCGCGGAGACCGGCACCCGGTCGCCGCCGTCGAGGGTCCGCCACGCCACGTCGTCCGGCGGCACCGCCGTCCCGGCCGCCACCACCGGTCGGGACGGGCACTGCGCCACCGGCGCGGCGGCGGCGGTCCGGGCCACCGGGTCGACCTCCGTCTGCCGGGTCGCCCCCGACACCCAGACCCCCGCCGCCAGCAACGCCATGCCGGCGAGGAACGCGACGGACAGCAGCCAGCCGCGCTCGGCCCAGAACGGCGGGTCCGCCGGTGACCGGCCTCGCCCGCCGGTCACTGCGGCTGGCCTGCGGCGGTGCCGGCACCGCCGAGGAAGAAGTTGGCCAACGGACCCGCGACGGCGACCAGGATGCAGCCGCCGAGCACCAGGCCGAGGCGGGACATGTGCTCGGAACTCTCGCCCCGCTTCACCGAGACCGCCATCATCGTGCCGGTGATCAGCACCCCGGCCACCCCGGCGGCGGTGCCGGCCCAGGCGATCAGGCCCAGCAGCTTGTTCACCAGGGTGTTCAGCTGCCCCGGCGCGTTGGGGGTCGGGTTGATCCCGCCACCGGGCCCCGGGTCGGGGGCCATCGGGAGGCGGGCGAACAGGTAGGCCGCCGCGTACTGGGACAGGCTCGTGAACGTCATCGGAACAGCTCCTTCGGACAGGTGGCATCACCGGAGGCGTCGACGACGCTCCGGCGGTGACGGGGGTGGAACAGGGCCGGCAGTGCGGGGTGCGCTGTCCGGCCGGCGGCGACCGGCTCAGAGTCCGAGGTCGCCGAAGAACATGACGAGCGGTCCGGCGGTCGCGCCGAGCACGCAGCCCATCGCGACGAACACCGCCCCGCGGAAGTGGTCGCTCATTTCCCCGGGCACACCCCGGTTGAGTTGGATGGCCATCGAGATGCCGAGGATGAGCAGCCCGGCGACGCCCGCCGCGCTGACCCCCCAGGCGAGCAGGTTCAGCAGGTCGTCGGCCGCGCCACCGGCCGGGTTGTACGGCGGCGGTGGCTTGAAGGCCGGCAGCGGGGAGGGTGCGGCCGCCGGATTGCGCGCCAGCACCGCGGCGACGATCCCGTACCCGGAGGTCACGGTGCCCTCCCCTCGCCGGCCGACCCGGTCGCCACCCGCAGCCGGTCCAGGGCCTTGGGCACCCGGGCGGGCTGCTGTCCCAGCCGCCACGCCGGAATCCACGGCACCCGGTGCACCGGCGCGACCGACCGCAGCACCCGGATGCGGCGGGCCAGTGCCGGCGGCAGCCGGCCCGGGGCGTCGGCCAGCAGCACCAGGCCGACCAGCCGCATGCCGGGCGGGTGACGCCCCTCCCGCAGCGCGTTGAGCGCCCGGGACATCGCCCGCATGCCCTCGGCGTTGGTCCGGCCGACCAGCATCACCGTGGCCGGTTCCGCCCGCGCGGCGTCCGGCCACCGGCAGCCGAGGTCGACGCCGCCGAAGAGCCGGGACAGCGTCGTCGCGCCGGCGCCACCGTGCGCCGCGATCCAGCCCAGCCCCGTCTCGGACAGGGACCGCCGGGACGCGGCCGTCCCGGGACCGGTCCGGGCGGACGGCGGCCCCGGTGACATCCGCGGTGCCGGGTCGGTCATCGTCGCGGACCCCATGCACCCACCTCCTTTCGAATGTCGCTGCACTTCGTCGACGCCCCGGTTGAACCACCCCGGGTCCGGCCCCGTCAGTACGGCGGGCCGGGCGGTCGACGGACGCCACTACGACGGGCCCCGCCCCTCGGTTCACGCCGGGGACGAACTTTTTCCACCGCGATGGTGAGCAGCCTGGGAGGCGACATGGCAGCGTCCGACAACGACGGCACGGAGCCGACGCAAGGGTCGAACCGGAGCAGCGCGGCGCTGATCGGCGCGGCCGTGGCGGCCGGGCTGAGCTGCCTGGCCACCCCGGTGGCCGGGGTGGTCGGGGCCGCCGCCGTGTTCGTGATCGGCGCGCTGGGCGTGCTGCTGGCCCCGCTCGTCGCGCTGATCCTGCTCTTCGGCGGCGGCGGTGGCTCGGCCGACCCGGTCAGCGTCGCCGACGACTCGCTGGCCGCCGCGCAGGGCGACGGCAAGGGCACGCTCGACCCCGACCAGGTGCCCGAGGGGCTGGCGGACAGCATCGAGGACGCCGGGAAGACCTGCACCCAGATCGGACCCGTGGTGATCGCCGCGCAGATCGAGGTGGCCTCCGGGTGGGACCCGGCGAAGGTCGGCCCGAACGGGGAGAAGGGCATCTCCCAACTGCCGCCCGAGGTCTTCACACGGTACGGCGAGGACACCGACGACGACGGCGACACCGACGCGGTCGACGAGGAGGACTCGATCGCCGCCCAGGCCAAGCACGTCTGCGCCCTGGCCGGGCAGGCCCAGGCCCTGCTGGACAACGGGGAGGCGATCGGTGAGGTGCTCGACCTGACGCTCGCCGCGTACGCCGTCGGCATCGACGAGGTGCGCCGGGCCGGTGGCGTCCCCTCCACCAACGCCGCCCAGCTCTACCTCGCGCAGGTCCGGTCCCTGTTCGCCAAGTACCAGGGGCTCGGCGGTCCGCCGCCGTCGTTCCCGCCGACCGCCTCGCCCAGCCCCGACGCGTCGGGCGACTGACCCGTACCGACCGGCGGAACCGATCCGACCGGCAGACCGATGAGGAGTGTCCATGACGGTGACGACCCAGCAGGAGCAGACCGGTGCCGACGACGCGCCGCCGGGCGACCGGCCGCCCACCTCGCCGTTCATCCTCTACCTGCGTGACGACGAGTACGTCGAGGAGTTGGAGCTGCTCAGCAACTGGGTCCGGCTGCTGCTCGTACCGATCTACGCCCGGGAGGCGTCCTCGACCGCGCCGTGGTGCGGGCAGTGGTGGCGGCACCCGGAGGCGGTGGCGCAGTTGCACGGCCTGTGGTTGGCCTGGCAGGAACTCACCGGCCCGGAGGCGGGGCTGTGCGGTCCGGCCAACTGGCACCGCGACTACCTGGAACCGGTGCTGACCAGCCTGCGCAACCCGGCCGGCCCGTTCGCCGGCTGCAAGGCGGGCGCGCACCGGGCCAAGGAGGTCCCGCACACCGACCCGTACTGACCGGGGCGGCCCGCCCGGCCCCGGACCGGCACGTCAGGTCCGGGGCGCGGCCGGGTGGGTTCAGCGGGAGATCGGGGCGGTGACGATCGCGGTGCCGTCCACCAGGCCCACGGTGACGAAGGCCAGGTCCGCGACCGGCAGCGACAGCTCGCCGGTCACCTCCTGCGGCCCGGTCGAGGCGGTCCAGTCCCGTACCACGTGGGTGACCCCGTCGCGGGTCACCGCGAACAGCCGGTACCGCAGGCCCTGGCGCAGGCCGGTGGCGGTGATCCGGATGGTGGAGCCCCGCCCCTCGTCGGTGGTGATCGCGACGGAGAGGCTCACCCCCTCGGCCGGCGCCTCCCCGGTCGCGGTGAGCACCACGCCGCTGCGGTCGCCGAGACCGGTGACCACGGCGGTCCCGCCGGCCAGGACGACGGCCACCAGCGCGGCGGCCACCCCGCCCCAGAGGACCATCCGGCGACGCCGGGCCGGATCGGCGGGGCGGCTGCCCCCCGTGCCGGAGGCCGTCGCGGGGCGGTCCCCGCCGGGGCGGCTGCCCGCCCCACGGCCGGTGGCACGCGGGCCGGCCCCCCGGCGGGCACTCCGTCGGGGTGCCGCGACCGGCGTGCCGGACTGCGGGTCCGGCGGTGCGTCGGCGAGCGGTCCGGCGTCGGCGGTCGGGGCCGACCCGGCGGCTGTCGCCGGACCGCCGTCGGCGGTGGATGTCACCGGCTCGCCGGCGGCGGCGGGTGCCGGCGGCGGAGAATCGGCGGGCGGACGCGCGACCGGCACCGGTGCCGCCGGCTGATCGGAACCGGTGGGAGGTGGCGGGCCTACCGGCGGCGCAGCGGGGGTGCGGTCCGGCGGTGGGCCGAACTCGGGCGGTAGCGGGAACTCGGGCGTCAGGCCGGCGAGGTCGTCCCAGTCGGCGGCGTCCAGCCCGCCGAGGGCGCTGGTCACGCCGCCCATCTCGCCCGCCGCGGCCAGGCACTCGTCACAACCGGCCAGGTGGGCCTCGAACGCGACCCGGTCGGCGTCGTCGAGCGCGCCGAGCAGGTAGAGGGCAAGGGCGGCGTGCTCAGCGGTGGGATGTTCGCCCCCGGTGCGCATCACGCCCCCCTTCTCGACCCGGAGACACCGGTGACGGTGTGACGACCCCCGGGACGGCAGCCGTCCGGCGGATCGAGCGGGAAACCGACACGTCGCGTCATCACGACGACTCGGTCGGGCCGATCGCTGCGTGCAGCGCGCGCACCGCATAGTACGTTCTGGACTTTACCGTACCCTCCGGGATTCCCAGTCGCTGCGCGGCCTCGGCGACCGAGGAGCCCTTGTAGTACATCTCGACGAGCACCTCACGGTGTTCCGGTTTGATCTGCTGCAACGCCAACCGGACGGTGTGGGTGCTGACCACCCGGTCCATCTCGTCGTCGGCCGAGGCGAGCCGGTTGAGGTCGGGGATGGCTACCTCGGGCGGGCGGGACTGCCTGGCGCGCATCGCGTCGATGGCCACGTGCCGGGCGACCGTGTAGAGCCACGGGGCGATCCGGCGCGGGTCCTCCGCCAGCGTCTCCAGGTTCCGCCAGGTGCGCAGGAACGTCTCCTGGACCAGGTCCTCGGCGAGTTCCTGCCGGCCGAGGACGAGTCGGGTGAGGAACCGCAGCAGCGGTCCCCGGTACTGCTCGTGGATCCAGCGCATCAGGGCCTCGGGGGAGGCCCGTTCGGTCGCCGCGTCGCCGGTCACCCCGGGCGCATCGTTGGGCACCGCCGACACAGAACGCCTCCCCCTGACGTACGGGTCGCCCCCGTACGGCCGCGCCGTCGTCTCGACGTCCAGCCCGCCTAGGAAGAGAGCATAACCGTGCTCATCGGACGGTCGACCGGGCCGTCGACCGGTCGACCGGGGACGCCGGGGTGCGGCGGTGGACGGCGCGGCGGCGGCCCACCGGTCGGTGCCGTGCGCCGGGGCGACGAGGGTGGCCGCGCTCATCGGGTGAAACGCAGCCAGCGGACGTTGACGAACTCCTCGGGTTGGCCGCTGGCGAACGTGAGGTAGACGTCGTGCACCCCGGTCACCGGGGCGAGGTTCCCCGGCACGGTGACCCAGCTCTGCCAGCCTCCGGTGCCGGCCACCGCGATGCTGCCCACCGGCGGCAGGCCGGGGGCGTCGAGGCGTACCTCGATCAGGCCGGAGACGCCCTGCGGCGCGCCGGAGGCCACCCGCACCTGGAACTGGGTCGCCGGCTCGCGGCCGAAGTCGACCCCCCGGTACCCGGCCCAGTCGCCGTGGGCGAGGAAGCCCAGGTGCTCGCCGCCCTCGCTGGAGGGTTCGGTCCGTACGCCCTGCTGCCGGTCGAAGCTGGCCGCCGCGATCTCCTGGCCCACGCCCCGGGCGGCGACGACGGCCGCCGGCCCCTCCACGACCACCGGCCCCTCCACGACCACCGGGCGCTCGACCTCGGGTTCCGGCTGCCCGGCCGCGCCCCCGCCGAACGGGGTGAGCGTGATGGTCATCTCCCGGGGCGCGGTGTCCTGGATGTAGGAGGCGTCGTCGGCGACGTCGTCGAAGGGGAAGCCGTACGCCCGGCCGTCGGCGCTGTGCCGGTGCAGCACCCGGGAGTAGTGGTTGGTCACCGGATGCTGGTAGTAGGCGTCCCGGCTGGTGGTCGGCTGGTCCGGCTGGTCGAGCACCGACCGGTTGAATCCGGCCCCGAGGACCGCCGCCACCGGCCCGGACCGCCCGTCGTTGGGTGCGGCGAGCGCACCGTCGCAGTGGAACACGTTGAGCGTGGAAGGCCGGTCGAAGGCGCGTACCCCGCCGTCGAAGGTGAACCGCCCGTCGACCACCCGGCCCCGGACGGTGCCCGTCGGTCCGTGGACCCGCAGCTCGGTACGGCTGTACCGGTCCCAGGTCTCGGCGATGTAGCCGTCGTAGTACGCCGGGTCGAAGCGGCCCGTCTCGATGCCCTTGCCGGGTGCGATGACGCGCAGCCCGTCGCCGAGCACCAGCCGGTCGAAGCCGGGCTGGCGGGCCAGCTCGGCGAAGATCGCGTCCCGGCCGCCGTCGACCAGCTTGCCGGTGGCCTGCTCCACGTCGCCGAGCAACCGGATCGACAGCGGGATGCTGAACATGTCCACGGTGGTGGTGTTGCAGAACATGCCGGAGGCGTTGTAGGTGAACTCGCAGCAGTCGTGCAGCACGCCGAAGCTGGGGTCGTCGGCCACCCAGCCGACCGGGTACTGCAACGCCGGTCGCCCGTTGCCGTCGGTGACCACGGTGAACCGCAGCTCGCCGTCGATGGCGAAGTAGATCCGGCCCGACATCATCGGCAGGACGAACCGGGTCACCCCGGAGTCGGCCAGCCGGACGCCGATGTCGGCGGCCCCGTCCGGGCCGTTGTGCGCCGGGTCGGCCGGGGTGAACCGGCCGCTCTCCCGGACGTAGCCCATCGCCCCGGTCTCCGGGTCGGTGCCGACGACGTACATCCGGATCGCCTGATTGGCGAACCGGCCCGTGCTGTTCACCACGTTCAGCGGCAGACCGCCCGAGGCCCGCGCCCGCGAGATCAACGGGGCCGCCACCAGCGGCACGCCGACCACGGCGGCGCCGGCGAATCCCATCCCGAGTACCCTGCGGCGAGAAAGCATCCCAAGCTCCGATCAACGACACGGCCATCGCCGCCGATGCCCGGTGTGACTCCGGCCCGGCCCGGCGGTAGCCACGTTGACGGCCCGCTACGCCCCTCGGTTCAATGTCGACCGGACCAAAATCATCCGATCCGATTCGAGCCCGGTGAACCAAGGACATCGCGCATCCGTCACGACAGCGATGTCGCCACGCCGGAAGGGACACCTCCCGTGAAATCCGATCACCCCTCCGTACTCGCCCGACTGGGGTCGATCCCCCGTCGCACCGCAGCCTTCGTCGTCGCCGGACTCGCCGTGCTGTCCATGGTGGTGGCCGCTGTCGGCTGGGGCGCGGCCGAGGCCCGGGACGACGACCTGACCGGTCGGCCCGTCTCCAAGGAACACCTGACGACCATCCAGTCCGCCGCCCGCTCGTGCCCGACGCTCACCCCGGCCCGGCTGGCGGGTCAGCTGATGGCCGAGTCGGGGTTGGACGGCCGGGCCGACCGGACCGCCTCCGGCGGGCAGGGCATCGCCGGTCTCGACGCCGCCGCGTGGAAGGCGTGGGCGCCGTGGCCCGGCGCGGAACGCTCCGATCCGGCCGCCAACATCCTCGCCCTGGCCCACCTGATGTGCGACCTCAGCGGCCAGGTACGGCTGGCGGACGTCCCGGGTGACACCTGGCGGCTCTCGCTGGCCGCGTTCCACACCGGCCTCGACGAGGTACGCGACGCCGAGGGGGTGCCCACCGACGCGGTCAGGTACGTCGACCAGGCAAGCGGGTACGCCGCCTACTACGGCAAGCTGACCGCGTTCGGCGGTTCCGGCCAGCCCCGCCCCAGCACCGGCGTCCAGCAGCCCAAGGCGGTACCCGGCAGCTACACCGCGCTCGTCGTCCGGGCCGGCTCGGTCTGCCCGGAGGTGACGCCGCCGCTGGTCGCCGCCCAGTTGATGGCGCTGTCCGGGTTCGATGCCAACCTGCTCGGCCCCGAGGGGCAGCGGGGCGTGGCGCAGTTCCGACCCGAGGTGTGGCAGGCGTACGGCCCGTCCGACGCCTCGGCGTGGGACCCGCAGGAGGCGGTCCCGGCGGCCGGCACCGCCCTGTGCGCCCTGCACAAGGAGCTGTCCGGGCTGGAGGGCGACCCGTCGCTGCTGGCGCTGGCCGCGTACCGCAACGGCCCGGCCGCCGTCCGCCAGGCCGGCGGTGACCTGGACGCCGGGACGCAGGCGTACCTGCGGACCGTGCGGGAGCACACCGACTACTACGCCCTCGACAACCGGCTGCGGCCGGCCCCGCCGTCGGCGTCACCGTCCCCCAGCCCGACCGCGACGCCGCCGGCGTCACCGTCGCCCAGCCCGCAGGGCAGCTCGGCCGCCCCGCCGCCGCCCCCGAGCCCGTCGGCCAAGCCGGCCGCGGCCCCGACCCGACCGGCCGGCACCAAGCAGCTCGTGGGCAAGGAAACCGGGCTGTGCGTCACCGCCGGGACCAGCGACGGGGTGCGGGCGGTGCTGAACAAGTGCCGGGAGGAGCGGTCGCAGTGGTGGGACTTCCGCTCCGACGGCAGCGTCCGGGCCAACGGGCTCTGCCTCGACGTGGCCTGGGGTGAGAAGAAGGACGGCACCCCCGTGCAGGTCGCCGTGTGCAGTGGCAATCCCGCCCAGAAGTGGGAGTGGATCGAGTACAACGGCCGCACCTCCCTGTTCAACCGGGAGACCGACCGCTGCCTGGACGTCGACGGGCACGGCGTGGGCGCGCCGATGATGTCCTGGATCTGCGTGTTCAACCCGAAGCAGACCTTCAGCCGGCGGTAGCCGGTCGGGCCGGCGGGCTCCGCTGGACCGTCCTGGTCCACCGGAGCCCGCGGCCTGTGGGCCACCTCAACCCGGCACGGGCGTCAGCAGCCGCAGCCCGGCACGGGCGTCGGCGGCCCGGCCGGGCCGGTGCCGGGCTCAGCCGGCGTACCGGCGGCGACGCAGCCGCAGGCCGAAGACCACGGCGACGCCGCAGAGCAGCGCGATGCCGAGGATGACGGCGAGCGCCGCGCCGTTGTTGCCCTGCTGCTGGCTGGCCACCTGGTTACGGTCGTCGACCGCCACCGACACCGAGGCGGCCGGGTTGATCATGCCGGAGCCGTACCTGGCGTCGGGGGCCGTGCCGATCGCGTCGGCGGTGCTGCGGATGCGCTCCTTGACCTGGGCGGCGGTCAGGTCGGGCTGGGCCGCCCGGATCAGCGCCGCCTGCCCGGCGACGAACGCGACGGCGAACTCGGTGCCGGTGTTGCTGACCGCCTTGCCCCCGCCCACGCCGAGGCTCGCCACGTCCACCCCGGGCGCGACCACCTCCACCGCGCCCTCCACGTACTGCTCGGCGAGCTGGTCGCCGGCACCGACGCCACCGGTGAACAGCAGCGCCCCGCCCCCGGACCGGCCGGCCGGGGACGGCGGCGTCACCGCCCTGGTCGGCGCACCGGCCACCAGCAGGACGTCGTGGTCGAGGGCGGTGGCCACGGAGGACGCCACCGCCGGGTCACCGAGGTCGACGTGGGAGCCGACCGCGACCACCGACGCACCGGCGCTGACCGCCACCTCGATGGCGTTCGCCGCGTCGGCCGCCCGCGCGGCACCCGAACCGCGGACCACCCGCACGGGCAGGATGGTGGCGTCCGGCGCGATGCCCACCGGGCTGCCGTCGACGCTGCTGTCACCGGCGATGATGCCCGCCATCGCGGTGCCGCTGCCCAGGCAGTCGGTGTCCCCGCGGCCGTTGCCGACGGTCACGTCCGCGCCGACCGCCACCCGGCCGCTGAGCTGCTGCACGCTCGCGTCGACGCCGGTGTCGACCACCGCCACCTTGACCCCGTTGCCACGGGTCAGGGTCCAGGCGCTGTCGGCGGCCATCCGTAGCTGCGCCCAGTCCGACCGGCTGCTCGACCCGGTGGTGGCGGTGCACTTCGGACCGGTCGCGCCCGGTCGGGGGCTGCCGCCCGTCCGGGTCGGGCTCGGACTCGGGCTCGGGCTGACGGCCTTGGGCGTGGGGTCGGCTGCGCCGGAGGGCCGGGCACTCGGGGTGGGCCGCTTGCCGGTCGGGAGCTGGCCGTACTTCACCCCCTCACCGGCCGCGTCCCAGGGCAGGACGAGCTGCCAGCCGGCCTTCAGGCTGCCCGGGTCGGTCAGCCGGGACCCGTCGGGCTGCACCCGGCCGGTGTTGAGGTGGTAGATCTCCGCGGACCGGTCGCCGCTGCCGAGGAACCGCCGCGCGATCGCCGTGAGGCTCTCCGGCTGGCCCTGGTACTGCGCCGCGACCACGTAGTACTTCACGTACGGCTGCGGATCGTTGGCGGCCCTCGCCGCAGCCGGCCCGGTCGGCGTCATCAGCACGCAGCCGGCCATCGCCACCGCGAGCAGGCGGGCAAGGATCGAGCGCTTCGCCAGCACTGGGTGTCCCCCTTCAGTCACCATGGCCGAGCGTCACCGGCCTTCACCGTCTATTGCGGATCAGCGGCCGGTCCGTTCAAATCAATCTGAACCAGATTTCCATGATCCTCGTCATGAGGTCAGCCGAGGGTACCGGCCGCCGATGACGGGAACGTCTCCTCGGGCCGTCCCCCCGGTGGGGACAGGTGACCGGCAGGCGGACGACCGTCCACCACCGACGGTGGCGGCGAACGACGGACCGGGCGATCAGGTGCCGGTGGAGACGAAGGTGGGGCGGCGGTGAACGGGCTCGGGCGCACGGCGGAGCCGGTGGGCGGCAGCGGCTTGGACCGGGTGCCGGCCACCCGCCGGTTCGACCCGCGCCGGCACCGCCGCATCGCCGGCCTGTACGACCTCTGGCTGGCCCCGGGCCCCGGCGGACGGCTGGTGGTGCCCACCGCCCCCGGCCGGCCGCTCGACGCGCGGGCCGTCGCCACCCTGGTCCGGCACGGCGCGGACGCCGCGCAGGACGTCCGGATCCTCGCCGACGACGGGGCCCGGCACCTCGACCTGTTCACCGAGGTCGCCGGGCTGCTCGGGCACGACGTGCTGGTCAGCCCGGACGGCTCGGACATCAGGCACGCCATCGACCGGTCGGCCACCGGGTCCACCCGCCCGACCACTGACAGCGGGCCGCTGGACGCGGTGCCGCTGGACCGGGTGACCCGCCAGCCGATGGACTGGCTCGTGCTCCAGCCACCGGACCTCGCCACCTCCCTGCCCGGCTGGTTCGCGGTGGACGACGGGCTGGTCCGTCCCCGTACCGGGGTGGTCGGGTTGCCGCTGCCCGACGGCCTCGCCCTGGCCACCCGGGCCGACTTCGTGACCAGGCGGGCCACCGCGCACCGGCTCGGCGCGTCGACCGGGGTGGTCACCGTCGCCGTCACCGCCCGCTCCGGCGGTTTCCTCGTCGGCACCTACAGCGGCACCCAGGACGTGCACGGCGGCGGGCAGCTCGCCGCGCTCCTCGGCGACCTGCCGCTCTACGGCGCCGACCTGCGGCTCTGGCTGACCTGGCCGTCCGACGCCGACGAGCAGGCCCGGCTCGTCGCGGAGGTGGTCGAGCTGGCCGAGACGACCGGTGCCACCGTCTGGACCCCGCCCGCGGGCGGCCGGGCCGAGCTGATCGACGACCGGCGCGACCTGCGGGCGTTCGACCCGACGGGCGCGGTCGCCGCGTGGCGGGCGCACCGACCGAGGTACGCCGACGGCCCGTCGACCCTCGACGCGACCCCCGAGGGGCTGCTGGTGTCCCGGCGGGACCGGGAACGGATCGTGGTCGCCTCCGCCGCAGTCGTCGACGCCGGCCCGGCCGACGGCCACCCGGGACCGGCCCGCGCCGACGACCCGACCCCTGTACCGGACGGCACCGCCGCGCCACCCCCGGCGGACCCGGCCGACGCGGCACCCCCGACGCCTGTCGGTGACGACGCCGGGGTGGCGGAACAGCCGGCCGTGCCCCTCCCCCGGCCCGCCCTGGTCACCGAGAGCCGCCGCGCGGCCGACTACGGTCCCCCCTGGTTGCGGCGCGGCCAGCAGGTCAACGCCGCGACGTTCGAGGCGTACGTCCTCGTCGAGGGTGACCCGGCGCGGGCGGTCGGCGACGGGCTGCCCGGCGTCGAGTTGTTCGTGCCCGCGTTCCTCGACCCCCGGTCCGCCCCGGCCGGCAGCGACCTGCTGCGGGTGCGGATCTCCCCGGGTGGCGCGATCCCGATGGCGGTGCTGCGGGCGCACGTGCCGGCGCGGTTCAAGTACGTCCTGGGCAGCCCCGACACCTACCTGCTGCCGGCCGCCCGGCTGGACCGGGTCCGGCTGGTGGGCGGCTTCCGCTCCGACGGGTTCAGCCGCCTGCTGCCCACCGTGGACGCCGACGGCGAGCCCCTGCGGATCCGTGCCGCGCCCACCAGCAGGTCGGTCGCCGGGCTGCCGAACGACGTCCGCCGCTGGCCCGGCTTCGGCACCCGGCAGGCGTACGCGCTGCTGCCGGCCCGGTCCCGGGGGCTGCCCCGGGGCTGGCTGCCGCTCTACCAGCAGCGGCCGGTGGCCCGGCCGGGCCGGCTGCTGGTGGAGGTCCGGGTGCCGGCGGGACGCACCGTCGACGTCGGGGCCACCCACACCATGCTGGCCGGGCTGACCCTGGTCCGGACCAGGGTGGACCGGCTGCACCGGGCCGGCGTCGACCTGGTCCTGGGCAGCCGCTCGTACGACCGGATCGTGGTGCAGCGCGCCTTCCGGGCACAGGGGGGCGGGTGGCAGCGGATCGGGGAGGTCACCCCGGGGCCGCTGCCGTCCGCCGTCGCCGGCCTTCAGTCCGCCGTACCGGCCCGGGTGGCGGACCCGCCGTCGACCGGGGACACCTGAACCGACCACCGGCCGGCCGGCACCGGTCCGATCACCACCGGCACGCAGCGCCCGCCGGTGTCCGTGGCGAGCCGCCGTGCCCCGGCCAGTTCCGCACCGGCCAGGCCGGGGGTGAACACCACGTACGGCGCGGGCGGGTCGACGTCGGGGGCGGTCGCCGCCGGCAGCCCCGACAGTGTCCGGCAACCCTCCGGGGCCTGCCCGCCGAACACGTCGCCCACCGTGGCCACGCCGACACCGCCGGCCCGCAGCCGCCTGGCGAACAGGGTGGCCGTCCGCCGGCAGTCGTCGGTGTCGCCGACCAGGGTGAGCACGTCGGGTGCCCGGCCCAGGTCGACGTGCAACCGCCACGGTCCCCGGTGGCCCAGCACCAGCGGCAGGGTCGCCGGGGGCGCGGCCTCGTCCGGGCCCAGCCAGGCGTACGCGGGCGCGCCCCGGCCCGCCGCGACCCCGACCAGCCGGACCCGGATCGGCCCGAGTTCGGTCTCCAGCTCGGTGCTCAGGTACGGGACCTCGTTGCCGGTCGGCACCGCCGGGCGCGGCGGATCCAGCTCGGCCGACGCGCCGCCGGTCCCGGCGGATGCGCCTGCCGACGCGGCGGCAGTCCCGGCGGAAGCCACGCCGGCCGAGGCGGCGGTCCCGGCGGGTGCCCCTGCGACCGGCGCGGTGGCGGTCGGGGTCGACTGTGGTGTCGGGGCCGGCGACACCGCCGGAGCCGGGACAACCGGCGTAGGCGGCGGCACGGCCCGCGGCTGCGGGGTAGCTGTCGTCGGCGGCGGCACGGCTGACGCAACAACCGGTGGCTGTGGGAACGGCGGCGGCGCTTCCGGGCCGGCCGCCGGCGGGACGGCCGGGAGCTGTGGGGCGGCCGGTGGGTCGACCGGGGTCGGTCGGGGTGGTGCCGACTGTGGTGCCCTGGGCGGCCAGACCGGCTTCACGGGCAGCCCGCCCCTCGTCGCGGGGGGTGACGGTCGGACACCGGGGACCACCGCCGTCGATACCGGCACCTCGGCCGGCGTTCCCGGCACGGACTCCCACGCCGGCACGGAGGCCGGTCCCGGGACCGGCTCAGGCACCGGGGGTCCCGCCGGCCCCGGGGCGGACATCGCAGCCGCACCTGCGGACAGCTCCGGCGGGGACGTCGACCCCTCGACCGGTACCGGTGGCGACGCTGGACCCGGTAGTGCCGCCGGGGGCGACGCCGGGGCGGGGGGCCGGGCGGCGGTACGCGGTGCCGGCAGGACCACCGACGGCGGCGGAGGCAGGATCGGCGGGGTGACCGTCGGCGGGGCCGGTCGCCGTGCCGGTGCCGTGACCGGCCGGGTGAGCGGCGGGGCCGGCGGGGGCGACGGCATTGCCGCCGACGTCGGCACTGCGGACGACGGGCGGGTGACCGGGGCCGGCGGGGTGTCCACCTCCCCGGCCACCGGTCCGGCGACGAGTTCGGCGGGGGTCGGGGTGTGGTGCCGCTGCGGCGGCCACGGCCCGTCGTCCTCCAGCACCAGCCGGCGGGGCCCGCCACGACGCAGCAGCAGCACGGCCACGGCGGCGAAGAAGACCGCCAGCAGCCCCGCGCCGACCCGAATCAGCAGCGGGTCCAGCCCGCCGCCCGCCTGCGGAGGGTCCGGCGGCCGGGCGACGGCCCGGGTGGTCGCGGCGGCGGTCCCGGCCGGACGGGAGGGCCCCGCCGAGGACGGGGCCGCCGTGCGCGGCGTCGAGCTGGGGCGGGACGGGGTCGTGGCGCGCGGGCTCGGGCTGGCCGGAGCCGGTGACCGTGGGCCCGGTTGCGGCAGCCGGCCGATCCGCACCCCCTGGCCCTGGGCGTCCCTGGGCAGCACGAGCCGCCATCCGGGGCGCAGGACCACCCCGTCGGTGAACGTCTCGCCGTCGGGCTGGACCCGGCCGACGTTGAGTTCGACGATCTCCCGGAACCGGTTGCCGTTACCGAGGGTACGCAGCGCGATGGCGTAGAGGTACTCCCGTTGCCCGTCGACGGGTGGCCCGACCACGTAGTACCGGCCGGTTTCGGCCGGCACCGCGCTGACCGGCCGCACCGCACCCGCCGGTCGCGCCACGCCCGCCGCCTGCGCCGGCTGTGCCGCCACGAGCAGCGCGATCCCGGCCAGCAGCACCGTGACAAAGGCCCGCCGCATCCCCACCATCGCTTTCCACACCCTCGGTCCCACCGACATCCTCCCGTCCCGGCCCCCTTATACGAACCGGGGTGCCGACGGTTCAACCCGAGCCGGATCGTCCTGCGGGGCGGGCGGGTGGCGTCCCGTCAGGCCGGCGGCCTGCCGCCCGCGCGCACCGCGTCCGCGGGTCGTGCCAGGATGTGGCGATGTCGTACCCCCCTCAGCCGTCGTACCCGTCCGCGCCCGGCCCCGTCACGCCGCTGATCGCCTACCCGCAGCCGATCCCCCCGCCGCCGGGACACGCGGTGCTGGCCGTCTCGGTCAACCGGGGTCCGTACCTGGTGCCCGTCCCGGCCACCAGCCGTTTCAAGGTCGACGGCCGGTTGGTGTCGATCCCCGGCGAGGGAACCTGGTACGTGGCCGTGCCGGCCGGGGCGCACGACATCCGCTACACGGACTTCATCGGCATCCCGATCGTCACCACCGCGCTCACCGTCCAACCCGGACTGGTCTACCCGCTGTCGTTCCGCTTCGGCGGCTGGCGCAACCGGGTCCACGACGGGCAGGGCACCGACGTGACGAAGTTCGGGATGTGGTCGAACTACAGCATCCTGCTCGTCACGTTGGCTGTGCTGGGGGTGCTCTGCTGCGGGGGATTCGGCCTGATCAGCACGCTCTCGACCTCCCCCTGAGCCGAGCAGCAGGGCCGACCAGAGCAGGGTGAGCCGCCCTCGGCGTACCCCAGGTCGCAGACCCCCCCCCGCCGGGCAGCCGGTCCCGCACCGGCGCCTGAGCTACGCCTGCGCCCCACCCGACCTGATGGACGAGGCCGTCCGGCGGCTCGCCCGTGTCCTGCCGGCCGCCGGCCGGGACGGCGGCCCGGTCACCGCCGACCGGTGAGAGCCCACCGGCGGGTGCGGCGGGCCACGACCGCACCGCAGGTCGGACCGCTACCGGCCGGAGCGGCGGTCGGATGGACGCCCGGACGCCGTGCCGTGAGGGTCAGCGCAGCCGGCGGGCGGTGAACCGGGCCGGCGGGTCGGCGACGGCGTCCTGGGCGGCGACCAGTTGGATCTCCCGGGTGCCCGCCGCCAGGGTCCGCTCCAGCACGGTGAAGACCGAGGAGATGGTGCGTTCCAGCGCGGTCGCCGGTGAGCCGGTCGTCCGCAGGTGGGCCAGGTAGAGCGCGGCGGTGACGTCGCCACCGCCGTTGGGGTTGATCGGCAGCAGCGGCGTGGTCACCGCCCAGGCGCCCTCGTCCGAGACGGCCACCACCTCCAGCGAGCCGGCCGGCACGTCGTCGTGCAGCACGCTGGTCACCAGGACGTCCCGGGGCCCGGTGGCCCGGACCACGTCGACAGCGTCCAGCACGGCGGTCAGCGAGGTGGTCGTCCGGCCGGCGAGGAAGTCCAACTCGAAGTGGTTCGGGGTGATGATGTCGGCGCGCGGGACCACCACGTCGCGCAGGTACTCCGGGATGCCGGGCCGGACGAACATCCCCCGCCCGGTGTCGCCCATCACCGGGTCGCAGCAGTACACCGCGTCCGGGTTGGCGGCCCGGACCCGGTCGGCCGCGGCGAGGATGACGGCACCCATCGCCGGATCGCCCTGGTAGCCCGACAGCACCGCGTCGGCGGTGCCGAGCACCCCCCGGTCGGCGATGCCCTCGATCACCTCCGCCACGTCGGCCGGGGCCAGCAGCGGCCCGCGCCACGCGCCGTACCCGGTGTGGTTGGAGAAGTGCACGGTCAGCACCGGCCAGACCTCGTGCCCGAGGCGCTGGAGGGGGAACACGGCCGCCGAGTTGCCGACGTGGCCGTAGGCGACCGAGGACTGGATGGACAGGATCTTCACCGGCTCATCATGGCCGTTCCCCCCGACGCCCCGGGTACGGGCCCACCGATTCGCCCCGCGTCGTCGACCTCCCGGGCGGGACCGGGCCGGCCGTGGCGGTTCCGGCCGGCCCCGGCGGCGCACCCGGGGTCGGCCGGAACCGCACTCAGGTCAGGTCGAGGGTGTACTGCGCGGTGCGCACCGTCCCGTCGACCTGGAAGTCGAAGAACGCCCGGTAGCGGCCCGCGCTCGGGGCGGTCAGCCAGAACCGCACCGTCCCGTCCACCAGTTCCTGGTCCGGGTGGACGTGCACGTAGCCCAGGTCGCCCTCGCGCACCACCACCAGGTGCCCGTACGCCCCCAGGTAGCGCTCCAGGCGGGCCGGCTCGACGCCGTCGAGCCGGAAGGACAGCGGCACGGTCACCCCCACCGTGGGGGCACCGCCCATCGTCACCGTGAACGGCCCGGCCGTCGACTGCGACGCGGCCGGCGGCAGCGGCACCGGGGTGTGCGCGCCGGGCACCTGGTGGTCGACCCCCAGCACCAGCGGGACCGTGGTGCCGTCGGCGCCGGTCACCGAGAAGTCGGCGTAGATCCGGTAGCCGCCGGGCCGGGCCAGCGTCAGCGGAACGCTCCAGGTGCCGTCCGCCGCCATGGTCGGGTGCAGGTGCTGGTAGCCGCTGAGGTCCCGCCCCACCACGACCAGGTGCAGCGGCTTGTCGTGGACGACCGCGAACCGGGTCGCCGGCTTGCCGTCCGCGCCGACGATGCGGAACCGGTAGTCGGCGCGTGCGCCCGCCGGCTGGGTCCGGGCCGCCGGCTGGAGGGTGTAGCCCCCGGCGTTGACCGACAGCCCGGTCACCTGCGCCTGGGCCCCACCGGCGTCGCCGGGATGGGTGTGCGCCCCGGTGCCGGGCCCGTGCTGGTGCCCGTCCCCGGCCGCCAACGCCGCACCGGTGGCCGGCGGGGCGGTGGTGGTGCCGTCGGCGGGCCGGACGCCGGAGCCGATCCGGCCGAGCCCGAAGCCCGCCAGCAGGGCCACCACCAGCCCGCCGACCAGCAACGCGAGACCCGTGTTGCCCAGTCGGGACCCGGCATTCGGCGCGGCAGCGGCGGATGCCGTCTCGCCGGCGGCGGACGTCTCGGCGGATGCCGGCTCGTCGGCCCCGGAGGTCGCTTCGGCGGACCCCGCCCTGGCCCTGACCGTCCCCGCCGCCGTGGCCGGAGCCGCCCCGGCGGGGAGTCGTCTCGCCTTGCCGGAGGCCGGGGCAGCCTTACCCGAGGCCGGGGCAGCCTGGGCCGCAGCCGGGACCGCCTCGGCCGAGGCCGCGCCGGTCCTGGCGGGGGTCGTCACCGGGGCGGTGACCACCGCACGTCGGGCGGCGGCGGGACGGGCCGTCTTCCTGCCACCACCCGTCGTCCCACCACCCGTCGTCTTCGACCGGTTGACCCGGCTGCCGCCCCCGGACCGGGCGGCCGTCCGCCCAGGGCGGGGCCGACCGGCGGGCCGGGTGGCGGGCACCGCACGACGCCGCCACGCCGCGAAGCCGACCGCCGCCGCGACCAGCACCGACCCGCCGGCCCAGGCCAGCCAGCCGAGGCCGTTCCCGTCGTCGTCGGGGGCGGCGGCCGGCGGGGCGGCCGACGCGGCGGCGGTCACCGGGGCGGTCGGCACCGCGGAGGCGGCCGGGCCGGCGGCGTGGCCGGAGGTGGCGTGCTGTTCGGCGGCGGCCACCAGTGCCGGGTCCGGCTGGTCGACCGGGGGCTGCCAGCCGGCCGGCGCGGCGGTCGCCCGTCCCGTGTAGCGGAAGGTCATGGTGCCCCGGACCGGCTCGCCGTCGGAGGCCACCGACAGGTAGCTCACCGCGTACTGGCCGGCCGCCGGCAGGTGGGCCAGCGTCACCACCGCCGGGAAGCCGGTGCTGTACTCCTTCGGCTCGAACTTGCCGTCGACCAGCAGGTACTCCCGGACCGGCTTGTCCAGGGGCCGGGGGGTGCCGTGCCGCCAGCCGTTGTCGACCCGGCCGCCGCCGGGCCCGGTGACGGTGAAGTACGCGTTCGCCGCGACCTGCTCGGTGAAGTACAGCTCCACCGTCGTCAGCGGCTCGGCCACCGTGGCGTTGGCAGCCGGGGTCGACATCGCGAGCGTGCCGTGCGCCTGCGCCGCGGCGCTGGGCAGCAGGACCGCCGCCGCGGCGAACACGAGGGCGAGCAGGCCGGCGAGGGTACGCCCGGCAGGTCCGGTGGCTGGAGGGGGACAGCGCATCGGATCATCCTCACGAAGAGCGGACTTCAATCAATAGTTCACTAACTTTTTACGCAGATGGCAAAAGTTTTGGCTACGGCGTCCCGACCTGAGGTCGGGATGATCAAAACTCGTCCACGGCTCTGCACCCCGTGCCCGACCGGTCACGGTGGGCCTCCGGTCCCGACCCCGGTACGGATGATCCGCCGACGTCTCCCGTCCGTACCAGTGGGCGGGGATGACGCCGGGTATGCCGTACGCTCACCCGGGACCTACTACACCCCGTCGTTACCGTTGACTGACGACGACGGAGCACGGCAGGCGGTAGAACCGGACACGGAGGTGGCAGGTGGGCGACGACGACGCGGAGATCACCGCGTGGGCGCTGGCCGCCGGTCGGGGTGACCGGGAGGCCGCGGCCCGCTTCATCCGGGCGACCCAGCAGCACGTACGACGGTTCGTCGCGCACCTGATCAGCCCGGCCGAGGCCGACGACCTCACCCAGGAGACGTACCTGCGGGCGATGCGCTCGCTGCCGTCGTTCGCCGCCCGTTCGTCGGCCCGTACCTGGCTGCTCGGCATCGCCCGGCGGACCGCCGTCGACCACGTCCGGGCCGCCACGTCGCGTCCGCGTACGGTGCCGCTGTCCGAGTGGCACGACACGCCGGATACCCGGGGCAGCGGCTTCGACGGCGAGGTGGTCCTCAACGACCTCCTGCTGGCCCTGCCCGCCGACCGCCGGGAGGCGTTCGTCGCCACCCAGGTCCTCGGCCTGTCCTACGCCGAGGCGGCCGAGGTGTGCGGCTGCCCGGTCGGCACCATCCGGTCCCGGGTCGCCCGGGCCCGCGAGGATCTCGTCGTGGCGGTCGAGGGGAACCCCCGGGCGATCCGCCGCCGGCCGGGAAGCGCCGCCGGCTGACCGCCGACCCCGGGCCGCGACCGCGCCCGGGAGAGCCCACGGGAACCACCACGCCCTGCCGGCCGACTACCCTTACATGGGGTGTGAGCAGTGGCGGGAGATCCTGTCGGCACAGTTGGACGGCGAGGAGACCCCCGCCGAGCGGATCGCGGCGGACGCGCACCTGGACGGGTGCGTGGCCTGCCGGGTCTGGTGTGACCGGGCCGCGACGGTGACCCGGCGGACCCGCCTGACGCTCTCCACCGCCGACCGCCGCGACCCGACCGCCGACACGCCCGGCCGGCTGCGGTCGACGGCGGCCTGCCCCGATCTCGCCGACGTCGTGCTGGCCGCGCTCCCCGTCCCCCGCCGGTTGCGGGACCGGCTCGTGCCGGGCCTGCGCACCGGGCTGGCCCTCATCGGCGCCCTGCAACTGGTGCTGGGGCTGGCCCAGGTCGGCCGGGGCCCGGCCGCCGGGCACGCCCACGGCGCGCTCGACACGCTGGCCTCCGGGCACCTGTGGCACGAGTCGGCCGCGTGGAACATCGCCGTCGGCGCCGGTTTCCTCTTCGTGGCCGCCCGACGCACCCCCACCGGGGGGCTGCTGCCGATGTTGAGCGCCTTCGTCGGCGCGCTCGTGTTGCTCTCGGCCAACGACCTGGTCACCGGCCGGGTGGAGCCGACCCGGCTGGTCAGTCACGGGTTCCTGGTCACCGGCTACCTGATCGTGGTCGCGCTGTCCCGACCCCGGCTGCGGCCGGACGGCCCGGCGGGGCGGGGCCGGGGTGACCGGCCCGCCTGGCGGCTACGCACGGACGACGTGCCCGCCGCCGCCCCGACGGTGCGCCTGCTGCCCCCGTACGCGGGCTCGGCGCGGACCCGCGACCGGTCGGCCGCATGACCGGACGCCGTCGCCGCAGGTGGGGTGGCGGCGGCGCGGCCCGGCCGGCGGGACCGGTCCACTCCCCCGCGACGGCACAATCCCGACCGGCCGGAACTTTCTCCGGCACGTGACCGACCAACGGGACAGCACATCAGCACAACGGAGGAAGAACCCATGCGTCCCACCGGTCCACTCGGCGCGAATCGACGCGCGCCACTCGTCTTCGCCGCCACCACCGCGGCCCTGCTGGCGCTCGGCGCCGCCGGCTGCGGCCCGGCCGACCCGGCGTCCGGCACCCGGTCGGACTCCTCGGCACCGGCGAGCGCGTCCGCCGGGGTGCTCGCCATCCGGGACCCGTGGGTGAAGGCGGCCGACAAGGGTATGACGGCGGCCTTCGGGACGCTGGTCAACGACAGCGACACCGACGTCACGCTCACCGGCGCCACCACCGAGGTGTCGGCGCTGGAACTGCACGAGATGACCATGAAGGACGGCACGATGGTCATGCGGCAGAAGCAGGGCGGCATCGTGATCAGGGCGAAGGGCACCCACGTGTTGGAGCCCGGCGGCGACCACCTGATGCTGATGGACCTGCGCCGACCGGTGCGGGCCGGCGACGAGGTCACGGTGACGCTCACCTTCGCCGACGGCCGGACCCAGCAGTTCACCGCCGTCGCCAAGCCGTTCACCGGGGCGCAGGAGAGCTACGCCCCCGGCCACGGCGCGCCCGAGCCGACCACGAGCGGTCAGCCGGCCCCGAGCGGACAGCCGACGACCGGCCCGACGCCGTGACCGGACAGCCGGGCGTCCGGGCGGTGAGCCGGCGCGGCCTGCTCGCCGGCGGGGCGCTGGCCGCAGGGGGCGCGCTGGCCGGTGGCGCGGTGGTCGTCGCCGGGCGGGACGGGCCGACCGGCGGGCCGACCGCGCCGCAGCCGAGTCCGGTGGCGGCTGTCGGGGGCATGGTCGAGCCGTTCCACGGGCCCCGGCAGGCTGGGGTGGCCACCGAACCACAGGCCCACGCCGCGTTCGTCGCGTTCACCCTGCGACCGGGAACCGACCGGGCGGCACTGGGCCGGCTGCTGCGGCTGCTCAGCGACGACGCGGCCCGGCTCACCCAGGGTCGGCCGGCACTTGCCGACACCGAGGCCGAACTCGGGCTGCTCCCGGCGCGGCTGACCGTGACCTTCGGATTCGGTCCCGGCCTGTACCGGGCCGCGGGCGTCGACGACCGGCGGCCGGCGTCGGTGGCCGACCTGCCGGCGTTGCGGATCGACCGGCTCCAACCGGCCTGGTCCGGCGGGGACCTGCTGGTGCAGATCTGCGCCGACGACGCGGTCACCGTCGCCCACGCCCAACGGGTGCTGGTCAAGGACAGCCGGCCCTTCGCCACCGTCCGATGGGTGCAGCAGGGCTTCCGGCGCAGCCCCGGCGTCGAGCCCGCCGGGCACACCCAACGCAACCTGTTCGGCCAACTCGACGGCACCGCCAACCCCCGTCCCGGCGTCGCGTTGGACACCGCCGTCTGGGTGCCCGACGGTCCGGACTGGCTGCGCGACAGCACCACCCTGGTGGTCCGCCGGATCAGCATGAACCTGGAGACCTGGGACCTGCTCGGCCGTACCGACCGGGAACTCGCCGTCGGCCGGCGGCTCGACACCGGCGCCCCGCTCACCGGCACCGGCGAACACGACGAACCCGACTTCGCCGCCGTCGGCGACGACGGGCTCACCGTCATCCCCGACTTCTCCCACCTCACCCGGGCCCGGGTCACCGACGACCGGTTGAAGATCCTGCGCCGCCCGTACAACTACGACGGGGTGCCCTCCCCGCAGGGGCACGCCGACAGTGGCCTGATCTTCGCGTCGTACCAGGCCGACGTCACCGCCCAGTTCCTGCCCATCCAACGTCGACTCGCCGACCGGGACCTGCTCAACGAGTGGACCACGCCGATCGGCTCCGCCGTCTTCGCCGTCCCGCCCGGCTGCCCGCCCGACGGGTGGATCGGCCAGCAGGTGCTGGGGTGAGCCGGCCCGTGACGACCATGTCACCGTCCCGCCGGGCCGCCGGCAGGTTCGTCGCCGTGCTGCTGACCGGCATTCTGACCCTGGTCGTCGCCGCCACGCCGGCCCGGGCGCACAACGGCCTGCGCTCCGCCTCGCCGGCCCGGGACGCGACGCTGACCCGCGCACCCACCGCGATCACGCTGGAGTTCCTGGCGCGGCTCGACCCGACGTTCACCAACATCGTGCTCACCGACGGGACGAAACGGCGCGTCGCCACCGACGATCCGGTGGTCTCCGGCGCGACGGGAAGCGTCCGGGTGACCGGTCCCCTGCCCAACGGGACGTACACCGTCGCGTACCGGGTGGTCTCCGCCGACGGGCACCCGGTGCAGGGGTCGTACCCGTTCACCGTGGCCGACCCGGCCGGTCCGGCCGCACCGTCACCCGAGCCGCCCGGCCCGTCGGCCGCCGCGGTCGCGCCGGGGCCCGGCGGCCGGGTCGCCGTCGTCGGCGTCGCCGGCACCGCGGTGGTCGTCCTGCTGGCGGCGGCAGTGCTGCGTCGGCGACGCCGGTCGCCGCGCCCCTGAGGCCACCCGCCGCCGCTGGGCCACGAGCGGTCGCGGCCGGCGGACCCGTGCCCGCAGGCCGCCGGGACTGCCGCTCCCCTGTGGACCGGTGGCGTCGCCGTCCCGTCCGGACATGTGCCGGGAACCACAGGGACGTTCGCTGCGACTACCTCACCGGGCGGGGCCGACCGCAGGGACACCGGACGACCCGCTGACACGGGGCGACCATCGGGTACCTCCCAACACATTCGATCGGATTGATATGTCTGTCACTGAGTTGTCCGACCCGCCGAGGCCGGAACCCGCGTCATCCACCGCCCCGCCCGACCGGCCGGCCCGGAGCGCGTCCCCGTTCGGCGCGCTGCTGCTGCGGCTGCACTTCTACGCCGGCATCCTGGTCGCGCCGTTCCTGGTGGTCGCCGCGTTGACCGGGCTCGCCTACACGGTGGCCCCGCAGGTGGACGCGGTGCTCTACGGCGAGGTGTTGACCGTGACCCAGGTGGGTGAGCGCCCGCTGCCGGTGGCCGACCAGGTCGGGGCCGCCCGCAACGCCCACCCGGAGGGCAGCGTCAGCGCGGTGCAGCCCGGCACCGGTGACCGGACCACGAGGGTGGTGTTCACGGTGCCGGAGCTGGCGGAGAGGCAGCACACCGTGTACGTCGACCCGTACACCGGCCGGGTGCAGGGGCGGCTCACCACCTGGTTCGGGTCCACGCCGGCCACCACCTGGCTGGACGACCTGCACCGCAACCTGCACCTCGGCACGGTCGGCCGGCACTACTCGGAGCTGGCCGCGAGCTGGCTGTGGGTGCTCGCGCTCGGCGGGGTGGTGCTGTGGTGGCGTCGCCGCCGGGCCTCCCGGGCCACCGCGCGGCACCTGCTCGTACCGGACCTGACCGCCGCCCGCGGGGTACGCCGGACCCGCAGCTGGCACGCCACCACCGGGATCTGGCTCACCGTCGGCCTGCTGTTCCTCTCGGCCACCGGGTTGACCTGGTCCCGGTACGCCGGGGCGAACTTCGGCGCCGGTCTCGACGCTCTCGACGCCCGTGCCCCGCAGCTCTCCACCGCCCTCGCCGCCGGGCCGGTCCCGGCCGACACCGGCGGTGGCCACCACGGTGCCGCCGGGGCCGGCGGGGTGGTCGAGTCGGCCGCCTTCGACCGGGTGCTGACCACCGCCCGCACCGCCGGGCTGGCCGGACCGGTCGAGATCGCCCCCGGCGCGCCGGGTTCGGCCTGGACGGTCACCCAGGTCGACAACACCTGGCCGGTCGCCAAGGACCGGGTCGCCGTCGACCCGACCACGGGCACGGTCACCGCCCGCAGCGACTTCGCCGACTGGCCGGTGCTGGCCCAGCTCAGTGGACTCGGCATCCAGGCCCACATGGGGGTGCTCCTCGGCCCGGTCAACCAGATCCTGCTCGCCGCGCTGGCCCTCGGGCTGCTCTGCGTCATCGTCTGGGGCTACCGGATGTGGTGGCAGCGCCGGCCCACCCGGGCGGACCGGCGGGCCCGCACCGGCAGCGCGCCGCCCCGGGGTGGCGTACGCGGCCTGCCGTGGTGGGCGGTGCTGGTCGGCGTACCGGTGGTGGTGGCGGTCGGCTGGGCGCTGCCCCTGCTCGGGCTGAGTCTCCTCGCCTTCCTCGCCGTCGACGTCGCCCTGGGCCTGGCGGCCCGCCGCCGCGACACCGCCCCCGCGCCGGCCGGCGGATGACGTGCCGACCCCCGGCCGGCACGTCACATTCCCGGGGTGACGATTGACCGGCCGGGGGTCGCGCCGTTACGGTCGAACCACTATCTGCGGCGTCGCGAGGTAAGCCGGTGAGAATCCGGCGCGGTCGCGCCACTGTGAGCGGTTCCGTCGTCGACGGTCCGCGAGCCAGGACGCTCGGTCGTCCGCAGCCTTGCGATGGGGACGCGTCATCCCCGGGAAGGTTCGAATCCCATGTCGAGTCCCACTCCTGCCCAGCCGCTGGTGCACCCCGTCGGGTCCGCCCGTCTGTGGTGGGCGGCCCTGGCCGTCGTCGGCGTACTCCTGCTGCTCACCTACCTGGTCGCGTTCGACCAGGGTGCGGTCTCGCGCAGCGGCATGTTCCTGCACGAGCTGATGCACGACGGCCGGCACCTGCTCGGTGTCCCGTGCCACTGACCCCTGCCCACAATCCACCCACCTTCGTCACCGTCCTGATCCGCGGCCTGCTCGCCGGCCTCGTCGCCGGCCTGCTCGCGGGCGGTTTCGGCTACCTCGTCGGTGAGCCGCGCATCGACGCGGCCATCGCGATCGAGGAGGCCGCCACCCACACCGGGCCGGTGGCCGACGACCACCACGCCGAGGACCTGGTCGGCCGGGACGGGCAGCGGTTCGGTCTGTTCCTGGCCACCGGGCTGTTCGGGACGGCGATGGGTGGCCTGCTCGCGACCGCGTACGTGCTGCTGCGCCGACGTTTCCCGGCCGCCGACGACGGCCGGTCGGCGTTGCTGCTGGCGGGCGGCGCACTGCTCGGCGTGGTGCTCGTGCCGTTCGGGAAGTACCCGGCCAATCCCCCGGCGGTCGGCAACCCCGACACCATCGACCAGCGCACCGTCGCCTACCTGGCGTTGGTGGTGCTCGGCCTGGTGGCCGTCTGGGCGGGCACGCTGGGCTACCGTTCGGTCCGCGCCGACGCGCCGCCCTGGCAACGGTACGGCGCGGCCCTCGGCGGGTTCGCCCTGGTCGCCGGCGTCGGGTACGTCGTCCTGCCGTCGTTCCAGGAGGTCCCGGACGACTTCCCGGCAACGCTGCTGTGGAACTTCCGGCTGGCGTCGCTCGGCACCCAGGTGGTGCTCTGGGTCGCCGTCGGCCTGCTGTTCAGCGCCCTGATGAGCCGACGTACCGGGGGTGGGCCGCGCCCCGGTGACCGGGCCGGCGAGCCGCTCTCCGGTCAGGGCACGCCGGCCCGCCCGTGACCTCGACCAGCCTGCGGCTGGTCGCCCACGCCCACACCGGCGCGCTACGGCGGGCGGTGTTCGGCGCGGGCGACGACGACCTGGACGAGGGCGGTCGACAGGCCGCCCTCGCCCTGGCCGGTCACGGGCGGACCGGGCCACTGGGCACTGTGGACACCTGCCTGACCAGCCCGGCGACCGCGGCGGTGCAGACCGCGTCCGCGCTCGGGTTGCGGCCCACCGTCGAGGCCGCGCTGGCCGACTGCGACTACGGCGGCTGGGCCGGCCGCAGCCTGGCCGACGTCGGGGCGCGGGAGCCCGGGGCGCTGCGCCAGTGGTGGGAGACGCCCGGGGCGACGCCGCACGGCGGGGAGTCCCTCGCCGCGCTGCGCGACCGGGTCGCCGGCTGGCTCGACGACCGGCTCGGGCCGGGCCGGCGGATCGTCGCGGTGACCCATCCGATGGTGGTCCGGGTGGCGGTCGTGCACGCGCTCGACCTGCCGATGGCCGCCCTGCCCCGGCTGGACGTCGTCCCCCTGGCGGTGGTGCGCCTCAGCCGGTACGGCCCCCGGTGGCAGCTCCGGTTCACCGCGCCGGTCGGGCCGCCGGACCCGCACCCGCGATGACCGGCAGGTCCGCCCCCGGCGAATCCGGTGGCGGCACGGGCCCGCTGGTGGCGAGACTCGGCGGGTGCCAGAACCGGACCGTTTCCGCGTCGCCGTCCACACCTGGGCGGCCGGCGGCCCGGACTCGGCGCGGGCCGCCGTGCTCGCCCGCCGGCTGGCCGGTGACGGGCTGACCACTGTGGTGCTCGTCGAGGGGGTCAGCGACCGTAGCGCGGTCGAGGCGCTGGCCGTACGGCGTGGCCGCGACCTGCCCGGCGAGGGCGTCTGCGTGCTGCCGATCGGCGGTGCGACGAGCGCCGGCCGGTTCCTGCGGCTGCTCGGCCCGCCGGGTCTCGGCCTGGCCGTCCGGGGGCTGTGCGACGAGGCCGAGGAGGGCTGGTTCCGACGCGGCCTGGAGCAGGTCGGTCTCGGCGTCGGCCTGGACCGCCCCGCGATGGAGGCGCTCGGCTTCCCGGTGTGCGTCGCCGACCTGGAGGACGAACTGATCCGCGCGTCGGGTCCCGCCGGAGTCGAGGACGTCCTCGCCGCCGAGGGTGACCTGCACCGGTTCCGGGTCTTCCAGAACCAGCCCGCCCAGCGGGGCCGGTCCGTGCAGCGGCAGCTGCGCCGGTTCCTCGGCACCACCAGCGGCCGCAAGGCCCGGTACGCTGCCGCGCTGGTGCACGCCCTCGACCCGAAGCGGGTTCCCCGGCCGTTGGACCGGCTGCTTCCCGCCCGGCCGCACCGCGCGGACTGACCCCGACGTACCCGGGCGGCGGGGCACGGCAACCGGCTGCGGGTAGGGTCGCGCAGATGACCGGTGATCCGTCGCTGCTCGCTGCCGACGATCCGCTGGCGGTCGCCGTGACCGGGGCGATCCGCGACGGTGACCTCGCCCGGCTGCGGTCGCTGCTCGGCGCGTATCCGGGGTTGGCCGCCTGGCGCATCGCGGACCGGGTCGGCGGGGTCCGTAGCCTGCTGCACGTGGCCACCGACTGGCCGGGCCGGTTCCCGCGTGGTGCCGCCACCGTCGCCGCCTTGGTCGCCGCCGGTGCCGACGTCGACGCCCGGTTCGCCGGGCCGCACCGGGAGACCCCGCTGCACTGGGCGGCCAGCTGCGACGACGTGGACGTCGTCGACGCCCTGCTGGACGCCGGTGCCGACATCGACGCACCCGGGAGCGTGATCGCCGACGGCACGCCGCTGGCGAACGCGCGGGCCTTCGGCCAGTGGCGGGCGGCGTACCGGCTGGTCGTCCGGGGGCCCGCACCACCCTCGTCGACGCGGCGACGCTCGGCCTGCACGACCGGGTGGAGCGGGCCTGCACCGGCGACGCCCCACCCTCGACCGACGAGATCGACTGGGCGTTCTGGGGTGCGTGCCACGGCGGGCGGCAGTCCTGCGCCGGATACCTGTGGGCACGCGGCGCGCGGCTCAACCGGGTACCGCCGTGGGAGCACCGCACCGCCCTGGACGCGGCCGTCCGGCGGGGCGCCACCGAGCTGGTCGGCTGGCTGCGGGCGCGCGGTGCCGTCACCGCCGCCGAGCTGGACCCGCGCCCGCCCGACGCCACCGCCTGACCCGGTACGCCCACCGCTCGTCCCGACGGGACGGCCCTGCCGGCAGGGGGCCGGCTACTCCCCGGCCGCCAACTGCTCCTTGGCCTCGTCGTAGCCGGCCGCCGCCGGCGCGTCGGTCGGCGCGTAGATCACCCGGATCACCCCGGTCGGGTACACCTCGGTCGTGGTCACCCGCAGGTGGTACGGGGTGTCCCCGTCGTCGAACAGCCGGCGGCCCTTGCGCGCTGCCACCGGGTGCACCAGCAGCCGCAGTTCGTCGACGAGCCCGGCGGCGAGCAACTGCTGCACCACCGAGATCGAGCCGGGGATGAGGACGCCACCGACACCGGGGTCGTCGCGCAGCGCGGTGACGACGTCGATGAGGTCGCCGTCGAGCACCTCGGAGTTGCGCCAGGGCAGCTCCCTCGCCTGCCGCGTGACGACCACCTTGCGCAGGTCGCCGAGCTGCTTGGCGAAGGGCGCGTCGTCGCCGCCGGCCGCCTCCCGGTCGGGCCACGCCCCGGCGAAGCTATCGTAGGTCTCCCGGCCGAGCAGCAGCACGTCGGCGGCGTCGTAGTCCGCGCTGACGGCCCGCCCCATGCTGTCGTCGAAGTACGGGAAGTGCCAGTCGGGGTCGATCTCGGCCACGCCGTCGGCCGAGATGAACAGCGTGGAGATGACCTTTGCCATCGGGAGGTCCCTTCAGGTCGGTAGCCGGACCGGCCCAGCATCCCAAACTTCCCGGTCGGACATCGCCCATCCCCCGGCCGACGGTCCGGCCCGTCGTGAGCGGGCCCTAACCGCGCAGCCTGATCCGGTAGCGTCGGGTGGGGCCGAAGCGGGTGTCCCCGATGCCCTCGAAAAGGCCGCCGCACCGTTCGATCGTCCGGGCCGAGGCAACATTGTCGGTCGCGCAGACGACCAGCAGCCGTTCCCGACCGAGTAGCCGTGCCTCGGCGAGCATCCGTCGCACCGCCCAGGTGGCCAGCCCCCGGCGGCGTGCGGAGGGACGGATGCCGTACCCGAGATGGCCGGCCCAGTGCGCCTGTTCGTCGTGGTCGGGGCGCAGGGCGATCCCGCCGAGCACCTGCACCCGTCCCGGCTCCCGCTCGATGATCCAGCGGTACGTGCAGGTGTGGTCGGTCGCCCCAGACCGGTCCGGCGGTGGCGTCAGTCGTGCCAGCCAGGCGGCGAACCCGGCCGGCGTGTCCACCTCGTCGGACGGGCGCAGTCCGAAGCCGTCCTCGTGCTGCCCCGGCCCCCATTCCGCGTGCGCTTCCTGCCATGCGTCGCGCAGGTGGGCGGTGGGGGCGATCAGGTCAGGCATCCGCCGAAGGTACCCCCGCCGGACGAGGGGGTGGGCGCGCCGACGCCGCGGTCCGGTCGCCGGCGGAAAAGATCGTGGTGGGCGGTGAAACCGGGGGGCCGTTCCGGACGTCCTGAGGGGTGAGTCGGGTACCGGCGGTGACCACCGGGCCGGTACGCCGACCGCGATCCCCCACCAGAAAGAGCGGACGATGTCGACGAAACGATGGCTCGCGGGCGTCGGGTTGCTGGCCCTGACCGGCGCGCTGGCGGCCTGCGCCCAGACGGGGCCCGGGGCCGACGCGCCCCCGGCCGAGCCGCAGCGCAAGCCGGCGGCCGTGGCGGTGGGGCTGTCCGCCACCCCGCCGAAGACGAGTTCCGCCCCGCGCGGGTTCACCGGCACCCGGCAGTACACGATCGTCCGGGTCGGTTCGTTCGAGGGCGGCCTGTCGCTGACCGACTCCGGTCGGCTGGCCGAGGTCGACGACGACCAGGGGCGGCAGCTGTTCGTACCGACCCCGCTGGGCGGTGGGAAGTACCTGATCAAGGCGTACGCCCGGACCAGTGCCGGCCCGCTGTGCTGGCGGGTGCATAATCCGGGCAACAGCCAGCCGCTGGTGGTGCAGGCCGCCACCTGCCGGACCGACGACGCGCGCCAGCAGTTCGAGATCGTCGCGGCGGCCGGCAGCACGCCGTCGTACCTGATCAGCAGCGCCGGGGCGTTCCTGCGGACCTCCGCGCGCTCCGGCCTCATCCTCGAGGAGTTGGGTGACGCCCCGCCGACGAGCAGTTTCCGGTTCACCGACAACGGGCCGGCGCCGGCCGGTCGGTCGGTGACGCTCGGCCGGTCGGGTCGGCCGGGGGCACGACCCCGACCGGCCCGACCGGAACGGGGCGTGGCAGGGGCGGGCGGGGCGGGGCCGGGTGGGCCCCGCGCCGGGTGGGACGGGACCAGAGGCGACCGGGTGGGTGGAGAGCGTGATCGATGCGTGACGCCGAGGAGTTCGACGCGTTCTACGCCTCGTCGGCCCAGCGGGTGCTGGGGCAGGTGTACGCGATGGTCGGCAGCCGTACCGAGGCCGAGGACGCGGTGGCCGAGGCGTACGCCCGTGCCTGGAGCCGCTGGTCGACGGTGCGGGAGTGCGACAGCCCCGAGGCGTGGGTGCGCAAGGTGGCGTACCGGGTCGCGGTGAGCGCCTGGCGCAAGACGGTGAACCGGGTGCGGGCCCACCGCCGGGAGGCGGTCGCCCAGCAGGTCGAGCCGGTCTCGGTCGATCATGTCGTGCTGGTCGAGGCGTTGCGGCGGATCCCCGGCGAGCAGCGCCGGGCCATCGTGCTGCACCACCTGGTCGGCCTCAGCGTGGCCGAGATCGCCGTGGAGACCCGGGCGAATCCGAACACCGTCAAGACCCGGCTGGCCCGGGGCCGCCGGGGCCTGGCCGGGTACCTGAGCGGGGACGGACAGCAGACGACGGCGGGGAGGGGCCATGGGGTCTGACGACATGCTCGACGACGCCCTGCGGGGGCTGGCCCGGCACGCCGGGCAGACCGGTCGGCTCGCCACGGTCGCCGAGGTCCGTCGGCGGGGCGACCACAGGCGTCGCCGGCGGCACGTCGCGACGGCCGCGGTGGGGGTCGTCGTGCTGGGGGCGCTGGGGACCGGTTTCGCCGTGGCCCGGCTGGCGGGGCCGCCGCAGGCCACCGTGCCCGTCGGTCCGCCCGCCACGACGTCGGCACCGCCCACGGCGACCCCGTCGACCGGGCCGACGCCGCGTACCCCGGCGACCGACGGGTCGACGTCCGGCGCGACGGGTGCCACCCCGGGTACGCCGCAGGGTTCGGCGACCGCCGATCCGTTGCGGCTCGGGCAGCGCCGGTACGCCCTGGTGCGGTCCGCGGCGGCGGAGGGCGCGGTGTCCCTGCTCGACGACGGCCGGCTCGGCGAGGTCGACGGTGACGAGGGCCGGTCGCTGTTCGTCTTCGTGCCCCAGGGCTCCGGCACCTACCTGGTCCGCACCGCCGAACCGGACGCCGACGGCGACCTGGCCTGCTGGCAGGTCCGCTCGTCGGGTTCCCAGCCGCTGACCGTGGCAGGGGCCCCGTGCGAGCCGACGGAACCGCGGCAACTGTTCTCGATCGCGGTCGACGGCACGGCCGGCGGCCAGCGGACCTACGCCATCAGCAACAACTCGGCGTACCTCCAGTTCTCCAGCCGTCGCGGGCTGATCCTCGAGGAACTGGGCGACGCCCCGCTGACGACGGTGTTCCGGTTCGTCGACAACGGCCCCGCGCCGCAGGGCTGACCCCGGCGGGGCGGGTGCGGGCCGCGCTCACCGCCGGGGCAGGCCGGCCACCCAGCGGTCCAGTTCCGCCGGGGAGCCGAAGCGCAGCACGGGCGGTCCGGTGGGGTCGGCCTGCCAGGCCCGCATCCGGCGGCGGGCCCGGCCGAACGCGCCGACGTGCCAGAGCAGGATCGAGTCCCGGGACAGCACGCTGCCCAGCGTCTCCCGGTTGCCGTTGCAGATCACCTCGCCGGTCACCAGCCGGCTGACGGTACGGCGCAGCAGCCGCCCGAAGGACCGCCAGCGCGGGTAGTCCAGGGCGACGACGAGGTCGGCGCGGGCCAGCGGCACGTCCCGCCACCCGTGGTAGGCCCCGTCGATGATCCACCGTTCGCCCCGGCAGATCCGGGTGATCCGGTCGCGTTGCTCGGCCACCGGCACCTCGACCCAGCCGGGCTGCCACAGCAGGTCGTCGACGGGGTGCCAGGGCAGGCCCAGCCGGTCGGCCAGCCGCGCGGCGAGGGTGGACTTGCCCGCGCCGTACACCCCGTAGACCAGGATGCGGGACGGTGCGCTCATCCGGGCAGCCTACGCAGCAGGTACGCGGTCCGCACGGTGCGCCCGGGGCGGTCCGGCGCGACGGTCGCCGGGCGCGGACGGCCGGTCGCCGGCCGGCACGGCGGGCGTCGATGCCTCTTGTCGGAATCTCCCGCCGTCCATTAGTTTGTTTAACATCCAGACCAACTAGCTCCACTTCCACCTGCGAATCCACCACCAGCCCTTTCCAAGGGGGGACCGATGACACCCCAGCAACCCGGCTCGACGGCCTCGCGCCGCCACTTCCTCGGCCTGGTCGGCCTCGGCACGGCCGCCATCGCCGGCGGCCCCCTGCTCGCCGGGTGCTCCGAGAAGCCGGCCGGCTCCGGCGCCGCGCAGAACCTGGACTCCTTAGCCAACCTGCTGCCGACGCGGAAGGACCTCGCCCAGAGCATCAAGCCCGACATCATCGGCACCCGCCCGGTGCCCGACGGCTACACGAAGTACCCGACCTCGCTGATCGACGCGATCACCGAGCGGCCCGGCACCAGCGGCAAGGAGATCACCGCGATGACCCCCGCGTGGGGTCCGGCCCCACCCGGGGCCGCGCAGAGTGCCTACCTCCAGGCGGTCAACGCGAAGCTGGGCACGCCGGTGAACTTCACCATCCAGGACGGCAACACCTACGCCGACAAGCTCAACGCGATGCTCGGCGCGCGGGACGTCCCGGAGCTGCTCTGCGTGCCGGCCTGGGAGGTGGACAAGATCCCGCGCTTCTCCGAGGCGATCAAGGTGCTCTTCGAGGACCTCACCGACCACCTCAAGGGCGACGCGGCCAACGCGTACCCGATGCTGGCCTCGTTCCCCACCGGCGCCTGGCGCAACTCGCTGTGGAACGAGCGGCTGATGGCCGTGCCCAACCCGACCGACGGGCCGTTCCCCTGGGCGTTGTTCACCCGCAAGGACCTGCTCGACGCGCGCGGGCTGGCGGTGCCGGCGTCGCTCGACGACCTGCTCACCGTGGCCAAGCAGGTCACCGACCCGGCCAAGAAGGTGTGGGCGTTCGACAACGTCTTCGACATGATCCAGATGTACCACAAGGTGCCGGCCTCCAAGCAGGGCTGGCGGCTGAAGGCCGACGGGACCCCGGAGTTCAAGTACGAGACCCCGGAGTACCGGCAGGCCGTCGAGGTGATGGCCAAGATCTACAAGGACGGTCTGGTCCACCCCGAGATCATCGCCAGCAAGGGCGCGGACAGCGCCCAACTGTTCGCCAAGAACGGCGCGATCGTCTTCACCCGCAACGGGGTGGGCTTCTGGCAGGGCGCCCAGGCCGAGCACCAGAAGGTCAACCCCAAGCTGAACATCCAGCCGGTGCCGGTCTTCTCGGCCACCGGCGGCGACCCCCTGGTCTGGGGCGACGACGAGCCGATCTCCTTCACCTTCGTCAAGAAGGGCGTCGGCAAGGACCGGGTCGAGGAACTGCTGCGGATCATGAACTGGTGCTCCGCGCCGCTCGGCACGCAGGAGGCGCAGCTGCGGGACTACGGAGTGGCGGGCAAGCACCACACCAGCACGCCGAACGGGCCGGTCAAGACCGACCTGGCGTTCAAGGAGATCGCCAACCAGTACTTCTTCATCAGCGGCCGCAACCCCACCATCGGCCCGTACCCGGAGACCCCGAACTACGTGCCGGACCTGCTGAACTACTCCAACGCCATGGTGAAGTTCCTGGAGAAGGACCCGTGGGACGGGGTGAAGCTGGAGATGCCGGCCGCGTACAAGGCCAACCAGGTGCCCACCGAGGACAAGATCACCGACATGCTGCGGGGCCGCCGGCCGCTGTCCGACATCGACGCCATCGTGCAGGAGTGGAAGGCCAACGGGGGCGAGGAAGCGCGGGAACTGCTCGCCAAGTCGCTGCCCAAGGCCGGGCGATGACCATTCGCGACACCACCGTCGTGGCCGGGTCCGACCGGACCCGGCCCGACGGGCCAACCCGGGCGGGGCGCGGCCGCCGCCCCGCCCGTCGCCGGGTGCCGCTGCGCACCCGGCTCGCCCGGGACTGGCAGCTGCTGCTCATGGTGACGCCCGGGTTCCTCGTCCTGCTGGTCTTCAGCTACCTGCCGATCCTGGGCAACGTCATCGCCTTCCAGGACTACAACCCCTACCTGGGGGACAACCCGTTGCAGGCGTTCGCCCGCAGCAACTGGATCGGCTTCGGGCAGTTCCAGCTGTTGTTCGAGGACTCGGCGTTCTGGGACGCGCTGCGCAACACCCTGGCGATCACCGCGTTCCAGCTGGTGTTCTTCTTCCCGCTGCCGATCTTCCTGGCGATCATGCTGCACAACCTGCTGTCCAGCCGGTGGCGTGGCTTCGTGCAGACCGTCGTCTACCTGCCACACTTCTTCAGCTGGGTGCTCGTGGTCAGCTTCTTCGTCGCCATGCTCGGCGGTGCCGGCCTGCTCGCGCAGACCATGCGCGACGCCGGCATGCAGCCGTGGAACGTGATGACCAACCCGGACACGTTCATCATCCTGGTCACCGCCGAGGCGGTCTGGAAGGACGTCGGCTGGGGCACCATCGTCTTCCTCGCCGCGTTGTCCACCATCGACACCAGCCTCTACGAGGCGGCGGCGGCCGACGGCGCCGGCCGGTGGCGGCGGCTGTGGCACATCACCCTGCCCGGCCTGCGCCCGGTGATCGTGCTGCTGCTCATCCTGCGGCTGGGCGACGCGCTCTCGGTCGGCTTCGAACAGTTCCTGCTGCAACGCGACGCGGTGGGCCGGCAGGCCGCCGAGGTGCTCGACACGTTCGTCTACCACTTCTCCATCGCCACCGGGAACTACGGCTACGGCGCGGCGGCCGGCCTGTTCAAGGCGGCGATCGGGCTGGGCCTGATCCTGGCCGCGAACCGGGTCGCGCACCTGCTCGGCGAACGGGGGATCTACTCGAAATGACCACCACCGTCGCACCGAGGGCCCGCGCGGGGCGCGACCGCCGGCCGGTCTGGGAGGAACCACCGACCCGGATCGGCCAGGGGCTCAAGGCCACCTTCCTGGCCCTGCTCGTGCTCAGCGTGCTCTTCCCGCTCTGGGTGATCCTGGTGACCAGCCTGTCCTCCCGGGAGACCCTCGCCGAGGCCGGCGGCCTCGTGGTCGTCCCCCGGGGCATCGACACCGCCGCCTACGAGACGATCTTCGCCGGTGGGGCGGTCACCCGGGCCCTGTGGATCAGCACGCTGGTCACCGTCATCGGCAGCGCGCTGGCGCTGACCGTGACGGTGCTCGCCGCGTACGGGCTGTCCCAGCCGCGTTCGGTGGGCTACCGCTGGCTGCTGGTCTACTTCCTGGTCCCGTTCCTGGTCTACCCGCCGCTGGTGCCGAAGTACCTGGTGGTGACCGGGCTGGGCCTCAAGGACACCATCTGGGCGCTGGTCCTGCCGCCGGCGATCAGCGTGTTCAACCTGGTCGTGGTGCGGGGCTTCTTCCAGGGCATCCCGCAGGAGCTGCTGGACAGCGCCCGGGTCGACGGGGCCAGCCACTTCCGTACCCTGATGCGGATCGTGCTGCCGTTGTCCCGGGCGGTCATCGCCGTGGTGGGGTTGTTCTACGCGGTGAGCTACTGGAACGTCTGGTTCGACGCGCTGCTGTTCATCGACCGCAACGACATGTACCCGATCCAGCGGGTGTTGCAGAGCTACCTGCTGGCCGGGCAGGCCCCGCACACCTCCGGCGGCAGCACCGGGGTGTCGATGCCACCGACCGAGGCGATCAAGATGGCGGTGGTGGTGCTCACCGTCGCCCCGATCGTCGCGGTCTACCCGTTCATCCAGCGGCACTTCATCAAGGGCGTGCTGATCGGCGCCGTGAAGGGCTGACCGTCGCGGCGGGCCGGGTCGGCGGGGGTGCCGGCCCGCGTGCGACAGTAGGCGGTCGTGAGCACCCTTGCCGTACGCGGACTGACCCGCCGGTTCGGCGCGCTGGTCGTCCTCGACGACGTGCGCTTCCAGCTCGACGCGGGTCAGATCGCCGTGGTCGTCGGGCCCAACGGCTCCGGCAAGACCACCCTGCTGCGCTGCGTCGTCGGGGCGGACCGCCCGGACGAGGGCGAGGTCCTGCTCGACGGCCGGCGTTGCGACGAGACCGATCCCCGGGTCCGGGCGGCGGTCGCCGCCGCCCTCGACGACATCGACTTCTTTCCCGACCTGTCCGTCGTGGAACACCTCGAACTGCTCGCCTACGCCCACGGCGGCACCGCCGAACCCGTCGCGGAGGTGCTCGCCGAGTTGGCTCTCGAACCGGCCCGCGACCAGCTTCCGGCGACGCTGTCCAGCGGGCAGCGCCGCCGTCTCGCCCTCGCCTCCTGCTTCGTGCGCCCGCGCCGGCTGCTCGTCCTCGACGAGCCGGAGCAGCGCCTCGACGTCCGGGGCCGGGCCTGGCTGGCGCAGCGGCTGCTGCGGGAGAAGGCGGCCGGCACGGCGGTGCTGATGGCGTCGCACGACACCGAACTGATCGACAGGGTCGCCGACCGGCGGATCGAGATCGGCGGCTGAGGTGACGTCGACCAGGACCCTCCCGCCGGCGGTGGTCGGGCCCACGCCCCGGCAGCTACGGGCCCGGCTGCGTCAGGCCCGCCGCCGGCACCATCCCGGTTCGCTGGGCGAGGTGCTCACCGACGCCTACGTCGTGGTCCTGTTCGTCGCCCTGTACGGCTGGTTCGCGGTCGCCGCGATCCGCGACCACCTGGCGGCCCCGCAGGTCGCCCGGACCGACCCGGGTGACAGGTACTGGATCGCCGTGGCCGCCGTGACGGCGGGGGCCGGGCTCGTCTGGTGGGGCCTGCGGCTGACCGGGCCGCTGCTGGTCACCCCGGCCGCCCATGCCTGGCTGGTCAGCTCCCCGGTGGACCGCCGGGCGTGGCTGCTCCCCCGGTTCGGCGGCCTGGTCGGCGGCGGCACCATCGGTGTCGGGCTGCTGGCGGTGGCAGCCGCGTACGCCGGTGGCCTCGACCGCCCCGCCGACCTGGCATGGGCGGCGTTGGCCGGCCTCACCGGCGGGGCCACCGCGACCGGGTGGGCCGTCGTCGCCCAGGGCACGGCCCCCACGCCCCACTGGGCGCGACTGCCCGCCGTCGGACTACCCGCCGTCGGAGCCACGATCGCGGTGCTGGTGGTGCTCGGGCACGCCACCGGATGGTCCCCGCCGCTGCCGCCGGTGCCGCTGACCCCCGTCGTCGGCCTGGTGCTGCTGCCGGTGGCGCTGGCGTCGACCGGCAGCGCGTACCGGCGGCTGCCCCGGGTGGACCGGGCGGCGCTGACCACCGGGGCGCAGTTCGCCAACGCCGCGACCACCGCCGCCGTGCTGCTGGACCCGTCGCTGCTCGCCGCGCTGGTGGAGAGCCGCCGGTGGCGCGCGGTCGGTCTGGTACGCGGCCGACCCCTACGGGCCGGCGGCCGGTTCGCGGTGCTGCTCCAGGCGGAGGTACGCCGGTTGGCGCGCCGTCGGGGTGCCCTCGTCGGCTGGGCCGGGGCGCTGCTGGCCATGTACGCCGTCGCGGTGGCGCTGCCGTCGATCGCGGGTCCCGCGCACCTGGTCCTGGCGTACCTGTCCACCGGTCGGCTCACCGGCGGGCTGCGCGCGGTGAGCCGGTCGGCGGGCCTGCGGCGGTCCCTGGGCGGCAGCGACACCCTGCTGCGGCTGACGCACCTCGTCGTGCCGGGTGTCGGTGCCACCGTGTGGTATCTGGCCACCCTGCCGGCGCTGCGGCCGGTCCCCGTCGCGCTCGACGCGGTGCTGCTGCTCGGGGTCGTGACGGCCGCCTTCTGGGCCGGCACCCGCCCACCCATGCGGTACGGCGGGGCGATGGTGAGCACCCCGTTCGCGATGGTGCCCGTCGACCTGGTCCGTCAGGTGCTGCGCGGCCCGGACCTGGTCGCCGTGCTGGTCGTCGTCCAACTGCTCGCGGGGTGACGGCGGCGGCCGGGCGCTCAGCGGGCCGGCAGGCAGACCTTCCCGGTGAACGCCGGGTCGGGTTGCCGGTTGCCCGCCCAGGCCGGGTTCGCCGCGATCGGCAGCGGCGGCGCCTGCCAGGCGGCGGCGAAGCTCTGCATCAGCGGGTACTCGGCCCGGGTGTGCGCGATCGGCTTGCCGAGCAGGAAGTCGATCAACCGGTCCTGGAGCAGCCTGCGGTCCAGCAGGCCACCGTGCACGCCGGGGATCTGGAAGACCGGAATCCGGCTGTACTCCCCCGGCGGCGCCTCGGTGGCCGTCGCGGTGGGCAGGAAGGCGACGATCCGGACCCCCGGCACGGGACACATCAGCTGGTTGCGGTAGAACGGCGCGTCGTCGAGCAGCGACCGGATGAACGGCTCGTCCGGACCGCCGCCGACGTCGGCGAGCCCGAAGATGGCCCGCAGTTGCCAGCCGGTGACCACTCCCCAGCCCTGGTCGTGGTGCGGGGGCGGGTAGTAGGCCCGGCCGGCGTAGATCAACGGGCTGAACATGACGAGGATGTCGACCGCCGGGTCGCGCCGCCGGGCCAGATAGGTGCGGGCCACCATCGCCCCCTCGCTCTCCCCGATCAGCGCCACCTGCCGTCCGGTGCGCCGGTGCAGCAGCTCCACCTGCCGGGCGAGCAGCGCCACGCTGTCCGCCATCGACCGGGTGGTGTCCGCCGACCGGTACGCCAGCGGCTTCCCGGCGGGGTCGAGGCCCCGGTAGGAGAAACGCTGCACCCGGGGGTCGGACGGCTGCTCACCACCGTAGTCCGAGCCGTAGCCGGTGAGCACGATCACCGCGTGGGTGACCGCGGCGGGCAGCGGTCGTTCCAGCACCGCCGTCCTGATCCACTGCTCGTTGCCCGGGACCAGGTCGGTCACCGGCGGGATGACCAGCGGCACGGCGACGGCCAGCAGCGCCGCCAGCGGGGTCACCGGCACCCGGGCCCAGCGCACCCGCGAGGGCAGCAGCGCGGCCCGGACCGTCCGGTTCCACAGCACCCCGTTGAGCGCCCCCGCCACCCCGGCCACCGGCACCGTCCACCAGCCGGGCACCACCCAGCACAGCGCACCGGCCACGGTCAGCACCACGAAGTTCAGCAGCGACCAGCCGACCAGCGAGATCGACGGCAGCCCCCGCCACCAGTGCTCCACCACCGCCACCCGTTGCAGGAACGGCGCGAGCAGGAACATCGGCAGCAGCGACGCCAGCAGCACCCAGGACAGGGCGACCACCGACGCCGCCACCGAGATCGCCGCCCAGGGCGCGACGAACCCGCCGACCAGCACGCCGAGCACGACGTTGCGGCGCAGCAGCCAGCCCAGTGACGGCCGGGGCACCCCGGACGGCCAGGCCAGCAGCACCAGGCCGGTGGTGAACAGGCCCCGGGCGACCAGCACGTAGATCAGCCAGAGCGCGAACTCCCACCACGACCGGTGGTAGACGTAGAGCCACCGCAGGTCGTGGTAGGTGTCGTACGGCCACAGGGCGGTGAGCTGCGGGGGGATGCCCTCGGCGGCCCGGAATCCGAGGGCGACCAGCACGGTGGCCTCGATCATCGGCACCAGGCCGGTCACCAGCAGCAGCCCGACGAACCTTCGATTCAAGACCACCCCGTTCCGCCGTACCGTGCGCGATCGCGTCTCTCGAAGGCTCCACCGGAACGACGGCCGGCGTCGGCGAATCCGGCACATTGCCCCGGTTCGACCGACGCCGGCGCGTACGGCGACGACGCGACCGCGTCGCCCGGACGGGCCCGGGTGGCGCGGCGGACGGCTGCCGGTCCGGGGGGTGCCCGGACCGGCCCCGTCGCGGATCACTGGACCAGGCAGGTGCCCCCGTTGAACTGGAACGCGGCCGGGCGCGGGTTGCTCGCACCGGAGGTGCCCTGCACGCCGAAGCTGACCGTGCCGCTCTGCGGCACGGTGCCGTTCCAGGCGACGTTGCGGGCGGTGACGGCGGCGCCGGACTGGGTGACCTGCGCGTTCCAGGCGTTGGTGATCCGCTGGTCGGCGGCGAAGGACCAGGTCAACGTCCAACTGGTGACCGAGAATCCCAGGTTGGTGATCGACACCTCGGCGGTGAACCCGCCGTTCCACTGGTTGGGCTGCCAGACGACCCGGCAGGAGACGGGCGGCGGGGTGACCGGCGGCGTGGTGGGCGGGGGCGTGGTCGGCGGGGGCGTCGTCGGCGGGGGCGTCGTCGGCGGCGGCGTCGTCGGCGGCGGCGTCGTCGGCGGCGGCGTCGTCGGCGGCGGCGTCGTCGGC